>JBDLJD010000085.1:0-19494 GCA_039714495.1 Thermodesulfobacteriota bacterium
AAAACGGCGGATGCCCTTCTGTAACCGGAAACCCCAGAATGCACGGGCAGTCATAGCTGTGCAGAGAGGCTACTTTTGTTTTCAATTCGGCAAACCGGTCAGCCGTTGTCTTGGCGATCAAAACCACTTCACGGTCCTCCTGGAAGCGCCCTTCCCAGCTGTATAAAGACGTCATGTTCTCCAGAATATTCACACAGGCAGCCAACCTTGATTCAACAAGCACCTTGCCGATCGACCGGGCTTCATCTTTGTCCCCGGCGGTCATATACACCACATATATATTCAAATTTTCCATACTTCGATTTTTAGCACAGCCGATAATCCCAAATCAAGAACAGATCGTTAGTAATAATTGACAGACACCCTCGGAATCATTACTTTCTCTGCCTGGGACGGATGCGTGAAACCTATAACCGCTCGACTGATACTCTGGAAAAACTAAAACGCTGCAAGCTAACAAACCACATTCGATATTGGATGTTCGATGTTCATTTTCGGTTAACAGATGAACGCCCAATTCACATAATCCATGATTCGGAGACCATGCATGAATGCTGCCGACAAACCACCCATATTATGCCCAAGCTGCCGTAAACTAGTGGGGTCGGATGAGGCGCAATGCCCCTACTGCGGAACTGCCCGGCCCGGATCGAGGATAAGAAACAACATTTTCACCCAGATAATGAATGATCCCGATTCACTGATCAAGGCCATCATCTACCTCAATGCGGGCATGTTCATCATTTCGGTACTGTTTGCCCCGAGAGGATTGAAATTTACGGGCAATCCCCTGACATTTCTTTCGCCCGGCAGCCAGGGTCTGCTGATATTCGGCGCCACCGGCACCCTGCCCATCGATCGCATGCACCGGTGGTGGACCCTTATTTCCGCCAATTACCTTCATGGCGGCATCCTGCACATTTTATTCAACATGCTGGCCCTCAGACAGATTGCGCCCTTGATCATTCGAGAATACAACATATCCAGAATGTTCATTATCTACACGCTGGGCGGGATAGCCGGGTTTGCCGTCAGCTATCTGGCCGGTGTGGAATTCACTATCGGTTCCTCTGCTGCGGTGTGCAGTCTGATCGGCGCCGCGCTCTACTTTGGGAAAAACAGGGGAGGCATGTATGGCCAGGCTGTTTACCGACAGGTGGGCGGCTGGGTTATCGGCATTTTCGCCTTTGGAATCTTAATACCTGGAATCAACAACTGGGGGCATGCCGGCGGTATTCTGGCCGGAGCCCTGCTGGGCGCCCTCATGGGCTACCGGGAAAAACGCCGGGAGACAGGATGGCATCGCCTGGCCGCCCACACTCTGGCAGGCATGACCCTGGCCGTGTTATTTTTTGCCATCGTATCCGGATGGCTGCAACAAATTTAGGTATACGTTTTCACATCTTAGCTGACAATACAGTCTTCTCAACTGGTCATCATCATTCTTAATCATAACCATTAGAAACATGTATCAGCACAGATGGTTTAAATGCCCAGGCTCTGGGAAAGGGAGGCTGTTATTAATTACGACGGACTGTTTCTAATAAATTACTTCTATGATTATGAAGGGTTACAAGCATGGGCAATCCAGTTTTTCCTTGACACACGCACACAATTTATTCTATAAAGCCCAGAATTCAGTCGAGGGATCATTGGTCTTTGTCTCCATTGAAAAGATATTCAGCTTCTTACTTTTTGAAATTGTTTACTAAAATTGACCGATAACAACAACAAAAACCGCCGAAAACAAAAACGTTTCAAAGCGGTAAACGGTGCATTCGCCGCCGTCAGACAAAAATCGAACCATGTGGGCCAGATCAAGGATATCAGTTCTGGAGGGCTTGCCTTCACCTACCTGGCCAATGAAGGTGCGACCAATGGGGCGCGTGCCCTTGATATCTTTGTCACCAAACACCAGTTGTACATTAAGGACATCCCCTTTCAGCTCGTTCGTGACACGCAGGTTGAAAAGAAAAACCCTTTCAGCACGGTACCGGTGCGCCGGCGGAGTGTTCAATTTGGAGAATTGTCCGAAGATCAGAAAAGCCAGCTAAAACACTTGATGCAATACCATACTGTGGGGGAATCCTGACCAGCACAATGCCAATGGCGGTTATGCACTCAAAAACCGTACGCCTTGCGCAATGATGAAACAGCCAGTTGACGGCTGTTTTTTTTTGAAGTTTGTGTGCCCCTTCAACTCGAAAAAGGTCAAAGATGAATAGACGAACCTTTTTAAAATCCATTGTATCGGTGTTCATCTGTAAATGGGTACCTGGTATCGCCCTGGCCGGTACATCTCCCCCGCCCCTACCCTCTCGGTCTACCCGCAAAGGGACCGCAATTGCTGGCCAGAGTGATTTCACCAGTGACGCGCAAGGGAACATTTTTCTTTCTCCGGCTGAATACCGGCTCCTTTGCACACTGACCCGGCGTCTTGCCCGTTTGCAGGTGTCAGCGGGGCACGGCAATTTCGCCTTGATGGATTTTGACTCCGCCCTCACCCATGCACGCTATGACGCGCATATCGGTTTGTTTACGCGCGCTGAAATCGATTTCATGGAAAAAATGTTTTACCAGGATGCCCGGCTGTATGGGTTCATGGGCAAAAAACCCTTGCGCCAGATAACGGATGGTGTCCAAAAAGAGGCATTTGTAAGGGTTCCCGGAACCGGCAATTTTCTTTTCACAGGCCGATCTCTGAAAACATACCGGAAAATGTCCGGCGATGTGGGCAACGAACTGATCCTCACATCGGGCATAAGGGGCATCCCCAAGCAGTTTTACCTTTTTTTCAGAAAAGCCGTCAGGACAAAGGGAAACTTGTCGCTCGCCTCGCGATCGCTGGCCCCGCCGGGATATTCCTTTCATGGCATCAGTGATTTTGACGTGGGTAGTGTCCGGCTCGGAAGCGACAACTTTACCCGGCGGTTTACCCGGACAGATGTTTTTAAAAAGCTCCAGAATCTCGATTATGTCCATCTGCGCTACACTGAGAGAAACCACCTGGGGGTTCGTTTTGAGCCATGGCATATTAAGGTCACATGATTGTATTGTTTAGCCTGAGCAGAAAATAATCCTACAATCTTTTGTCTGTGTGTGCAAACAAGGATTCGAGGGGTCGAGGGGCCAAGGTTTCAAGGGTGCGCTCCTTGCAGCCTGCTGTTGGCTCTTGGTCCACCAGCAAAAAGCTAAGAGCTAAGAACAACCCTTGACCCCTCGGCCCCTTGACCCCTTGACCCCTTACCTTTGATGCATTAAAAAGGATCGAAGAATTCAACTCCCTAACCAATTCATGATTCAATAAAGAGGCATTGACAGTGGCCCGAGGCGACCAGCTTGGCAGACAGTGGAAAATCATTCGAAGGCTCATCGCTGCCAAACAGGGCAAGTCGGTAATAGATCTGGCTAGTGATCTGGATTGCCACCCCAGAACCGTTTACCGTGATCTCGAGGCGCTGCAGGTCGCGGGCTTCCCGGTCTATAACGAGCGGGTGGGCAACAAGAGCCTGTGGGCGCTGCTCGACTCGGCCAAGCACCTGATTCCCGTACCTTTCAATGTCACGGAACTGATGGCCCTTTATTTCAGCCGGGATATGCTGAAAACCCTCAAAAAGACTATATTCTACGACGCTCTGGAGTCCCTTTTCCAGAAGGTTAAGACCACCCTGCCCCCAGAGTATCTTCATTACCTGGCGCAATTTGAGGACAGCCTGAAGGTCGGCCTCAAACCGTACAAAAATTACGCCCAGCACGGGGAGGTCATCAGCCGTGTGAACCAGGCCGTGGTCAGCCGGCAATACCTTGACATCGCCTACTACACCATGAATCGGAAAAAGATGACCCGGCGGATGGTGGCCCCTTATAAAATCTGGTTCTTTGACGGGACATTTTATATGCTGGCTTTCTGCAAGCTGCGGCAGGGGATCCGCCTTTTCGCCCTGGACCGCGTCAAATCCATTGAAACCAAAGACGAACACTTTGACATGCCGGAGGACTTCGATGTGGATGAACTCCTGCAATCCTCCTTTGGTGCCTTTTTGGGAGAAGCAGTTGATGTGGTCATCTGGTTTTCCGCGGATATTGCCGGATATATCGAAGAAAAGGTCTGGCACACCAGCCAGGAAATCGATAAACAGGACGACGGATCCATTCTCTTCAGGATCAAGGTGGCCGGCACCGATGAAATCAAGTTCTGGGTGATGACCTGGGGTGCCAAGGCAAAAGTTATGAAACCCTTGTCGCTGAGGGACGAAATTCAAAGTGAAGTCAACGAAATGATCAAGTTATACCCCAAGGTTGCATCAACCTAGATACCAGGTATAGAGGGCCCGGCACTGATTTCTCCCTGGAAGGAAGTGTTTATTTCCTAACACAAAGTGACTAAAGTGAGCTAAAGTGTCCTAAAGTTAAGGAATTCTATCTATTATTATAAACGACAGAGCGAAGCGATTCAGCAACTTTAGTTCACTTATAACTTTAGATCACTTTAAACTTCGTATAAATTTTCCGGCAGAACCTAATGGCTCTGACCTAGCCCAAAGGACCAGGTCTTCAATACAGGAATAAATAAGCACGCGTAAGAAGGGACCAACATGTTGAAAATCAGTTCAAAACTCCCCGATGTTGGGGTGACGATCTTTGCGATCATGACCGCGCTGGCCAACGAGCACAAAGCCATTAATCTGTCCCAGGGGTTTCCGGATTTCGACGTGGAACCTGAGCTGATTAAAAGGGTAAATACTCACATGCTCAACGGGGCGAATCAATATGCCCCCATGCAGGGGGTACCCGCCCTGCGTGAAAAAATTGCCCGCAAAGTAAAGCAATGTTATGGGGCAGAATACGATCCTGGAACCGAAATAACGATCACATCCGGCGCCACCGAAGCGCTTTTTGCGACCATGGCTGCCGTAGTGAAAAGGGACGACGAGGTTCTTGTCTTCGAACCGGCCTACGACGCCTACGCACCGGTGGTGACCCTCAATGGCGGAATTCCGCGTTATATACAACTAAAACCACCGGACTACCGGATTGACTGGGATGAAGTAAAAAATGCGGTCTCTTCGAAAACAAGACTCATGATCTTGAACTCCCCCCACAACCCGACCGGTTCAATCCTTACCCGGCAGGACCTGGAAGCGCTAAAACAAATCGTTGCGCCCACCGGCATCATGATTCTGAGTGACGAAGTCTATGAGCACATCATCTTCGACGATTGCCGCCATGTGAGCATGGCCACCGATCCGGAGTTGGCATCCCGCAGCTTTGTCGTCAGCTCATTTGGAAAAACCTATCACACCACCGGCTGGAAAATTGGGTATTGCCTGGCACCGGCCCAGCTTTCAAAAGAGGTGCAGCGGGTGCACCAGTACCTGACATTCTCTTCAAATACACCTGTGCAGTGCGCCTATGCCGACATTCTGGACAGCGAGAGTCATTACCTGGAACTTGCCGGTTTTTATCAACGCAAAAGGGATCTTTTTCTACGGCTGATGGAAGGGTCCCGCTTTTCGCCTGTGCCGTGCCGGGGAACTTACTTTCAAATGATGAGTTATGCATCTATTTCCACGGAATTGGACACAGAATTTGCTCGGCGCGTTACCATGGAAAACGGTGTAGCCTCCATTCCGGTATCTGTATTCTATCATGGCCGGCAGGACCACCATGTGGTCAGGTTCTGTTTTGCTAAAAAGGACGAAACCCTCGAAAAGGCGGCTGAGAAACTATGCAGGATTTAAACGTAACCATTTTTCAATGCGAACTTGCCTGGGAAGACCCGGCGGCTAACCTCTCTTCGTTCGACAAACGTCTGGACCAAACGACACGGCCGGCCGACCTGGTGGTGTTACCGGAAATGTTCACAACCGGGTTCACCATGAATGCCCCGGAACTGGCTCAAAGTATGGACGGTACAGCTGTGGCATGGATGCGGGAAGCTTCGGCCCGGCATAAGGTTAATATCACCGGAAGCATGATCATCCGCGATGGGCAGCGTTATTACAACCGATTGATCTGGTCCAAGCCGGACGGAGAGCTTATGACCTATGACAAAAAGCATCTCTTTCGCATGTCCGGTGAACATGCGGTTTACAGCGCCGGAGACCGAACCATCATCGTTGAAATCGAAGGGTGGAAAATTTGTCCGTTCATCTGCTATGATCTGCGGTTTCCCGTTTGGACCCGGAATATCAAAATGCGGTATGACCTGGCGCTGTTTGTCGCCAACTGGCCGGCGCCGAGATCCATGCATTGGGAAACGCTGCTAAGGGCCAGGGCCATTGAAAATCAATGTTATGTTGTCGGGGTCAACCGGGTTGGTACAGACGGCAACGGTCTGCCCTATGACGGCAAATCAGCTTTCATCGACCCCACGGGCAAGGTCCTTTTCCAACAAAAGGACACGCCTGTCATTCATACGGAAACACTTTCCTGCGACGTACTGACCACCTACAGGGAATCCTTCCCGGCCTGGATGGATGCGGACTGAGGTTCCAGGGGACGGAAGACAGAACCAGTATGCAGTAAGTAGTAGGGAGAGTTGTTAGAGGACGGAGGACAGAAGACGGAAGAACTGTCAGAAATCAGTATGGAGTAGGCAGTAGGGAGCGGGCGCATCTAGGGGCGAACCTGTGTGTTCGCCCATCAATGGCAAGAGACCGGAGGACGTTTAGCACCTTACACCTTCTACCTTGTACCTTATACCTTATACCTGCTACCTAATTTGAACCCGAAATATATTGAATCATTAGGACGTCATGCACAAAAGTAGTATTGGTGCTATACACCTCCAGGAAACCCTGGAAAGAAACATTCTGCACGGATTGTCCATGGAATGGGAGCATGCTCTCTGGGTTCTGGACGAACCTGAACAGCAGAAAATGAAAAAACCCCTGTTCAGCCTCAGGGACATGGGCGCAAAGCTGGGTACCTGGTCCAAGGAAAACAATGAAATCAGCCTGAGTCGCGAGCATGTGCTGAATTGCCCCTGGGATGACACCCGGGAGACCCTGATCCACGAGATGGCCCACCAGTATGCCGACCAGGTTTTGCCGAACAAAAACGAACCACCCCATGGCCCCCTGTTCAGGAAAGCATGCCAACGGCTAAGGGCCAACCCATCAGCATCCGGACGTGTCAGAACCCTGCATGAAAGGCTGCAGGAAAAACCACAGGACCGGCATGACCGGCATCTTTTACGCATCAAAAAGCTGATGTCCCTGGCGGAAAGCGGGAACCGGCACGAAGCCGAGGCCGCCATGGCCAAGGCGCACGACCTCATGAAAAAATACAATCTTCAGCTGCTGGCGCAAAGCCGTGGGCGGGACTATATCAGTGTGTTTGTCGGAATACCTGCCCTGCGGCACTTTCGAGAATCCTATTATATCGCCAACCTGCTCCAGGACTATTATTTCGTCCAGGGATTGTGGGTATCCGCTTATGTGCTTGCCAAGGGAAAAATGGGGAGGGTCCTCGAAATCAGCGGCACCAGCCGCAACATAGAGATAGCCTCCTATGTATACGACTTTGTCAATCGCTACATCGATTCAAAATGGGAGGCATACAAAGACGGCAGAAAATTGAACCGCCACCGCAAATCAGATTTTGCCGTGGGCCTGGTGGAAGGCTTCAGCAACAAACTGGCGCGTCATCAAAATGACCAAAAAGCCGACACGCCCTCCGACACCCGTGCCCTGGCCAAGTTAGATGATCCGCTCCTTGGTAAGTACATGGCCCACCGGTACCCGCATACAAGGAGCTTTTCCAGAAAAACGGCCAACCACGATACCGGCATCTTGGAAGACGGTTTCAAAGTCGGCGAAAAAATGGTCATCTCCAAAGGAATCGCTGATAAGGGTTCTTCAGAAAGTTCCAACCCGCCAAAATTGCTATCCAGGTGTTGACCTTTTTTTCAGCCATAAGAAAAAATACTTTGTGTCCTTTGTGCCTTTGTGGTTACCTGTTACAGCGAATTTCAACTTTGCGACAAGGTTCGTATTTTTAATAGGTACTCTGATGTCAGTTAAAAAAATTGTTACCATCGGCGGCGGCAGCGGGCAGTTTGCCCTGCTGACAGGCCTTCGCGAAATCGACGGCCTGGACATAACAGCGGTTGTCGCCATGGTCGATTCCGGCGGCAGCACCGGCCGGCTCCGTGATGAACTGGGGGCCCTGCCGCCGGGCGACATCCTCAAGTGCATACTGGCGCTTTCGCCCCATGGCGACATAGCGCGCAGCATTTTGTTGAAACGGTTTGCCAGAGACCGGCGCCTTCAAGGTCACAATGCCGGCAACATGCTGCTGACCATGCTTTCTCGCTACACCGGTAGTTTTCCGGCCGGCATCAATGCCTTGGCCGAAATTCTTGATATTAAAGGCACCATCCTGCCGGTCACCATCGACCGGGCCACCCTGGTGGCCGAACTGACCGACGGATCGAGAATATTTGGTGAAGCAGCCATCGACATCCCCAGCGTATCCCAGCGCGCATCCATCAAGAATGTATACCTGGTACCCCACCACAACGACAGTATCTCCGTATATCCGCCGGTACTGGACGCCATCGCAGACAGCGAATACGTTATCATGGGCCCGGGGGATTTGTTCACGAGCATTCTCCCGAATCTCATCGTCCCGGGAGTAAAAGAGGCGCTTCAGTCAACAAGGGCAAAAATTCTGTTTGTGGTCAATATCATGACCAAATTCGGGGAGACCCATCATTTTGCCGCCAGGGATTTTGCCGCGCGCCTCGAACAAGCCATCGGACGCAAACTGGATGGTTTCATTTACAACACCCAGAGGCCCAATGAAAAGATCCTGCTGCGCTATCAGCAACAGCAGGCGCGCTTCGTAGTCATTGACCAGGACCTGGATTTCTGGCAGGACCGCACTATCCATGCCGCCGACCTTCTGGACACCACCGGCAGCATCGTGCGGCACGATTCGGAAAAGCTGGCTTCTCTGCTGAAAAAACACATGCTTGACGCGGTCAAACCCTGACCTGAAATCGTCACCTTAATTATTTCCGGTTGTCGGGTTACGGGTTTTGGGTGTCAGGAAAAGGGATACACATGTAGGGTCGGCCTTGTACCTTTTCAATTGCCCGTGGTATTGGGCACCCACAAGGGGCGCCCTACAGGCCTAAAGACAAAGGACGAATGTCCAATATCCAATAACGAATCGCCAATTTCCAAGGTCTCTTTCCTCTGTCCTCCATCCTCTGATTTCCGTCCTCTGTAGATCTGGGGTTCCGGCCCCCTGGCATCTAACCTTCCAGCATCAGCAGTACCTCGGCCATGGCCAAATCTTCAGGAAGGGTGATCTTGATGTTGCCGGCACTTCCCTTGATGACCTTGACTTCTCCGCCGCATCGCTCCACCAGTGAAGCGTCGTCCGTACCGGCAAACCCTTCCCTGGCAGCCCTGTCATGGGCCGACCGGATGAGTGTATATTGGAAGGCTTGGGGTGTCTGGGCCTGCCACATATTGTCCCGCGGGATTGTTTCTTCAATCATCTGGGAGGGCCCCACGCGTTTCAGGGTGTCACCCACGGGCATGCCGAGCATGCAGGCCCCGAATGTTTCCGCCCGCGAAATGCACGCGGCAATCTGGGATGTCTTCACAAACGGGCGCACCCCGTCGTGAATCACTACAACCCCCTCATGGCCTTCCATGGCAAGCAGACCGTTGTACACGGAATCCTGCCTTCGTAAGCCACCCTCGACCAATTGGATTGGTTTGGCAAGTTCAAGGGAGGGCAAAAGGGTTTCGCGGCAGAATTCAACTTCCCCTTTGGAAACCACAAGATAGATTTCATTGATTTTGTCACAGGCGCCAAAGGCTTCAAGGGCGTAGGCAATAACTGGCCGGTTCTTCAGTTGCAGGAACTGCTTGGGCGTACTGCTGTTCATCCTGAGGCCCTTCCCGGCCCCCACGATAATAGCGGATGCATCCTTACTTTTGGTTTCTTTAGGTGGCATTTTCTACGTTCTCAACTACTCGTGGGTTTATCCTAGTTTTTAAAAATAGCGACGCAGTCGCGTTTCATAAAAGCGTGGAACACGATTTTATCAGCGGAGGTATTTGAGCTCCGTGGGCAGGGGCACCCCTTTCCCCATGGAATCCTCCCCGTAATTCACACCCGCCAGAATCTGAAGGTCAGCCAGCGCCCGGTTGTCTCCCTCGAACACGACCTCGCTGATCTGCTCCTTCTGGATCTTGCCGCCGGCCCATTGAATGTCCAGCACGCTGCTTGCATCAAAACGGTCCTCCCCCACGCACAGTTCCACCTCCCCGCCGTAGTGCTGCACGATCTTCGCCACCAGCAGACTGGGGCGGCTGTGAAACCCGAGCGTTACCGGAATGCCCACGGCAATGGATGCGCGTTCTATATTTTCGTTGAGGATTTCCCGGGCCAGGTCCTTGCCTTTGCTGATAAAATGGCACACATAATAGAGCCCGTAGTTGATGGTCCGGTCCAGTAGGATCTCCGGATTCACCACGGCCGTCATCTGTTCCTGCACCTTTTTGTAAATATTTTTATACCCTGCTTCATGCAGGTGCCGTTCGTAAAAATGGAGCAGTCTTCCGGTCATTTGCAGGAGATGGAATACTACTGAAAAATAGCTGCGCAGCTGCTTTAGTTTACGATTGCCGAAACGATAACCGCCGTGAATGACATAGGTGTCAAACGATGATTGCAGGTTGTGCACCAGCATCTCGAACCGTCGGATCTCGACTTCATTGACTTTTCCGGGAACGATTTCCAGTATTTTTTCCATATTATAGGGTTCGTAAAACCCGAAACCGTCAAATTTTTTGGCAATCCTGAGGAAATCACTGGCTATTTTGACGATATTCTTGGCCTGCAGATCCTTGGCTTCGTCGTCGATATCGTATTTCAATATTTCCGTAGTGGTTATGCCGGGAAAATCCTGGTGGGTAAAGGTCATTTCAGGTATTTGGATATCCAGCCTCCGGGCTTCCTCGAGGATGAACGGCGCCAGCTTCATGAGTGATTCCGTTAAAAATTTGCTGGTGGCATAGCCGTCATAACGGAACTCCTCTGCGTCTGGAAGATCGTAAAATACCAGACGATTGGATATGTGCTTCTGGGAGTAGGCCCCCAGGCTGAGGTGGCGAACGGCAGCGGACATCTCCCGGTAGAAATACCACTCCTGGCTGTTCTTTGCGCCGTGAAAATCCAGAAAATCTTCAAGCACCTGGGAAGTGCCGATCAGTTCGGAGTACAGCTTCTTGGTAAAATAATCACTTTCAACATCACGGTTGGAAATATACGTGCAGCACCTCAGGTAGTCAAAGGAGAACATGCGCGCCTTTTCCAGGAATGACAGGACTTGCGTGAATGGTTCCACTGTAGCTACTACTCCTTCAGCATGAAGGGGCCAAGGGGTCGAGGGTTCCAGGGGCAACTCATAGGACATAGTTCATAGGTCATAGGCTGCTATCATCTACAAGCTATGAGCTATGAGCTATGAGCTAATTTCTCACTTGAAACCTTGACTCCTCGAACCCTATTTTTCTCAAACACTATGGTATCGGCCCAAGCAGCCCATAAGCCGAATTCTGTTCCCAAACAGGGTTACCCCTGTTCGGGCAACGATCATTCATCTGAGGATTCCGGTTACCCGGAATCTCGTGCGACCTACCCGGGAGCTTGGGCGGGCCACCCTCAAACACTCCCCTATTTGGTCTTACACCGGATGGGGTTTACAAAGCTTCCCCGGTCACCCGGAGAACTGGTGCGCTCTTACCGCACCGTTTCACCCTTACCTTGGATGCGCAACCGCACCCGAAGGCGGTATACTTTCTGTTGCACTTTCCTTCACGTTGCCGCGACTCCACGTTATGGAGCATCCTGCCCTGCGGTGTTCGGACTTTCCTCCAGACAGCACATGCCGCCCAGCGATCGTTTGGACTGCTTCGACCGATATCGATTGTATCATAACGACTGTTCAGGTCCAACCCCGGTCTTCTCATGACCAAAGGGGCCAAGTCCTAATCAAAAATTGTCACTTTTTAATGAAGTATTACTAATATCCGGCACCCTACTTTCTGGATGTTCGATCCTGGGGCAACTGGTGTAATGCATCCAGCCCCAGCAGGGATAAATCCCTGCGCTACATAGTTGATTTGAGGAATGGGCATGTAGGCCAGGGCTTCAGCCCTGCACTCCGACCTCTTCCGACCGACCTCTCCCTACTGCCTACTCCTTACTACTCACTATAACGCCGACCTTTGAGGCTATGGTCTTCTGACCTCTGGGGATCTGGCCTCTGATGCTCTGTCTTCTGGGGCTCCGACCTCTGTCCCTTATTCGACAACCGGGTAAATAATTCTCTGGCAGCTCGGGCAATGCTTGAGAGAATCAAAACGCAGGAGATCGTTGTACAACTGCGGCGGGATATTCATATTGCAAGCCTGACAGACGGCATTGATAACAGGTGCGATCGCTACCCCGCGCACCTTTTTCCTGATCGTTTCGAATGTTCTAAATATATCAGGGGCAACCGTTGTTGACACCTTCTCCCATTCCGCATTGAGCGTTTCGAGTTCGAGCCTGCCCGCTTCGGTTTCCTTGCCCACTTCTTCCTTGTCTTGACGTATGCGTTCTTCTATGGACTGGAATTCAATCTCACTTTCTTTAACCTCGGTTTCCAATTGTTCGATCTGCTCCAGACACTCGAGCATGCCGTCTTCCAGGAGCGAGCTTTGTTTTTTCAGCTCGTCTATCTCCTTTAGCAGCGACTGGTATTCCTTGTTGTTCTTGACTGCCCGCAATTTCTCTTGGCTTTTTTCTATTCTGGGAGCATTCATGTTCAACTCGGATTCAGTTTCACGGTATTTCTTCCGCAGATTGTCCAGGCCTTCCACCTTTTTCTCAACTATGGCCCTGCACGCGGCGAGTTCGCGGTCGAGATCGCCTATCTTTTCATCCACCTTGGCAAGTATGGCATTGATCCGTTTTTTTCCGGATTCAATGGATTGCAATTTTACCAGAATTTCCGTTTGTTCTCTCAAATCGATTTTATTGTCCACATGCTTCCTCGTTTTTAAAATTATGGTCTATGCCGTTTGTGTAAGCACATACGGATATCATTCAAGGTTAAGCCGTTAGATTGTCATAAACGGGTCTTCTTCAAGCATGCAGGCTTCAACCGATACCTCGGCATGCTTCCTTTTCAGCATATCGGTCAGTTTCCCTGCCAGAACATCCACAATCAGGTGTTCCGAAGCAAAATGACCGATGTCGATCAGCCCCCGCCCTGCCGCCTCGACATCCCTTGCATCATGGTAGCGCAGGTCACCGCTTATGTACACCTGGGCATCCGAGGCAAAGAAATCTCCCAGCATAGAAGCACCGCTTCCCGAGCAAAGGGCCACCCTGCCCACGGGGAGTTCCGGATTGCCGGCAATTGCCACTGATCCGAGCCCGAGGCTCTCTCTCACATCACGGGCCAGCGATGCCAGCGTGGTTTCCCGGGCAAGATCACCTGTCCGGCCAAGTCCCTGAACAACCGACTGCCCCTGCCCGTCCTTATCAGGGACCGCTGCTTCCCCCTGCTCCAACACGCCCAGGTTACACAGACCGATACATCGTGCAAGGGAATCGTTTACACCGTCCGCGGCCGCGTCAAGGTTGGTGTGAGCGGAAAAAATTGCCAGGTGGCGGTTGAGGGCAGAATAAATAATATTACCGGTGGGTGTCGTGCAGTCAACGGACGTCAACGGTTTGAAAATAAGGGGATGATGGGTGATCAACAGGTCCACATCTTCTTGGCAGGCCGCTGAGACAACCTGGGGCAGCGGGTCCAGTGCGACCCAGACGCTTTTCACAGGCCAGTCCCTGCTGCCGACCTGAAGACCGACATTGTCCCATGAGGCCGCCAGTTCCCGGGGGGCCAGTTCTTCAACGATGTTGATGATATCATCTACCGTCCATGTCATGCTCCACCTCTACGCTAAAGCGCCGGATCTTGCACGGGCCGTAGGCTTTCATAGATAAAAAAAGCGCGGCCTCTTTCTAAAGACCGCGCCTTGAATAAACTGCTCCGCTTTGTAAAGAAATGCCTTCATACCTGTTTTATAAAACCGTGTAACAAGATTTTAACCTGAGTTGAGCGATTTTTTCCGAAGAGATGTGCCGAGATCTTGATGGTGTAGGGTTCGCGAAAAACATAGGCAGACCAATGGCTCTGTCGAGGCTTTTCGCGAATCCTTCCAGCGCGAGAGATCGGTGTAGATCAAGAAGAAAAATCGCTCAATTCAGGTTAAATTTTGGTGGGCCCACCTGGGATCGAACCAGGGACCTACCGGTTATGAGCCGGTGGCTCTGCCAGCTGAGCTATGGGCCCGAACATGCCGGGATTTCGGCGGTTTGTAGATTCAGGTAACTACCTGCTGAGCCAGCAATTGTCAAGTATTACCTAAATCGAACGTTTCAAATCAGTGTTCAGTTATCGATAAAGCTTTTCAGTTTACGGCTGCGCGTAGGATGCCTGAGCTTGCGCAACGCTTTGGCCTCTATCTGTCGAATCCTTTCCCTGGTGACCGTAAAATCCTGGCCGACTTCTTCAAGGGTGTGGTCGGCCCGCTCCCCAATGCCGAACCGCATGCGCAATACCTTTTCCTCTCGGGGGGTAAGGGTAGCCAGCACCTTGCGGGTCTGCTCGGCAAGATTCAGGTTCACAGCCGCATCAGAGGGCAGGACAAATTTCTTGTCCTCAATAAAATCTCCGAGGTGGCTGTCTTCCTCCTCGCCGATGGGTGTCTCCAGGGAGATAGGCTCTCTGGCGATCTTGAGCACTTTGCGCACCTTTTCCAGAGGGATTTCCATTTTTTCGGCAATTTCCTCCGGTTTGGGCTCACGGCCCAGTTCCTGCACCAGATACCGCGACGTCCGGATGAGCTTGTTAATCGTTTCGATCATGTGTACGGGGATGCGAATGGTCCTTGCCTGGTCGGCGATGGCCCTGGTGATGGCCTGCCTGATCCACCAGGTAGCATATGTGCTGAATTTGTATCCCCGTCGATATTCGAACTTGTCAACCGCTTTCATGAGACCGATGTTGCCTTCCTGAATAAGGTCCAGGAACTGCAGACCCCGGTTGGTGTACTTTTTGGCAATGCTGACCACGAGACGTAAATTGGCCTTGATGAGTTCGCTTTTGGCCAGTTTGGCCCGCATGCGGCCTTCGTCGACATTTGCAATGATGCGCTTCAGAATACGGCTGTTGGTTTTGGTATCGAGTTCCCGCTGGGCAACTGCGTCCTGGAGGCCTGCCAGTTCACTGTACAATACCCCCACCTCATCCCGAGTCAGCTTGACATGCGTTTTTCCCCATTTCACGAAGGTTGTCTTGTTGACCAGTTGGTCCCGCAGATCTTTCAAAGAGACATTGGCTGTATCGGCACACCTGACCAGTAGCCGGTTCATGTCTTCGTACCAGTTGTTCAGCTTTCGGATATCTGCCTCGATCTTATCGACCACGATGGCCTCGAACCGCCAGGTCTTAAGCATGTGAAATATTTTGTTGTTTCTGCGGGCAATGGACCGTCTTATTTTGCGCTGCTCGTTGGAAGCCGGCCCGTTCAGGCGGAGTTTGCTGCGGAGCTTGTGATTTTCCTCGTGGATTTCGGCTATCACTTTCGTGACGCCGGTAAAGTGTTCTATCTGCACCACTTCATCGATATAATTGTCGCCTTCATCCACATCCCTCAATACATGCTTGGGCCTCAATTCGATGTTTTTAATATGCTCACCGAGTTTGAGGATGAACGCCACGCCCATTTTGGTTTCTAAGAGGGATTTCAAAACATCCTGCTCACCGGCTTCTATTTTTTTGGCGATTTCCACCTCGCCTTCCCTGCTCAAAAGGGTAACCAGACCCATTTCCCGCAGGTACATCTTGACGGGGTCGGTAACGGTGCCGAAATCGGGCAGGGCCTTTACGGCCGCAGGCTTCTTTTTCTCCTTGCCCTTTTTGGCAGCCTTGACCAGCTGGGTGCCGTCGACAACTTTAATGCCCTTGTCATCCAACAGCATGATGGTGTCGTCGAAGCGTTCCGCTGTCTGTTGATCTTCCGGCAGGAACGCATAAATTTGATCATAGGTCAGGAATCCCTGTTTCTTGCCTTCACTGATCAATTTCTTAAACTGTTTTTTATCCGGAAACTTCTTTTGAGGCGCTTTTTTCCCCTTTTCCTGGCTTTTTTTCACTTTCGGCGCTGTTTTTTTACTCTGAACCTTTTTGGCAGGCGCCTTTGCTTTAGTATTTTTCTTCTGCGATGGCTTCTTGGCAACAGTTGCCTTCTTCTCAGTTTTCTTTTTCAAGCGTTTTTCAGCCTTTTTAATGGTTTTCTTTTTGGTGACCTTCTTACGGATGGCGGACTTGGCCTCTTTTTTATCGGCAGTCTTGTTTTTTTTCTTTTTGCCGGCGCCTGTCTTGGCAGGGGCCTTTTTCACTGCGTTTTTTGCCTTGGTATCCTTTTTGGCGGTCGTCTTCTTGGCAGTTGCCGTCTTTTTCGCTGTCATCTTCTTGGGTGCCGCTTTTTTAGCCGTAGCCTTCTTGGTGGTTGTTTTCTTGGCCGTCGTCTTTTTAGCTGTCGTCTTTTTGGCCGGCACTTTTTTAGACGTCGTCTTTTTAGCTGTCGTCTTTTTGGCCGGCGCTTTTTTAGACGTCGTCTTTTTAGCTGTCGTCTTTTTGGTCGGCGCTTTTTTGGACGCCGTTTTTTTAGCTGCCGTCTTTTTGGCTGTCGTTGGTTTGCTCTTAGAAGCGGTACGCGGTGACGACGATTTGGTTTTTTTTGTCATTGAGCCCGGCCTCCTCCATGAATTTCGCTTTTATATTTACTGTTCTCTGAGAACATCGTTCATCTGTTTACGGTTCAAAACGGTTATCTTATGCAATTCACCGAGTAATTTTAGTACAAGCTCCTGATTATTTTCCCTTTCAGCCGCGCTTATCTGGGCTTTCAGTGAAATTTCATGGCGCTTGGGGCTGTGGCTGATCAATTTTGAAATAATCTTTCGGCAATCCCGCTGATTCCACATTTCTTCCTTAATGGATAACGAAGCTAATATATTTCTTTTTTCGGCATCGTCAACCATTGACATCAAATTCGATATACCCTTTTCACTTCCTGATGGATGATCCATAACCAACTTTCCGATAAACAGAAGCGTTTCATCCATAAAATATTCCAGCACGTTCGATTTTTCGATCTCCGACAGCATTTCCGGAAACTGCAGCATCATGGACACAACCTGCTGTTCCAGGCGGTTCTCCGTCTGTTTTTTGCGGGGAAACTCTCCAGAGGGAGGCATGTTCTGGTCAACGGGCGGGAACCTGTCGGCACGCCGCGCCTGAATCTCGCGTTCCCTTTTGAGGGCTGCCCCGGCCTCCCTCACTTTTTCGAGCACAGCGGCCTCATCGATGCCCAACCGTTCGGACAGTTCCTTGACATAAAGCTGCCTTGGGTTTGCATCCTTTATGGAAGCGAGGGGCCGACGGAGGTCCTCGAGGATGGCAAGCTTGCCGCTGACCGTCAGCCCGTGTTTTTTTTCAGCAGTGAGCAATAAAAAAGACATGACTTCCAAGGCGCTTTCCGTGAGCTTGTAAAAAGCCTCAGGGCCGAATTCGGAAATAAACGAATCCGGGTCGTGACCCTTGGGCAGCATGACCACGTGCGCTTCGACGCCTTCCCGGACGAACATGCCCACGCTCCGTTCCGAGGCCTTGATGCCGGCTTCATCTGAATCAAAAATCAATACCGCCTTTTTAACGAATCCCTTCATAAGGTGGATATGCTCGGGGGTCAGGGCCGTTCCCAAAGTGGCGGCGGTGTTCTCGACACCTCGCTGGTAAAGAGCAAGCTGATCGAAATAGCCTTCCACAATGTGCACAGAGCCCTCTTCACGGCATTTGTTCCTGGCTGCATACAACCCGTAAAGCAACCGCCGCTTGTTGTAAACCGGCGTTTCAGGCGAATTCAGGTACTTGGGCAGCGAATCGTCCATAACCCTGCCCCCAAAGCCCACGGTCTGCCTGCTCATGTTCAATATCGGGAAAATGATGCGGTTGCGGAACCGGTCGTAAAACCCGCTTCTATCCTTGCGGGCAATAACCAGACCCGCTTTTTCGATTAATCCCACAGGCGCATGTTTGTGCTGAAGAAAATTCAACAGGCCATCCCATGCATCCGGGGCATATCCCAGGTGGAACGTATCGATAATCTTCCTGGAAAATCCTCGCCGTTTCAGGTAGGCCATGGCTTTTTCACCCTGGCGGCCGCTCACCAGCTTGCCGTGAAAGAAATCCATGGCATAACGGTTGACTTTGAAGAGCTGCTCCCTCTCGCTGATCTGCTGGCGCATTTTGCCCGTCATTTCCGGCCGGGGAAGGTCGATCCCGTAGCGTCTTGCAAGAAATCTGACGGATTCCGGAAAGGAGAGGCCATCCTGCTTCATCAGAAAGCTGAAAACATTGCCGCCTGTGTTGCATCCAAAGCAGTGGAATATTTGTTTTTCCGGGCTTACGGTAAAGGAGGGGGTCTTTTCAGAGTGAAAGGGACAGAGGCCGTTGTAGTTGCGTCCGGTCTTCTTCAGCAGGACATACTCGGAAACCACCTCAACGATGTCCGCGGCATTTTTAATCTCTTCAATTTTATCTTCGGGAATGAAATTCGCCAATAAAACACCCTCGGTGATAACGTTTGGCAAAGAAGATCTATTTAAGGTAAAGCCGTAAGTGCGATAGCCGCTTTCAAATCGAGGCTCCCGCTGTAAAGCGCCTTGCCGGTGATAACCCCGCTGACGCCCGACGGTTCGAGCGGCATGAGATTTTCGATATCCTCTAGCCTGGCAACACCGCCGGAAGCAACAACCGGGATCGATATGGATTCGGCCAATTTTCGGGTCTCCTCGATATTGGGACCTGTCTGCATGCCGTCCCGGTGGATGTCCGTGAAGTTGATGGCCGCAACGCCGCTGTCTTCAAACCGCCTGGCCAGATCAACGGCCCGCGTGCTGGTATCTTCAGTCCATCCCTCTATGGCAACCATGCCTTTGCGGGCATCGATGCCCACTACGATATTGCCTGGAAAGGCCCGGCAGGCATCGTCCACAAGACCGGGGTTGCGGATGGCTTCCGTACCGATGATCACCCGTTCGGCGCCTGATTCGAGATACATGCCGATGGTGTCCATGGTTCTGATGCCACCGCCGATTTGAATCCGCGCATCAACCGACGCGATGATGTTGCGGATGGTTTCAAGATTCCGGGGCTGCTTCATGAAAGCCCCATCCAGGTCGATGATGTGGATGATTTCCGCACCGGCCGCATCCCATTTGCACGCCATTGCCACAGGATCGTCTCCGAAAACAGTTTCGGCATCCATGCGGCCCTGCAAAAGGCGCACGCATTTTCCATCTTTAATATCCACGGCGGGAATGACGATCATTGAATTTCTCTTT
>JBDLJD010000086.1:0-19492 GCA_039714495.1 Thermodesulfobacteriota bacterium
CCGATCCGCGCCATAAACTGCATACCGCATGGCAAGCCGCCCGGCGACCAGTGCAGGGGAACCGACATGGCCGGTTGACCAGTGAAGTTGGCCAGCTGTGTAAAAGGTGTTTTAGACAGGTTTTCAACGGCCAGCTTTTCAATAATACCGGAACGCTTCAGTGTTTTACCCAGACCGAGACTGTTCACCAGGTTTAGGGCGGCCTTTTCAAATGATTTGGGCTTCAGGGCGCCGACACGTATGGGTGGCTGGGCAATGGTCGGGGTGAGATAAACATCATAGGTTTCATGAAACTTGCCCATGATCCTGGAAGCCTCGCCCCACTTGCGGATAGCCTTCACAAACGAAAAGGCCGAAGTTGCCCGACCCAACAGGCCCAAAGTCCAGGTCAGCGTTTCAACATCGTCACGTGTGACGTCTCTGCCCAATACCAGCTTCAATTCGTTGATATCGGCCGCCACTTCTCCGAAATACATGGACATGTAGCTCATACCTAATGCTTTTCCATCGACCGGCGGTTCGGTTTCTTCCACGACATGACCCATTTTTTGCAGCCACAGGGCCGTTTCCACAGTTGCCTTGACATATTCCGGGTGAACTGGTGTTCCCATGGGTGAACGGGCATTGAAGGCAACCTTAAGACGGCCCGGTTCCCGCTCGATTTCCTGCATGTACGGCCGTTCAGGCATTTCCACCCGAAAAGGCGCCCCGCTGTCGGCCCCGCAGGTCGCATCCAGCATGGCGGCACTGTCGCGCACCGAACGGCTGATCACATGCTCGATGGCCGCACCCTGCCACAGTTCGCCGTGAACAGGTCCCGTGGGTGTACGCCCCCTGGAAGGTTTCAGTCCAAACAGGCCGCAACACGATGATGGAATCCGGATGGAGCCACCACCGTCCCCACCGGATGCCAGGGGCACCATACCGCTGGCAACCGCAGCCGCAGATCCGCCGCTGGAACCGCCCGGTGTGTGATCGGGATTCCAGGGGTTACGCGTCGGGCCATGCAGCTCCGGTTCGGTATAAGCCACCAGACCGAATTCCGGCGTGTTGGTTTTACCCAGGATGTTAACACCAGTTTTTTTAAATCGCTTGACCAATTCACTATTGTAGTCGGGAACATAGTTTTTAAGTCCCCTGCAGCCGTTGGTGAGCGGCACACCGGCATAGGCTGCCATGAGATCCTTCAGCAGAAACGGAACACCTGCAAAGGGTCCTTCGGGAATCGATCCCTGAGAGAAATTCCGGGCAATGTCGTACATGGGTGTGACGACAGCGTTGATCTCGGGGTTGACTTCGTCGATCCTGCGGATGGCCTCTTTGCAGATCTCCTGCGCGGAAACCTCATTTTTTCTAATCAGTTCAGCCAGCCCCAGACCGTCATATTGGTGATATTCCTCGAATGATCCCATAGTCCCCTCCATTTAGTCATTTCTTCATGTGGAATTAAAACTGTTTTGGGCTATTGAGTCCTATTTTAATGATGATTGTTCAATCAGTACCTGTATCCTGCACATCAATGAATCGCCTGCCCATTGTCACGGCCTCATCGATCCAGTCCGGTGCCAGCCAAACGATCTCCGGGTCTGCCTTGATCCAGGTCATCTGTCGTTTGGCGTAGTGGCGTGTGTCGCGTTTCAATGTCCTCAGGGCTTCATCCCAGTTGAGCTCACCGTTGAGATACGCCGTCATGTGCCGGTAGCCCAGCGACTTCATGGATTTCAGATCCGGAGAATAACCCGCTTCGATCAAATTTTCAACTTCCATCTGCAAACCCTCTTTAATCATGGTGCCACACGACTGTCGATGCGGTTGTAGAGCGCCCCCTTTTGCATATGCAGCCCGATTTTAAGGGTGTGGGCATGCTGCTTTTTGAAACGGTGGGTCTTTTGAATGTCGGAAAGGGGTCTTCCGCCGTTTTAATAACCTCCAGGGCCCGCACGATCCGGTAGGTGTCGTTGACGTGGATTCTTGCGACCGACTCCGGGTCGCAGACTTTCAAGCGTTCGTAAAGCAGTTTTCCACCTTTTTCAAGCGCTTCATCCTTCAGTTTAATTATGAAGTTCAATTTTGGGAAATATGCATAACTCAGCACCAATTAGCCTTTATTACTGATACCATCATATGGTATCGGCAATGGTATGTTCTATGATGATAGTTGCTTTTTCATGGTTTCATTTGTCCTCAATTTAGCAAGACCCAGGTTAAAATTGCGATACAAGTATCCATAAATTGACTAAAACCAAAAAGCGGTGATTTCATCATTCTCGCCGACACCCTTCAGGTTGTGATTGTGTAACAGAGCTTCAATAGGCCGGTCCTTCCAACCGGTTTACATTACACGATAAATCTTTCCATCACAGCGCTCTAATTTTTTGATGACTTCATCATCTCCAGAATATTCCTTGCTTGATATCTCACCTGATCAGGTTTATACATCTGGATAATCTAACCCCATATTTTTCTCAGGCGGGTGAATATGCCACCAGAAAATTTCAAATGCAAACAGTGTGGGAATTGCTGCATTAATCTTGGAGATGCATTTTCGACATGTGCAACCGAGGACGATATTAATCTCTGGGAAGAAGAAGGTCGAAATGACATTCTTGAATGGGTTGGTTTCATCCCTCTCGGGAATGAGTATGTTTATGATCTCTGGATAGACCCACAAACAGATGATGATGCCACCCATTGTCCCTGGTTAAAGAAACTCCCAACAGAAAACAAATACATCTGTTTCATTCATGATGTAAAACCACACCATTGTAGAGCATATCCAAAATCAAAACAGCATGCTGAAGAAACAGGATGCCCAGGATTTAATGCTGAATAGCCAATTGGGCAATGAGCATGAGCGGGGGCCAAGCATACGCATCAGGCTTTTTGGGGATTTAGCGGTTATTGTACCAAGGCCATCAAAACCGATGGTGGCGTTATGTTTTTCGTTTTTTATTGGAATTCTTCCTGAAAAGCTTACCAAAAGAAGCCTTCAATTATTCCTCTGGGTCGGAAATCGAAGATTTAAATAAAAAAATTCTCCTGCTAACCGGACCCCGACAAACCGGAAAAACAACATTGTCCAAAATGTTAAAAACCGATTATGATTATTAAGGACAAAAAAGAGATCGATTTTTGCGTCACAACTGAGGAAATCCCGTCATTAATGGTAGAAGTAAAATGGAAAAATATGTTTAGAGGACTTAGAGTATTCTACGGCTGGATAGTGGTTGTCTGTGTTTCAATACTGCTGTTCCTCACCTTCGGCAGTGTCTATTCGTTTACGACCTTTTTCGAGTCCTTCCAGGTGGAATTAGGCACGTCACGGAGTTCCACCTCATTTGTGTTTGCTATCGCCGGTTTTCTTTATTTCAGTCTGGGGGCCGTCAGCGGGCAAGTCGCTGACAGGGTCGGTTCACGCTGGGTTATTATATTTGGCGTGGTGGTCATCGGCCTTGGCTTGCTGTTGTCGAGCTTTGCCGCAACAGTCCGGCAGATCTATATTTTCTATGGCCTGGGCATCGGGATCGGTGTCGGTTTCACCTACGTGCCGGCGGTAGGCGTCGTACAGCGGTGGTTTGTGGACCGCCGCGGTCTGGCTTCCGGCCTGGCGGTAATGGGTATCGGCCTGGGCACCCTGGGGATGCCCATCTTTTCGGCATTCCTCATACATTGGAGCGGCTGGCGTACGGCTTATCTAGTCATGAGCGCCTGTGTATTGTGTGGCGGCATTGCGGCGGCGCTGCTGATCGTCGAGCCCCCGGGTGTGCTGGGGTTGATGCCGGATGGGAAACCAGTCGGCAATGTCCCACCGGGTCAGCGTGCAATCGTCAGCACAGGCCCTGAGCAGTCAACGGGCGAACTGCGGGTGAGGGACGTTCTGAGAACCCGTCCCTTCTGGCTTTTATATGCCGGCTCCTTGGCAATTTCCATGGGACTTTTTATTCCGTTTGTCCACCTGATGCCATTTTCCAAGGATCTTGGTTTTGCTACATCAACCGGGGTTATGCTGTTCAGTCTGATCGGGGTTGGCAGTACCGTGGGGCGGTTTTTAATCGGGGGATTTGCGGATCGGATCGGACGGCGAATGGCACTGGCCGGCACGTATGCCGTGATGGCTGCCGTGTTCGCCTGGTGGCTGACTGCCGGCAGCATTTGGGAACTAGCGCTGCTATCACTTATTTTCGGTGTTTCCTATGGTGGCTTTGTGGCCCTGCTTCCAGCGGTGACAGCCGATTACTTCAGCGGTATCAACATCAGCGGTATACTAGGTGCGCTGTACACCTCCGTCGGCATAGGTTCCCTTCTGGGACCAACCTTTGCCGGCTTGATGTTCGACCTGCAGCAAAGCTACGCGATCCCTTTTGCGGCAAGCATGTTTGCCGCCGTCACGGCCAGTGTGTGCACTCTCTATCTGGACGACCCCGCTGATTGGCGCGATAAATGTTTTTAGAAAGATTGCTGTGGTCAGTGGCCAAACCCTCTATTCAGGAAAGATTTTGCCGGGATTGAGGATGCCGTTGGGGTCGAAAAGGGTTTTTATTTTTTTCATCCATTGCATGCTGCTGCCGTGCTCTTTTTCCATGAATTTCTGCTTGCCAATACCCACTCCATGTTCGCCGGTTGCTGTTCCACCAACTGCAATGGCGCTTGCAACCAGAGATTCGCTCACGCCGTGGATCAACTCCCAATCTTTGGCATTCCCCTTGCGGCCTGTCAGGTTGATGTGCAGGTTGCCGTCACCAGCATGGCTGAAAGCGTAACCCATGATCCCTGCTTCCTGGATTCTGGCGTAGGTTTCATCGAAGATACCCTCAAAGGCGGTGATCGGTACGGCAACATCCATGATCAGAATGTCGCAGTCCGGGTGCTCGGTCCTGATTATTTCTCCCAGTTCGTGTCGGGCTTCGAAAATGCGGTTTCTCTCTTCCACCCCCAGGCCCGAGCGGAAGGTGCGGCAGCCGTCATCTTCACATATGGATTGGGCCATTTTGATAATTTCGGACAGATAAGAGAGCGAGGGGCCGTGAAATTCAACGAACAGCGTGGGAGACACCTCGAGTCCCAGACCTTTTCGGCGGTTGAGCAATTCAACGCATTCCGGGCCTAAAAGTTCTAAGGCAGCGGGATTCAGTCCGTAGCGCTTGATGTTGAAAACCGCCCTGGCCGCCGCATTGACGGTTGGAAAGGTCATGACGGCTGCTGAAAAGGTTTCCGGCAGGCCGGCCAGGCGCAGCGTGGCCTTGACCACGATGCCGAGGGTGCCTTCCGAGCCCACAAAAAGGTTCAACAGATTGTACCCGGAAGAGCTTTTGGCGACCCGGGCTCCGAGCTCGATGGTCTCGCCGCTGGCCAGGACCGTTGTCAATTGCAGGACATAGTCTTTTGTGGACCCGTAGTAAACCGTTCGTGTCCCGCTGGCGTTGTTGGCAATCATGCCCCCAAGGGTTGCCCGGGCGCCGGGGTCGGGGGGAAAGAACAAGCCCGTATCTTTGAGCTGTTGGTTGAGGTCTTGATAGATGACGCCTGGTTCCACATCCACCTGAAAATCTTCGGTGCGAACGTCCAGAATCCGGTTCATGCTGGTAAAATCGAGGACAATACCCTTTTTTACAGGAATAGGATTGCCCTCCAGGCTCGACCCCGCGCCCCATCCGACAATAGGGATCAGGTTCTCATTTGCAAAGCGCAAAATGTCGGCCACCTCACCGGCACCGGTCGGCCAGACAACAGCCTCAGGGGAGCAGGCGGGATGGTGGGACATATCCCGGGCGTGCAGGTTTAAAACCGAGCTGCCGGTTGATACACGATCCGGTGCGACCATGGTTTTCAGTTTTTGAACATGGATGTCCTGCAGTTGATTGAATTTTGTCATGTTGATTGGTTTCCTTTTTATCCAGGATTAAAATCCTGGTCCTCTGATCTAAAAAAATAATCCGCAGTTAAAAGTGTGCTAAAGTTATAAGTGATCGAAAGGTGATGATTCGCTGCGCTCTTTTGATTTAGCAGTTTGCCCGTTACAACTCAAGGGATTTTGATGTTGGCCGCGGGTCGCTGGACACCTATTATGGCTTGATACTACAGGGTAATTATTATAGGTTCTTCTCTAAAAGCGTTGGAGGAGACTAGGGTTCAAGGGGCCCGGTGGGAAATTAGCTCATAGCTCGTAGCTGATAGCAGGCTATGAGCTAACAGCTATGACCTTCCCCTCGAATCTTATAAATGATATCTGAATTCAACTCATAGGTGCAGCGCTTAACGTCGTGAAGAAATGAGCTAGCAACAGGTTCCTGTGGAAAGGATCTATAACTCGCTACCGGGAGATCGGAAGATGGTTTTGAATGATGAAGAGCAAAGAATGCTCGGCGGAGAATTTGGGGACGGAACCGCTGAAGCCATGAAGCTGCAGGTTGCCATTGGTGAAGCATTCGATGCCGAGCGCATGGTCGCGATCACCCGTGCCCACGTTTCCCTGGCCCATTATCCCTCGGATGTGTGGTATTGCGGGAAATTGGCCGCAGGGGGGGCGCGTTGCAGGGTCAAACCGACCTGCAACCCTTTGTATGATATCGACTACCTGGAAAGCATCGGCATTCGGGATTCTGCCAACGAGGCAGAACTGCTGCGGACGCTAAGGCAAACATTTTTAAAACTAGGCATCATCCTGACCTATAGCTGTACACCCGAGATTCAATCGAACGTGCCACGGTTCGGGGAGATTGTCGCCTTTGCCGAGTCGAGCGCCACACCTTATGTCAACGCTGTCTGCGGCGCCAGGTCCAACCGGGAGTCGGCCAAGAGCGCACTCGCGGCAGCCATCACGGGCAGAGCCCCCCTCTATGGGTATCTCCTGGATGAAAATCGTCATGGCGACGTTTTAATACAAGTTGAAACCCCCATCGAGGACGATTTCGATTACCACCTTCTGGGTTACGCAGCTTCAAAGAAGATGGGGTCGGGTGTTCCGGTGTTTACGGGCATGCCCAGGCACCCGTCGCCCGAAGAACTGGTCAGCTTTGGCGCCCAGTTGGCGACCGGGGGGTCGGTGGGCATGTATCACATCGTCGGCGTTACACCCGAAGCACCTGACCTTGCAACCGCTTGCGGGGGGCGGACGCCGGAAAGAAAGCTGACCCTAACGAACCGTGACCTTCGGGAGACAAAGACCTTGCTCTCGCAGGGCAAAGGGGATTTCGAATTTGTCATGCTGGGCTGCCCCCATTATTCAATCGGGCAGGTGGCGGAAGTCGCCGAGCTTTTAGACGGTAAGAAGATCCGCCCGGAAATTTCATTCTGGGTTTTGACTTCCCCGACCACCCGTGACCTTGCCGCCAGGATGGGATACCTTGATATCATCCAACAGGCCGGCGGGCATATCATCGGCGGCACCTGCGCTGATATTTCCTGCTGGTACGGCCTATATTCAGGGAAGGTCGGTGTCACCGACAGTGTCAAGGCCGCTTACTATACCCCCAGGATGGATATGAATTTTCAATTGAAAAGGCGCTCGGAATGTATCGAGATTGCCCTGAAGGGAGGGCAGGCATGACTGTAGATAAAGAGAATGCCCTGACCTATGGCTGCCACACCATCAGCAGTGGGTCGATCGACGGGCAGGCGCTTATTTCCCCGGAACCGGTATGTTTTTACATGATCGACATTGATTCCGGTAAAATCAATGAGAAAAGCCACGCCCTGTACGGGCAAAGCATCACCGACAAGATTCTGGTCCTGCCCAGCGGCAAGGGCAGTTCGGTTGTACAGGACGAAGGGCTTTTCGGGCTTAAGCAGAAGCATACGGGGCCTATGGGCATTATCGTCAAAAGTCCGGACACCGTATTGGTGGCCGGGGCGATCGTAATGGGCTATCCTCTTTTTGACCGGGTGAACAAAGGTTTCTATGATGCGGTCGAAAATGACGATCATGTCAGTATCGACGGGGAAGAGGAACGGATCTACCTGTTGAAAAAATAGGGGCTACGCCTCCCAGCTTGGTGTTGAACTGATGCAAGCCGGCGCTTTCTGCTACATGGCAAGCGTCGGTATGATGTACGGGCTGTCGCTTAAAACAACTACACTGCTTTCCGGGCCGAGTTTGCCAAGGGCCGTCTCAAGGGCTTTCTCGACCGTGGGGGCGTGCGTGGCCAGCATGTCCGCCACTATTTTCCGGTCAATATTTTTCGATACCATGATAAGGTCGGCGACCATGAGATCGCCGCAGTAGCTCTGGGCGGCCCACTGATCATGGACAAAGAAGCCCGGTTGCTGCAATTTGTCAAGAACAGAAGCTGGGCAGTCGGCCTCTTTGACCAGCTCATAAAAAGGACCGTCGCTTCCAATACCCTCGGGGCAGGGCGCTGCTATGATCACGATGCCGCCCTGTCTTACGATGGGCTTGGGCAAGCGGGTGCAGTGGGATATGGCGTTTACAGCCTGGTAATAGCTGATACTGGTGGGGTGGCTGCATCCTGCGATGACAATGTCGGCGGGCCCTTTTACAGGAACTTTCGCCCAGGCATCCAGCAGCCGGGCCCCTTGCCGGTGCGCTTTGATCATATCGCCGGCCACAACCGAGACGATTTCCTTTTTGGCATTTAGGATGCCGTTGACGATGAAGCAGTTGTCCACGAGGAGCGCTGCCTCTTCAATATCGTCCCTGATGGGGTTGCCCTGCATATGGCCTACCAGTGCGTTGGGATGCAGGGTGGAGGCGTAGTCGTGGTCGGCGATAATCGTATGCATGCTGCAGACCCCGGGTAAGAGAGACTTGCCGCCCCCTGAATAACCGGCGTATGAATGCGGTTTGATCAGGCCGGTCAATATCTTGAGGTCCGCATGGGCGACACGTTTGTTTACTTCGACCGGCGTCCCGCGCGACGTGCGCCCCAGGAAAGCCATCCTGGCTTTGTCGCTGGCATCATGATCGACCACCCTGAATTTTTCGGCAAAGGCCTTTCCTAAAAGCAATTGCTTTTCTTCTCTGGTGTGCGGCCTATGTGAGCCAGTGGCAAAAACGATTGTGATGTCTTCATCCTTGACCCCTGCGGTTTCGAGCTCTTTGACAATGGGGCCTAAAAATTTGGTGGTGGGTGTGGGACGGGTGATATCATCGACGACAATGGCGATCTTCCGACCGGGTGCAGCCAGTTTTCCCAGGGATTCCATGTTGATCGGGTTTTGGATGGCCCGGGTGATGGTTTCCGCTTCGTCGACCACGCCGGGGACATCCGGAAGGGACACGTAGTCGAGGAGGTTTTTATCGGGCACATCAAGGTGCAGAACCTCTTTGCCGTAGGCGATCTTTACTGTAGTCATCATTGACCCTAAAATACCGGCAGGCAATCCCCGCCCCTGGGCAGAATGCCGATGGTGCCGTTGGGAATTTTGTCCAGGGCAAAATCGAGCGCATCCTGGATTGTTTTGAACGGTTTATAGCCCAGTATCTGCATATCCGTATCTGCAAGTCCGTGCGATACGGCCAATATGTCCGCCTTTTCCCGGACCCTGGCATTGCAAATGGCCAGATCGGCGGAAACCATGTCAGCGGTTTCATCACTCAACGGGGTCTTTTTCAGAAGATCGCACGCATCAGCGTAAGAGAGTTTCAACCATTCCCTGAAGCGCGGATGATTGTGCGCGAGTCCCTCCGGGCAGGGAGCGACATAAATGATAAAACCGCCTTCCTTGACGGTAAAATAGGCTGAAATAATCCCTTTTTCAGCCTGCCAGTAGTCTATGTCAGCCGGATGCGAGCTCACGATTACGATGTCAGCCGGCTCCGGAATGTTGACACCAAACGCTTTTTCAGAAATTTTAGCACCCTGCCGGTGTGCCTCCACCAGGTCGCCGGCGACAATGTCAATAACTTCGTGCTTGTAGTTCATGACGGTGTTGATGATGAACGTCAATCCCACCCGTTTGGCAACTTCCTCCATTCCCCATCTGCAGGGATTTTCTACGACGCCGAGCGGGATTTCCTCTAAAAGAGCGGCTGCGGCATGGGTTGCCGCCGTGGTGGTATAACCGCAAATCCCGGGCTGCAGGATTTTAGCGCCACCCGAGAAGCCCGCATCACAGTGCGGCACGATATTTCCCAAACCAATGATGACATCGAATTCCGTGACCTTTTTGTTTATCTGGATGGGGATCTCGTAATCACCGGCCTTTACCTCACCGAGACCGATGAGCGTTTTGCTGTCCCTGAAATCGTGCTGGCTGATTTTTAACGAATTAGCGGCGTCCTCCCCGACCTTTTCAGCGATTTCCGCTTCGGTCATGATGCGATGCGTGCCCGGTGCGGTGAGAAGCTCGATATTTGGCCGGGCAACCCCGAAGCGTTCAATGTAGTCGACCAATACCGGCAAGATTTTTTTTAAGGGCGTGTTGCGGGTATTGTCTTCGATCAGAATGAGAACTTTATCATCCCGGGAGATCAATGCATCCAGCGGGGCGCATCCAAAGGGATTTTTGATTCTTTCCAAAAGCAGTTTATCAAAGTCGGCCGCAGGCGGAATATAGGTCATATCCCCGTCAAAAACGATGCGATCCGGCACTTCCACTTCCAGTTGCTCATTGCCATACGGCAAGGATATTTTTTGCATCATCGCTTGTCTCTCATCCATACACTTTACCTGCGGCGTCTCAATCGTTGAGCCGGATCACCCCTTCATCGGCATCGATTTCTATTACATCGCCGTTTTTGATAGATTCATAAAATTTGCTTTCCACTTTATGCACCATGGGGATTTCCATGACAATGGCACCGGACACCAGGACGGTGTCGGCATGCTCGATGATCATGGCCCTGGGTGCGTTGTCATTCTGGGAAAGTTTGTAGAGCCCGTCGGCCTGAACCACGGAGCTGCCCTTTCCCGAAGGCATCACCAGAATTTTATTGGCAACACTTTTGCCTTCGATATCATGATTTTTTTCGACAACGACCCCTGTTTCGGGTTCCACCAGATAAAAACAGACCGAGTCTTTGGAAACAATGACCTCGCCCTTTGCCTTGCCTTCAGATATTTTACGGCACTTTATTTCCATTATGCGACTACCTCCCCCCTGATTGCGGCTTCGATGCTTTGTTCCAACGGCCGGATAATAAAATTGGTTTTCCTGATTTCATAATAATACGAACATTTGGGAGAATCCGTTACCCCGGTTTTTCCATAGTAAGGATGCCAGCAGGGCGGTACATCGATGCACGTGTCCGAGAGGAGATGCCCGCCTGCTCTCTGAATGATATCCAGGTAACCCATCCGGGCCGCCAGCTCCCTGGTGGACTGGCTGGTGAGCACCCATATGGGGACGGTGGTCTTTTTCCCTTCCAATTGAGATGCAACTGTCTTTATTTGTGAAATGGTAAAATGCGGGCAACCGAACATGGCGAAATCAATTTTCCCGGGCTCGCCGCACAGCCTCTGGCGTACGGCATCGATATCTTTTTGCGTAATCGTAATGGTAAGCTTGGGTGAATTTCCGCCCAAGGCGGCTTCCAGAGTGGGTGCCTCGGGCGTAAAGCCTGCAATGTGATACATCGATATGGCCCCGGAAGTGTTCAACTGGGCGCCGAAGTTCATGTAACCCTCGGGTGTGGGCCGCTTTTTGATTCCCGAAAAAACAGGTACTTCCAGACCTTTGTACATTTCAGGATAGCACCACCCCAGCAGTTGATAATCAAAGTCATCCTTAATATCGGCTTCCACTTGCACGAGGATTTCCGCTTTGCGGTTTTCATCCAGCAGCAGGCCGTAAACCGGGACTTTGCCGGTTACCGCAGCGCAAAGCGCACTCTGGGAAGATTCCCTGTTGGACCTGGCACCCAGCACGGAATTGACGTAAGGGGTCGCGCTGGACTCTGAAAAAGCGACAATTTCCCCAAAGGAGGGCACATTATGTATGAGATAGGGCGTGCAGTTGAAGGTGAGCGTAGCCCCTATTTTTCGATAGGCTTCATTGGTCGCGTTGACGATGTCCAGGCCGGCCTTGGGTATTTCCCACAAATGTGCATTGAGGTATTTCAAATTGATGCTGGGGTTCACCGTGGGGGAAACTTTGCAGAATGCGCCTTTGTTTAAAAGTTTTTCAACAAACCACAAATCCGCATCCTGTGCACTCAATGCCACATGGGCCCGGGTGATATCAACCATTTTTTCGGCGTCGAAGGTTTCACCGATGGCGACCTGGATTTTCATCGCCAGGGCAGCACCTTCGCCATACTTTCCATCCATCATCTCTTTTTCTTGAACCGTTAGTTCCATTTAGCTCTCCCTAACCTTAAAAGGATTTAAAATTTCGTAGCGGAATCGTTTGCTTGTCGCTTAGCATGGGTTACCTTTGCTAGTGGTTGTCCGTGACGAATTGAGTCAACCGGCGCACGCCTTCTTCCACTTGCTCGCGGCCGGCACAGACGGACATGCGGAGATGCCCCTCGCCGTCGGGGCCGAATTCCACCCCGGGCAGGCAGGCCACGCCGGCCTCTTGAATCAACCGGATGGAAAGATCCACCGAGCTTTTGCCCAGGGAGGTGACATTGGGGAATACATAGAACCCACCTGGAGGGTGCACGCAGCTTATGCCCGGCAGGGAGGACACGGCCTGGTACAGCAGTTCCCCAAGGTTTTTTATTTCGTCGTGAATGGGATCGAGTTGTTCCCGCGGGCAGTCCAGGGCGGCCAGGGCCGCGATTTCGCCGAGCATGGAGGGGTAGAGGGTGACGCATTTCTGCAGTTGCTTCAAGTGGGGCATGACCTTAGCGGGGGCGGCCACGTAGCCCATCCTCAACCCCATCATCACGTAGGCCTTGGAAAAACCGTTGAAGGTAAAGGTCCGCGCGGCCATCCCAGGCAGGGAAGCAAGGCTTACGGGCGGCTCAGGGCGGATAAAATCGCGGTAGACTTCATCGACCAGTACCAGCAGATCGTGTTTGCGGGCCAAATGGGCCAGCTGTTCGAGCGTTTCTCCCGGCCACACCACCCCCAGGGGATTGTTGGGGTTGCAGAATAAAATGGCCCTGGTTTTTGGGGTAATGGCTTTTTCAAATTGCCTAAGATCAGGCATGAACCCCATGGTTTCATCTAAACGTATGGGCACGGGACGGCCACCGCAGGCGATGGTGTCAATGGCATAGTGCCCGTAGTAGGGGCTTGGCAGCAGCACTTCGTCGCCCGTTCTGAGGATGGTTTTAAGGACGACAAAGAGCCCTTGCTGCACCCCATGGGTGACCATCAATTCCGAAGCGGGGTCGACCGTCATGCCGCATTGACGTTTGAGGTGGTCGGCAATGCGTTCCCGCAGTTCCAGCACGCCGTAGTAATTCGTGTAGGGCATGTGGGTGGACGTTTCCAGGTGATCCCGCAAACGCTCGAGGATAAAGGGCGGGACTTCGAAATTGGGGTTGCCCGACGCCAGGTTGGCAAGATCGCTCTTGCCGGCCATGGCCGCATTGAGCTTATCGCGTTCACCCATATTGATGCGGGCTATATTGGGGTTGATGGCAATGGTCTGCCCCATAGAACCTCCTGTACGTTATACCGATGGTCATATATATGTTCCGATTCAACATCGTGACGGGAGGCGTAGCCTCTATTATTTCAAAGCGCCTTATCACTACGAATCGGCACGGTTGGCATAGTGCCCTGCCGGATTGATGATGTTGCTAATGTCTGATTTTTTTAAGTGTCAGCCTTTTTTACATACTTTCCCGGCACGCATGACCATGGAAACCTTTCCAAGAGCCGCTATATCAACGGTCGGATCCTGGTCTACGGCGATGATGTCAGCCTGCTTCCCGGCTTCGATGGATCCTGTTTCTGAAAAAAGCCCCATGGCTTCGGCTCCTGTGCGCGTACCTGCGGTAAGGGCCTCGATGGGGGTCATACCGCCTTTTACCATGGCGTCGAGTTCCCGCCAGAAACCACCGAAGGGCGTATTGGGCAGTCCGGCATCGTTGCCTGCCACGCACTGCACACCGGCCTGCAAAAGGCCTTCCATGGCACGAAATTTTTCATCCAGGGCTTGCTGCAGCACGGAAAGATATTTTTCTTCCGCTGCCGACAGGTTGCCGCGGGCCTTGTTGCGTTGGCCGGCGACAACGAGATCCCTGTAGAGCTGAATGGTGGGGGTTACATAAATCTTACGGTCCGCAATCTTCTCCGCCAGGAGAGGATCGAATGCCAGACGGCCGTCGGGGAGTTCGAAATCAGCATGTTCGATGTGGTCGACACCCCCCTCGATGGCATTGCGGATTCCGGGAATGCCCCGGCAGTGAGCGCTGACATTCTTGCCCAGGCGATGGGCCGCCTCGCAGGCCGCCGTTATTTCAGGTACGGAAAATGAGGCCTGCCCTGGCAGGGTACCTTTTGTGCCGCCGCCGGTGGCCATGATTTTTATGAAATCAGCTCCGGCCTCGATCTGTTGCCGCACGACCCGGGCAATGTTGTCGGGCCCGTCCACTTGAATACCGATAAAGTGGCAGTGTCCCTCGGGAATGGTGAGACAGCGGCCGCTCGCAACCAGACGCGGGCCCATGACGAGCGCCTTTTCGATGGCCGTTCGCAGGGAAAAGACAACCCCGTTGTGGCCGGAACAATCCCTGAGTGTGGTTACCCCGCTTTCCACTTCGGCCTGGACATTGCGGGCGGCGGCCATGGCCAGAAGCTCATGCGGATAATTTGCAAAATCTTCGAAGTCGGCATCGTCTTTCCCGTAGAACGTACCGGTGTGTGCGTGGCAATTGACCAGTCCGGGCAGGATGTATTGGTCCCGGCAGTCAAGGATGTCCGTATCAGGATCCGGAGCAGGCATGTTATCCAGGGGCCCGACAGCGGAAATGGCGGTTCCCTGAACAGTGACATATTGCTGCGGAATCACGCCGGCGCTGTTTACGTCGATCAAGCCTTTGGTTTTGATGATGGTCTGCATATTCTATCCATTTACATGCAAACATATCCGTGGAGAGCGGAATAAGAGGCAAGATCTTTGGCGGCATCCAAAGATCTTGCCAGTTCCCCGCGCAGGCAGCACAGCATATTTTTTATCACCCTTGCCTGCGTCTATCGAGACGGTTTTTTCAAGGCGGGTTGGTTTCAGCCTTGAAAAAAGCCCTGGGTAGTGCTCAGGAGTCGTACCACCACCGTTCGGAGCAGCGGTTGCCGTCCAGGGGCCAGTCCGAAGCGCGTTCACCAAACTTGAGCTTTTTGGTGGCCACATCCACAAAGTCGGCAAACACGGGAACGACTGTGCCGCCTTCATCCCGAATGATTTGCTGGCATTCCGTGTACAGTTGATGGCGCTTTTTCTTATCAAACTCCGTACGGGCCATCTTCAGGAGCTCATCCAGGCGGGCGTTGTTCAAATAGCTTTCGTTCCATGTGGACTCCGATCCATATGCCAGCGACAGCATGGTATCCTCGGTGGGGCGCCCGCTCCAACGGGACGTGATGAACGGCTTTTTGCGCCATACGTTGGTCCAGAATCCATCACTGGGTTCGCGGACGGTTTTAATTTTAATACCGGCTTTGGCAGCGTACTCGCCGTAGAGCTGGGATCCGTCTATGGCCCCATTAAATGGCAGTTCAGCCGCATGGATCGTGAAGGTGTGGTCACCGATGCCCGATTGTTTCATGTGCCAGCGGGCCTTGTCCGGGTCGTAGGTGCGCTGCGGCAGATCGGCGTAATAGCGGTAGGCCGGGCACAGGGAGTGGTCGTTGCCCAGGTTGCCGTAACCATGGCAGATTCGTTTCAGAAAATCCTCGCGGTCTATGGCCAGTTTCAGGGCCATGCGCACGTGGTTATTGTCAAAAGGCGCCAGGGTGGTGTTCATGACAAACTCGTAGTGCATCTTGCCCGCCGTACGGATAAGTTGGATGTCCGGCTTTTTTTCCAGGAGATGGGCGGTCTTCACGTCGGCATAGTTCATGGCATCTATTTCGCCGGTTACGATGGCGTTGGTACGGGCAACAACGTCTGAAATACCCAGCATTTCAACCTCATCGAAATGGCCGCGGCCCGCCTTCCAGTAGTTGGGGTTCCGTTTGACCAGCGAGCGCACGCCTGGTGTAAAGCTGTCCAGAATGAAAGGCCCGGTGCCCATACCGGCCTCGAAGTCCTTGGTGCCCTTGGGTACGATCAAAATGGCAAACAGGGCCATAATGCCCGGAAAATCAACATCGCCACTTTCGAGCGTAAAATGAATCTTATTTTTTCCATCGGGCTGGATTCCCTTCAGTCCCTTCAGGAAACCGTGGGCAACGGAGCGGGTGGCCTCGCCCGTGTGCAGTCCCACCGAGTAGGCCACGTCGTCGGCATCCATGGTTTTGCCGTTATGAAATTCCACGCCTTTACGCAGGTGAAAGGTCCACTTTTTGGCATCCGGGGTGGCCTCCCAGCTTTCGGCCAATTCAGGTACAAAGGCTCCCCCTGGCCCGATTTCCACCAGGCAGTTGCGTATCTGATAATTGAGCAGCTGGGTCCATTGGGTCTCGTTCAGGGCCGGGTCCAGGTTGTCGTGGTTGCCGAAGTCGTTGACACCGATTCTCAACCGGCCGCCCTTTTTAGGGGTTGCCGCCCTGGCCGGGGTGCTCAGAATAGCCGGTGAAATAGCGGCCGTAAGGCCCAGTACTGACATCTGGGTTAAAAATTGTCGTCTGGAGATCCTGCCCTCGGACAGCATCTTTTCCAATTGTTCCAATGCGGACATAAGCCTACCTCCTTTTTGTATCCGCGGCCGTGCATGGAGAACGTCCCCATGGAGCGGCCGCGGATTATGCGTGCATCTTTAATCCAGAACTTTAGGCACTTTCTATTACGAAATTAATACTCCCTTTTAGGGAGAAGTCATTGTCGAGCCCTCTGGATCCAGATATCTGCTATCGGACTAGTCTTCTTTGGTGTGCGGGCCGCGGCGCAGCATGCTGCCGCCTTCGGGGCCAAAGGTCGCTTTCGGGCTCCACCATAGCGGAATCTTAATGCTCTCGTCGGTCAGCTTGCCCTTGCCTTCGGCCACGGCCCGGGCGGTCTCGTAACCAGCCTGGGCATGCCGTACCACCCCGATACCGGAGTCGGTGGTCATGCAAGCTTCCAGGCGGAAGTCGGCGATATCGGTGCCGTCGGCGATCATGGTAACGCCGGTATGTACAGCTTCGCCCATGGAGTAGTTGGCCTGGATGGCGATCAGGTCGCACATGGCCGCACAGTTGAGCAGGCCGTTCAGCATGGGCCAGTCGGAAATCAGGTCTCCGCCGTCCTTCATGTTTTCCGATTCAAAGGTCGGATTCACGATGGAACCTGAATCGAGGTTGTCACGCGAGAAGGCCACGGGCCCCTTGATCTCGCCCTTTTTGATCAGGTCGTTGACCGCCAGGGCAAATTTCTTGCGCTCGCCGAATCCCAGGTAGCAGACCCGGGCCGGCAGGGCCTCGATGGGCAGGGTCTTGCGGGCCAGGTTGATCCATTTCACGGTCAGTTTGTCCTCGGGGAACATTTCCAATACCAGGTCGTCCAGCCGTGCCAGGTCGCTGGCTTCGCCGGAGACGCAGGTCCAGCGGAACGGACCGCGGCCTTCGCAGAAAAGGGGCCTAATGTACTCGGCCACGAATCCGGGAATGAACATGGCTTCTTCCAAAGGCATACCCGCGTCCCGGCACTCTTTGCGGATGGAGGTGCCGTATTCAAATACATGAATATTGTCTTTCTTATGAAAGGCGTTCATGGCCTTGAGCTGCTTGACCATGGATTCACGTGATTTCTTGAAGTAGAGGTCGCGGTCGCTGATGCGCAGTTCTTCGGCCTCGCGGGCGCTGTACCCTTCGGGGATGTAGGAAAGCGGGTCGTGGCAGGGGCACATCTCGGTCACGACATCCGGCTCGAACCCCTTTTCGTAAGCTTCCCAGAACAGGGTGGCGGCGTTGCCCACCACGCCGATGGCCAGCGCTTTTTTCTCTGCTGCTGCCTTTTTGGCCATCTCGATGGCCTCATCCAGGCTTTTGGCTTTAACATCGGTAAACCCGATTTTGATTCGCTTGTCGATAATATCTTCCTGTACGTCGACATCAATGCAGACGCCACCGTGCATGTTCATGGCCCTGGGCTGGTTGGCGCCCATGCCGCCATGCCCGGCAGTGAGCAGGATGCGTCCGACCATGGATCCGTCAAAATGCCGGTCGGCAATGGCGCCCAGGGTTTCAAAGGTCCCCTGGATCACGCCCTGGGTGCCGATGTATTCCCACGGCGCAGCCGTGTACTGGGCAAAAATGGTGAGGTTCTTGTCCTGCAGGTCGTAAAAGGTGGGCCAGTCCGCTTTCATGATGTTGGTGGTGGCCATGACGACCGTCGGGGCATACTTGTGGGTTTTGAAAATCGCCACCGGCATACCGGACTGCACCACCAGGGTTTCGTCGTCTTCCAGATCCATCAAAGAGGCGACGATGGCGTGGTAGGACTCCCAGTTACGGGCGGCCTTGCCAATGCCGCCGTATACCACCAGGTATTCGGGCGCTTCGGCATTTTCCATGTTGTTTTCCAGCATTCGCAAAATGGTTTCCTGTTTCCAGCCCTTGCACCTGAGGGTGTCGCCGCGCTGGGCTTTGACTTCGTACAATATTTCGGGTTTCATGATTTTATTCTCCTTTATTAGGGCGGTGGTATCAAAAAAATGATTAAAATAAATGGTTGCATAAACTTGATTCATCTTGTATACACAAGATGGTTTTGGTGTGTCAAGAATATTCTTAATAAAATAGGTGGATATATGAGCGCTGGAGACATCGCAAATTCTGATGCCGTTAGAAAAAATGAAAGCATGTCCCCCCTTTTTCAACAGGTCAAAAACTATATCATCGAACGCATTGACTCGGGCGTGTGGGAGGAAGAAACACGGATTTCTTCTGAGAATCAAATCGCACAGACGCTTAATATATCCCGCAGCACGGTAACGCGTGCACTGCGGGAGCTCACCTCTGATGGGTACCTTGTCCGTATTCAAGGCGTGGGTACGTTTGTGGCGCCGACAAAGCCGCATTTCACGCATTTGGAAATACGCAGCATTTCCGACGAGATCATTGCAGGTGGCGGAAAACACAGTTGTGATGTGCGCCTGCTTACCCAGGAAGTCACTTCACCGCAGCTCTCAACCGACATGGGACTGCACGAGGGTTCGCCGGTATTTCATTCGATCATCGTGCATAAAAGCAACGGGATTCCCCTGCAGCTGGCTGACAGGTATGTAAACCCCAGCATGGCGCCGAGGTATTTGCTTCAGGATTTCAGAACGATTACGCCCAGTCAGTATCTATTCCAGATGGGGCCCCTGACCGAGGCGGAGCACAAAATCGAGGCGCTGATGCCGGACCAAAGCACACGTGAGCTGCTCGAAATGAGCGATAATGAACCCTGCCTGGTCATTCACCGCAGAACCTGGTCCAATAATTTGGTGGCAACCAAAGCGACCCTGATCCATCCTGCATCCCGCTTCAAGCCCAGCGGCCGCTTTAAACCG
>JBDLJD010000087.1:0-19260 GCA_039714495.1 Thermodesulfobacteriota bacterium
ATAGACCTGAATTCAGATTTCTATTGGATAGATGATCAAATCTTGGCAACTGAATATGACATGTTGAAACAGTATGATGCCGGCGACAGATGGTTGCAGATGGACACAAGGAAATGTCCTGATAATCTTCCCAGAGCAATGGACATGTTAAAAGAGATTTCAGGCTAATTCTACTTAAATTTGATCTTAATCCCATTATTGACATGGTGGAAGTTCTTTGCATGACGCATCCATACCACCCAATTTTAGCCACTTGTTATCTTGCTTGATCCATGTTTCCATTGTGCGAGAATGTTCTGCTAAAATATTTCCACTATATTTATAGGAATAAAATACTATAGCCATGTTACCAATAATCTTTATGGCAAGAGGATTTATTTCCCATTTTTGAGGTTTGTCAAAATCAATGAAAGATTGGTAACCATTTCGCAGTAATTCTTTATCATAAGGCACTTTTTTACCACTCCACCAAATGAGCACATCATTGTGTCTTAATGACATTATTCCTTCCACATCACCTTTTTTGAATAATTCGCCATCAGTTTCAACAGCTTTCCATACCTCTTTCTGTTCTGCTGTCCATTCTTCCCCAAAAGCTTGAAAGCCTGAAGCTACAATAAAGACACATACCATGATGGAGATAATGATGGTTTTCATAATGCCCCCCCTTCTTGATGAAGGCAGGATCAATGAAGACCCTGCCTATTTACAAATTTAGTCAATAAGACCTGAATAAGCCTTTCCCTCCTACATATTTTTTATCGCAGTTTCTAATTCATTAATATTTGCCACCTCAAATATCTGAAACTTAAAATATGGGATAAATTTGATTGTAGAGTCCATAATTTCCTCTTTTGTTCCTTCAGAAATGCTAAACCCCTTGGTTGTTCCAATAAAACAACCCCAATCTTTTGTTGTTCCTTGATTCATATTAACCCTTTCCATCTCTATAGCACCTAGCCAAGCCATTCTCCTTTCTTCAGTATCAAGTGGTATCTTGCTCTCATCAGCTTCCCATAGAATAAGATATCTTCCCATATTATCCCCCTTTCTCTTATGAGTATTAAAGTTTATTAGGGTAACATGCCATTAGCTCTCAAAAGACCATCAGATGATCTCTTGAGAGCTATATAGGCATAATTTGAGGATTGTCTTCATTGAGCCATTACCCTTTCAGGCTATGAAAAAGAATAACCCAAACATGGGAGAAATGTTTATCTCTACAGACTAATAACCACCTTCAACAAAAGAGGTTGAAGGTCTATGGAAAATGGATGAGACTAAAAAAAGGTAAGGACAGATCAGGATTCAGATCAGCACATGTACCAATGGTGGGAATAATATACAGACCAACTCAATATCAGAAATCAGCTTAATATCAGTTAATGGTTAATCATATTTTTTGATGCAAAATCATTTTAGGCAATGTCTTTAACATGCCCCCAATGCCAATTCTTTCTACAAGTATTTTCTTATACATTGCTTCTGAATCTTTGGAAGGAACATGTATTGTATCTTTGGCTTTTAGTTCATAAGCCCCACTCTTACATTTAGAGACACATACACCGCACCCTATGCAACGATCCAAATCTACGGATGGGCTATCATCTTCCATCTCAAGAGCATCCATTGGGCAAATTTCAATACAATCCCAACATTGATCACATTTATCTGAATCAACTTTTGAATAATAGTTTGAATGATAATATTCGGCAGGTTTTGGAAACTTTTTTACAGTTGTCAATACATTACAGCAATCACCACAACAACAGCAGATAAAGTTTGGCTTTTGAGTATTTTCAGGTTGTAAGACAAAACCTGCATCTTCTGCCTTATCAAGAATTGATAATGTTTCCTCTTTGGAAAGAGATCGAGCTGCCCCTGAATCAATAGTCGCAATTGCTATGTCTTCAAACATTAAACATGTTTCACGAATATCTGAGTTCTTACAAGGTTCTTCAAGTAAATCCTTTCCCTCCCTGCATACACATGGAAGAACTCCAATCGGTTTATCTGTATTTTGAACTATATTTCTAACATTATCATAGGAATCCACATATCTATCTGTATTTACTCCCTTACTGATTGGAATAGTCCTTAGTTGAGACGTTTTCTTGCTATGAACAACTTTATAAAACTTTTCATTGACATAATTTTGGAAGTCAGTTTCAAGCTCTTTTGTAAGCCTTCCTGCTTGAAGTTCATACATGCCAACAGCTAAAGGTGCTTTGCTATATAAATTTCCTTTTCCTTTGCTTTCAAAGATTTTACCACCAAGGATTGAACCCTTTTCTACCAATTTATCCAAAATTGTTTCTAATTCATCAAGTGAAATGCCTGTACCTTTTAGCCTTTTGTGGATTCTGTTTACAGGTTCAGGTAGAGCACTTAGCTCTAATGCAATTTTAGCTTCTTCAGGTGTAAATAGATGTTGTAGCAACTTTATGTCATAACCTGATTTTGATTCAGGATAAGGGATTGGCATACTGTCAAGATGTCTCTGTAATTGCCTATAAACACCATTGTTTGATTTCATAATGCCCTCCTTTCAGATTGATAAAAAATATGTGATGGGAATGGATATTGGAAAAGGGTAAGAACAGGGCAAGAGTCTGATCAGCACAAGTTCAGAGGTTGGGATAACATTAGATCAGATGTGCTTTAAGTGTGCTGAATAATATATAGATTATTTTTATGGGTGGGTCAAGCTTTGAGAGGGTGTTCGGTCATTGGTCATTACATAGCTCCCTTCAACAATATATCTTTATTTCCGTGGTAACATCTCAATGGTGATGAAATAATCCCAAATAGGCAAAGATTGCAATGTATGCATTTAGATTGTTCCATATTACCTTCCTTAATTTTATTCGGGAAATTTGGATTATTGACTAGTGCTCTTGATAATGAGATATAATCAGCATTACCTTGTTCAATTACATCTTCCATAGCAGTTGGGTCTATCATTCCACCAACAAGGAAGATTGGCACATTGACCTTGGATTTAATTTTCTTGGCTACATCACGGTTAAAGCCTTGGCTGAAGGGAACAGGCTTTACAATTTTTTCTCCAAAATGTCGCATTATAAATCTTAATATTGCATTTTGTTTTTTGTACATCGGCCATGTGTCTAAGGCTACATCAATGGGGAACCCACCTCTTAATGTCGATCCACCATCTTCCCCGATCCCGCAACTGACTTCGATTGCATCAAATCCCATGTCTGCCATCATTTCTGCCATGATGATCCCTTCTTCTTCTTTGATTCCATTTTTCATATTATCATACCCACTAATCTTAATGAAAATGGGATAATCAGCACCGACCTGCTCCCGACAGGCTTTATAAATCTCTTTAACAATTCTCATTCTATTCTCAAGGGAACCACCCCATTTATCTTTTCTTCTGTTTGTGTGGGGGCATAAGAATTGATTTATCAGAAAACCATGAGCACCATGAAGCTGAACAGCATCAAAATTGCTGTCTTTAACCCTCTTAGATGCCTTTGCAAAAGCTTCAATAACATTATCTATATCCTGATCTGTGATTGCCCTTGGAGTGTCTAAAAACGAATTGTCTTTTACGGCTGAAGGGGCAATTGTTTGTGAACCTGTCATGTCCTTGGTCGTTTGTCTGCCACAATGGTTAATCTGCATTGCAATTTTAGCCCCATTTTTATGAACATGATCCACCAATTCTTGATATTTTGGTATATGCTCATCCTTATCTATGCCCAACATGGCATTTGATTTTCCATCCTTACTGACAAACGTATATCCTGTAATGATCAATCCAACGCCACCTTTTGCTAGACGTTCATACAATTTGAAAAGATTTTCTGTTGGGAAACCATTCTCATCGGCCATAGCTTCATGTGTTGCCGATCTCACCAATCTATTTTTCAGTTCCACGCCTTTGAAATTCATTTTATCAAAAAGAACAGACATAATTATTCTCCCAATCATTTGGGCTATTGTTATTGTGAATGGAAAAATGAAAGCAGGTAAGAACCACACAAGAATCAGCTTCGGTCAGATATCAAAGAATGCAATCGGATACAGATCAGGTTCGATTCAAGTGCCTTAATGTATTTATATTTGAATTGGTTGGGTAGGTCAAGAAATGTAAAAAGGAAGGATATAATGCAATGAAATTTCAATATATTTAAAGTTAATTTCCCAACCAAATGTTTGGGATATATTTTTTATGGGCAATTTCCTTTATCAGATAGATTGTTTATATAATTATTCCCATTTGCATTCACTAAATGGTTTTTTAAGTTTCAATTAGTTGCTGTAATCTATCTTCCCTGTAATTTCAGAACTGCCATTCAATATATTATTGATATTCGCCAACAGGGTCTGATATCAGACCCTGCAATTTGATCATTCAAGCATTTTCACCTAAAAAGGGTCAAAAAAACTTACACAATTGTGTAAGTTTTCTTGTTTTTAGATGTGTTTATTGTGTTTTATTGTGCCTTATTTTGACACTCTAAATTCAAGTAACTAACTATAAAAATTAGGAAAGCCTTATCTGCCTTGGATTTGCGTTGGTTCGCTGTTACACATTGTTACGCTTTGTTACCTCCTGGAAAAGCATTCTAACCAAAAAATGGGTAGCTTGTAAGCAACCTGGTGTCAGGACCGTCGATTTCACCGCGGTTCAATGCCTAGGCACCACAACACGATCCATTTTTTGGAAAGGAGGACATCATGAAAAAAAAAGTATTGACGATTTCTCTGGTAGGGTTGCTCGTGGCCGGCCTGCTGACTTTTGCCGGATGCAAACATCACGGCCGACACAAAGGCGCTGAATTCATGGTCGACTACGTCAGCGAAGTGCTCGATCTGACCGATGCCCAGCGGGAAGACCTGGACCGGATCAAGGAAGAATTCATGGCCAAAGCAGAGGAGATGCACGCGGACAAGGACGCCATGAAAGCCTCTCTGGTGGAGCAGTTGGGAAAAGATCAGATGGATGAAGTCGAACTGAGGCGTCTCGCCGACCAGCACCGGGCCAAAATGGACGAAATGGTCGACCTGGGCATCGACCGCCTGGTGGCCTTCCACAAAACCCTGACTTCGGAACAAAAGGCCAAGCTGATCAAAAAGCTGGAGGACTGTGACAGGTGGCACCGTCCCTGACTAAACGTCTTTCCACACAACCTCGAAAGGCTGCCCCGTGCGAGGCGCATGGCATCATCCACCCTGTCCATGCGCCTCGCCATCTCCTACCGGTTATACCGGTTGTCATAAATATGTTCCGATACAAACTACGTTACACATAAGAAATAATTTGTCTAAGCAGTCAAATTGTCTAGGAAGAGGACAACCGCTATTCAACATATTTTCCACGGCAAATTTAATTTCGGAACGGTATTCTGCCAAACGCTATAACTGCCCGGATTTCACCGTCATTGCCGCTTGACTTCCCTCCATGTATATGATTGTTTTATAAATATAATTCATACTTTGTTAACCACAACAGATGGTGAAAGCGAATCATGGTCCGACCTATGACCATTGATTGCAGATGATGCACACCATCCCCAAGCACCATTTCTTTTCGCCTGATGTGATCAAACTCAGGTGTAACCCGTTCGCCACAAGGAGGGACCCGTGATGAAAACCAGGCAATGCAGAATTTCTTTGATCTTTTTGGTCGTAGTGCTTTTGATCCTGCCGGCGCAACAGGTTCTGGCAGCCAAACCCATCGTTCTCGGCTGCCCGCTCTCAACGGCTTTTCTCTATGGCTGGGATGCAGAACGAGGGTTCAAGCTGGCGGTGGATGAAATCAACGCTAAAGGCGGCGTGGATGTGGGCGGAAAAAAACGCATGCTCAAGGTGGAAGTGATCGACACCCGGGACCTGGAACCGGGCGTTCCGGTGAGCGAGGCCCTTTTGGCTGTAGAAAAGCTCATTCTGGACAAAAAAGCCGATTTCATCTTGGGCGGCCCGGTGCGCTCCGAAGCTGCTTTAGCGGCCATGCCCCTGCTCAACAAATACAAAAAAGTGTCCATCGTGACCACCGGCGTACTGACCCCTAAATATCACGCCATGGTGGCCAAGGAGTACGACAAATACAAATACTGCTTCCGCATTCACGGCGAGGCTAAAAACCTCGTGGGCGAGATGTTCGCCAATTTTGGTGCACTGAAAGAAAAGCACGGCTTCAACAACCTGTTCATCATCGCCCAGGATGTTTCCCATGCCAGGGGAGCGGCCAAGGTGATGAAGGCGGTCGCCGAAAAAAAAGGGTGGAACGTCACCGGCGTCGAAATCTATCCCACAGGGGCCACTGATTTTTCCATGGGCCTGCTCAAAGCCAAGAAAACCAACTCGGAAATCATCAACATCTGGATGGACATGCCCGAGAGCGCCATCCTCCTGAAGCAGTGGTATGAAATGAAAATCCCCGCCCTGCCCTTTGGCTCGACCTTGGCCGCAGCCGAACAGCCTGGTTTCTGGAAAGCCACCGGCGGTAAGGGGGAGTATACCCTGTGCAATGTGGTCAATGCCGGGAACGCCCCCTCCAATGCCACGCCCTGGACCATGAAGTTCTATGATGCCTACACCAAGAAGTGGGGTGTGGAGCCGGAAGGTCTGGGTACATCCAGCAGCTACATGGCTGTTTACGTGCTCAGGGATGCCATCGAGCGCGCCGGCTGCCTGGACGCGGACAAGGTCATCTCCGAACTGGAAAAGACCGACATCATGGGGGTTTACGGGCGGTTGCGCTTCGACCCCAAGAGCCACCAGGTGATCCCGTCATCCGACCCGAAGGAAGGTGCCGTGGGCAGCATCCTGCAGTGGCAGGACGGCAAGAGAATTGTCGTTTACCCCAAAAGCATTGCCACTGGCGACATTAAACTGCCGCCGTGGATGGGGAAATAATACAGAAGACGGAGTGTCAGAGCCACAGAAGCCAGAGAACGGAGGCCATGGGCAACCTGACACCCGACACCTGAAACCCAGGGAATACTGCGGTTTAAAGTGGCAACTTTTAATCAGGACTTGATCGGCTAACAACATGGACATCCTTGTTTACGGCACCATCAACAGCGTCGCGCTCGCCCTGTATGCCCTGGGGTTTGCCATGGTGTACGGGGTGAGCCGCCTGCCCAACTTTGCCCACGGGGCGCTCTACGTCCTCAGCGGTTTCATCACCTGGAGCTTCCTGAATTCCCTGGGGTTGAACTATTTTTTCAGCATTCTTGCCGCCATGCTGGTCACCGGCATCATCGGCGCATTGATCTATCAGTTCATACTGATCCGCGTCAGGGGCATGGAGATTTCGGAAATCATGGCCTCCTATGCCATCGGCCTGGCCATCCTGGAAGGCCTCCGCTGGGGGGGGTTCAAAGGCATGACCTACACCCTGCCGGCGTTTATATCCGGCAGCACTGAAATCGGCGGAATACCGGTTGACTATCAGCGCTTGCTGGTGGTGGGGATCGGGGCTGCAGTGGTAGCCCTGCTCTGGTTGTTCACCCGCTACACGCGTATCGGGCTGGCGCTCCGGGGGATGGCCCAGGATGAAAGGGCCGCCATGATGCTGGGCATCGATTCCGACCTCATGGCGGTCATCGCCATGGGCTTCGGATCCATGCTGGCCGCCCTGGCCGCCGTTCTGCTGCTCCCTTTGGGCAACATCGTGGTGGAGTCCGGCTACAACATCCTGATTCTGGCTATCGCCGTATGTATCGTGGGCGGGCTGGGAAGCTGGATGGGGGCTGTTTTGGCCGCATTCCTGATCGGGTTTGCCCAGATCCTGACCGTGGTGTACCTGGGCTCCCATTTCCAGATGGTGGTCGCCCTCCTGGCCATCATATTGACCCTCATCATCAAACCGTCCGGCCTCTTCGGCCGCCAAAAGGAACTGGAGGAAAGGGTGTGACCACTGCCACACAACAGCAGCGCAAGGAGCGCATCGACCGGGGCATCAAGATCCGCTCGGACAGCATCTATGCCGTAATGTCCCTGAGGGAGCTCTCTTATCTGGCCCTGCCCAGGGTCATTCTGATCGTGGGCATGCTGGCTCTGCCGCTTGTGGTTACCAGCATGTACTGGCAGAAGGTTTTCACCATCTGCTGTATTTATGCATTACTGGCGATCAGTTTCGACTTTCTGGCCCATTATGTGGGCCTGGTGTCCCTGGGCGGCGCGTTTTTCGTAGGCACCGGCGGTTACCTGGCTGCCATTGCCAACACGTCCCTGGGCCTGCCGCCCTTTTTGACCATCCCCCTGGCCACGGTGATCGGCGGCTGCCTGTGCACCCTTTTGCTGCTGCCCTGTCTGCCTTTACGGGGGGTTTACTTTGCCATCGTCAGCCTCATGTACCCCCTGTTTCTGGCCCGTCTCATCGAAGCCCTGGACATACTGGGCGGGACAGACGGCATCATGGGCATCGACAGCTTCCCCAACCGCTGGGTCGAACAGTACTTTCTGATTGGCATCGTGCTGCTGATCCTGTTTGGCGTGAGAAGGCTGGTCAACACGGATCTCGGCCTGGTGCTGCGCGGGGTAATGGACAATGACCAGGCCATCCGTGCCTCGGGCATCAGCGTTACCTATTACAAATCAGTCGCCGTCTTCATTGCCTCGTCCATGGGGTGTCTGAGCGGGGCCTGTCTGGTGCACATCTACATGTGGTCGGGCATCTCCCAGTTTGCCCTGGATTTCTCCATCATCCCCATCGCCGCCACCGTGGTGGGCGGCGGCGGAACCCTGGCCGGCCCCTTGCTGGGGTGCCTGCTGCTGGTGCCCATTTCGGAACTTTTGCGGGATTTCGGTACCCTGCGCATTGTTTTCTACGCCCTGATCCTGGTGGCCTTCATTATTTTCCGGAGCGAGGGACTGCTGGTCTACGGGCAACGCAAATATCATCAGTTTCAGAGGTGGATAAAAATTTGAAAGGCGATCCCATACTCAAGGTTGACGGCATCACCAAGTCCTTTGGCGGCATCCAGGCCCTGAACGATGTCAGCTTCGATGTCCACGAGGGTGAAATCCTGGGGATCATCGGCCCCAACGGTTCCGGAAAGACCACGGTGGTCAACTGTATCACCGGATTCATCAAAAAGAGCGCGGGTCACGTCTATTTCCGGGGCAAGGACATCTCCAGAAAACCGCCCCACAAAATAGCCGACATGGGCGTCACACGAACGTTTCAGATCATGCGGCCCTATTACAGCTTGCCGGCCTATAAAAATTTGGTCATCCCCTTGTTTTCTCCACGTTCCAAACGCACCGGCGGCTGGCGCGGCGGCGGTCGTCTGGGTGACCGCAACACGGTGGGCATCGACATCCTCGAAGAAATAGGGTTCGAACGGGATTCCTACGTGCCTTACAAACTGGCGGCGACCCTCCCCACCGGCTACTTGAAGCGCCTGGAACTGGCACGGTGCCTGGCCCTGAAGCCGGAAATTATCATCTGCGACGAAATTTTCTCCGGCCTCAGCATGAGTGAAATCGCCAGTATGGTGCCCCTGATCGAACGGCTGCAGATGGACGGCATTACCCTGATCATGATCGAACACCGGCTGCGCGAGCTTTTCCGGGTCACCGACCGGGTCATGGTCCTCAATTTTGGAAAAAAGCTTATTGAAGGCAGCCCGAAAACAATCATGGCCAACGAAGAAGTCAAAACCGCCTATTTTGGTTCACAGGACGTCGAGGAGGTGATGGACCATGCTTGAAGCGAGCGGTCTGATGGTCTTTTATGAAAACATGCTGGCCCTGAACAATATCGCCATCAAATGTGAAGCCGGTCAGATTGTGGGTGTTTTCGGCGCCAACAGTGCCGGGAAATCATCCTTGATGTACACCCTGTCGGGTATCATGAAAGATATTCAAAAAAAGGAACAAATGGCCGGCGGCGAAAGGATCACCGTGCTCGGAGAAGTCACCTTTCTGGGCGAGGACATTACCGATCTTAAACCCAGCCAGCGCGCCAGAAAAGGCATCGTGCTCTGTCCTGAACGGCGTAGAATTTTCAAGGAGAGTAGCGTTCTCGAAAATCTCAAGATAGGCGGTTATCTGGCCACCCGCGCCGAGGCTAAAAAGACACTGGAATACGTTTTCACCATATTTCCCGCCCTTGAAAATCTCAAAAAAAGAATCGGCGGCTTTTTAAGCGGGGGAGAGCAGCAGATGCTGGCCATAGGCAGGGCCCTGATGGCCCAGCCCAAAATCCTGCTCCTGGATGAACCCCTTCTGGGGTTGAGCCCGCTTATGCAGGCCACCCTGATACGGGCCACTCAGGAAATCAGGGATGAAATGAACATCTCGATTATCGTCACCGAACAGTATGCCCGGCCGGTTCTGCCCATCGTGGACTACGCCTTCATTCTCGAAAACGGGTCGGCGGTCATGGAGGGGACCCGGGAGGTTCTGATGGACAACCAGGATATTCGTGCCGCCTATTTCGGCATCGAGGAGTCATATGCCCAATGAAGAGTCATGACCTTGACCTGGAAAACGAGCTGACCTACAGCCGCTTCGACACCATGGCGGGAAAATACCCGCAGAACAGCGCGGTCATCTACCTGGGGGAACACTTCTCCTATGCCCGCCTGCATGATTTGAGCCTGCGGTTTGCCGGGGGAATGCAGGAACTGGGCGTCCGCAAAGGAGACCGGGTGATGGTTTACATTGCCAATTCCATCCAGTGGGTCATCGCCTTTCTGGGCATCCAGAAACTAGGTGCGGTCATCGTGCCGGTATCCCCCATATACACCTCCCACGAACTCAAATATATGATTGAAGATTCGGAAACGCGATTTGTCATCTGCATGGACACGAACTTCTGTTATGTCCAGGAAGTAATAGACGACACCATCCTCGAGCAGGTCATCGTCACCAACCTTATTGATCTGCTGCCTTCCTGGAAGCGCTTTCTGGGAATTTTATTCGACAAGATCCCCTCCGGCAAGGTCCAGCAGTCCGCGGGTGTGCACAAATTCAAATCCCTGTTGGCCCATGCACCGCTGGAGAATCTGCCCGAGATGGATCCCATGGAGGACCTGGCCTACATGCTCTACACCGGTGGGACCACCGGGTTTCCCAAGGGCGTCCCGGGGAACCACAGCGGGATGACCTCCTACGTAAACGATGTCACCGACGACGTGGCCGGTGAGCGGCTCCTGGAAGGGGAGGATGTCTACATTGCCGTCAACCCGCTCTTTCACATCATGGCCCTGGGGTTGTTCATGTCGGTGGGGCTGAACAGGGGCAACACCACGGTGTTGATGCCCGTGCCCCAGGTGGACGCCATCCTGGAAAGCATCCAGCGCTACCGGGTGAGGTGGCTTTTGGGCGTTCCGGCCCTTTACCGGATGATTCTGGACAATGACCGGCTGGACCGCTATAGACTGGATTCCCTCAAATACTGCTTTTGCGGCGGGGACGTTCTGCCGGTGGAAATATTCAACCGGTGGGAGACGCATTTGAACATACCCATTTACCAGGTCTACGGATCCACCGAAGTGGGCCACGTCTGTTACAGCCGCATCGACAAAGCTCCCAAACCCGGCACCATAGGGCTCCCCCTGGGCAGCCGGGAATGCGTCATCGTCGATCCCGCCACCCTGGAACCGGTCGACCAGGGTGACAGCGGCGAACTTTTAGTGGCGTCACCCTACACCCTCAAGGGGTACTGGAACAAACCCGAAGAGACGGAAAGAACCTGCGTGGAAATCGACGGAAAAGTGTTCTGCCGCATGGGTGATTATGTGCGCCAGGATGAAGACGGCGAACTCTACTATGTCGAACGCAGCGCAGACATGATCAAGCACAAGGGGTATCGCGTATCCGCCTCGGAGGTGGAGTCGGTTCTCCAGGACCACAGCACGGTCATCGGCGCCTGTGTGGTGGGTGTTCCCGACCAGCGGGTGGGCGAACGCATAAAAGCCATCGTCGTCCTCAAAGAGGATGCCCGGGGCGTGGGCGGCGCCGACTTGATTCGCTGGTGCTCGGATCGCCTGGCCGCCTACAAAGTGCCCAGCTACATCGAATTCCGGGACATGCTGCCCAAATCGAAAGTAGGCAAGCTTCTGCGCCGCGAAGTCAGAGACGAAGAGAAACGCCGACAGAGCAAACAAAAAAGCTGAACCAGATTTACCCTTTAGTTGCAGCAACACATGACCATTAATATTGCTAGCAGGATCGCTTTCTCGCTAGCGTTGAATCGGAACATTATGATGACCAACAGCGTGAGGAGGTATCAACCATGGACGTCCTGACCGCCATTAAAGAACGCAGAAGCTGCCGTGCCTTTTCAAATGACCCCATTTCAAAAGAAACACTTGATCGGGTTCTGGAAGCCGCCACATGGGCGCCGTCACCCCTGAATGCCCAGCCCTGGAGCTTCGTGGTCATCACCGCAGATAACATCAAGAAGAAGATTATTGCCGAAGCTGGAAAAAGCCGGGAATGGGCTGTTGAAAAAAGCGGTTGGGGCTGGCTGGGGAAATATGACCTCGATTTTTTAGCGTCGGTGCCGGCCATTATCGCCGTTGCCGGGGATCCCAAGAAGTCGGGCGTGGACCAGTTCTCCGATGAGGGATCCAAAGCCTATGAACACGCCTGTGCGGCTGCCGTGCAGAATATGCTGCTGGCCGCGCATGCGCTGGGCCTGGGGACACTGTGGTTCACCATGTTCGACCGCAGCAGGCTGGCGCAGATCCTCAGCCTGGCCGCCAACAAGGTCCCCCTGGCGCTGGTGTGCCTGGGGAAAGCAGCCGCAGACCCGATTCCCGCCCCCAGAAAGCCTTTTGCAGATAAAACCGTTTTCCTTGAATAAGGAGTTTACCTTGTCATTCATGAACCAGTTCAAGAAGGCAACCCTGACCGGACTGTCCAAAACCTGCGGCTGAGCCGCTAAAATCGACCCGGTCGGGCTCGATAAAATGCTGCACACGCTGCCCGCAAACAAGGACCCGCGCCTGTTGGTCGGCCTTGAAACCAGCGACGATGCCGGAGTCTACAAACTGACCGACAACATCGCCCTGGTCATGACCGCCGACTACATCACGCCGCCGGTGGACGATCCTTTTCAGTTCGGCCAGATTGCCGCGGCCAATTCCATCAGTGACGTTTATGCCATGGGCGGAACCCCCTTTGCCTGCCTCAACCTGGTTTCTTTCCCTTCCGAAAAGCTGGAACCGGAAGTCCTGAACCAGATCGTGGCCGGCGCCCTGGACAAAATCACGGAGGCAGGGGCTGTTTTGGCCGGCGGCCACAGCATTGACGACGCCGAACCCAAATTCGGCCTGGCTGTCAACGGCCTGGTGCACCCGGACGAGATCTGGAAAAACAGTGGCGCCCAACCCGGAGACAGCCTCATCCTGACCAAACCGCTGGGCAGCGCCGTGATCTTCAATGCCAATCTCAAAAAGCTGGTTTCCCAGGACGCGCTGGACGCCTGCATAGCGACCATAGCAACCCTGAACAGGACAGCAGCCGAAACCGCCCAAGGGTTTGACATTCACGCGGCCACGGATGTCACCGGGTTTGGACTGGCCGGGCATGTGTTTGAAATGGGCCGGGGTTCTGGCGTGCGCATGGTCATCGACATGGAAAGCCTGCCCATCATGGACCAGGCCCTTGAAATGTATCAAAAAGGGGTGAGTACCGCCAAAAACGCCCCCAACCGTGAACAGGTCCGGCCGCACATGCGGTTCGACATCGACCTGCCGGCCTGGCACCAGGAAATCGTGTTCGACCCCCAGACCAGCGGCGGTCTCCTTCTGTCCCTGCCCGCATCACAATCGGATGCGTTGTGCCAGGCCCTGAGAGAGGCCGGTGTAGCGCACGCAACCGTGATCGGTTCGGTGGAACCGCTCGAAGACCACCTTCATATGGTCATGCAATAAACAGGGTGTGTTGGAGTGATGGACCAGAAACCCAGAGCCCCAGAGCCCCAGAGCCCCAGAGCCCCAGAGGACGGAAGACAGAAGCCAAGTCAGTACGGAGTAAGGCGTAAGCAGAACATCAGAGGACGGGTCAGAAGTCAAAAATAAATCACGAAAACACGAAATTCAAAAAACACGAAATATTCAGAAATATTTTCGTGTTTTCATTCTTTCGTGATTTCGTGATGAAAAAAATGAACATCGAACATCGAACATCCAACGTCCAAAATCGAACCTTGAACGTTTAGCTGAGAGCCAGGAGCTAACGCGCAACCTGCAACCCGTAACCCATACTCAACATTCCATTATTCCAGCATTCCAGGGTAACGATATGTATCTAGCCAGAACCACCATGGAACGCCCCGTCCGATTCTTCATCCGGGAGACCTACCAGGACGGCGACGTGCTGAAAAGCCGTGACCTGTTCGACCTGGGCACCGATCCCGCCCGGTTCATTGTTTACCCCGGCGGCCGGGGGTATTATTTCGACGAAGAGGTCGAGGAGACGCTCCGGAAAAAAGGCCTGAACCCGATCCAGGATGACCTGGACCGCATTTTCTGGGATTTTCTGGACCCTGCCATCAAAAGGGTGCTCAGAGGTTTTCAGCGCATCCGTGGCCCACAAAAGTCTTCCACCGGCCAACATACCCAGGCGGTGCACCTTTTCGACCAGCGGCGCGTGCACTACCTGCGCTTCGCCCGCATGGACCAGCACGATCTTTCCAGAATGCCGCCCAAGCTTTTCCGCGATCTACACCACAAATCCCGGGACGAAATCGAACAGTACTTTATTGGTGAAGAGCGCATCCTCAAGACCCGCGAACTGAATCGGTACGTCTGGACCATTTTCGACCTGAGCACCGTCTTCCGGGCGGCATGCAGCCTGGACTCGCAAACCAATATGTGCCAGGAAACCGTGGATCAATGGTTTATGAGCGCCCTCTGCGATCTGAATAAAGATGCTTCCTTCTGGTCGGGAACACCGCTTGCGGGCGGACTGCAGCAATACCTGGCCCGGTACGCCATCATCTATTTTGACCACGCTTTTCCGGCCATGATGCCCCCCCAAGATGAATTCAACGACTTCATGAACCGCCACCGGCGCTACATGCCGCCTGAAAAAGTACGCATGCGCATGGAAGAGGCAAGCCGCCTTTTCGAAACCGACTGGAAAACACTCAAACAGATGGATGCCCGCACGTTCACGCGTCTCTACCGCCGGCAGGCCAAGAAGCATCATCCCGACCAGGGAGGCAGTGAAAAGAAGTTCATCCGGATGAATGCCCTGTACAAACACATGCTGCAGAAAAAAAGAAATTGATACCCGCTTAGTTTTTGCTTTTTCGGAAAAACACTGATACGTCCCTTGCTGGCCCTTAGCTCTTGGTTGTTGGCTCTTTGCACCAAAGATCTACAGCTAAGAGCCATGAACCAAGAGCCCACAATATAAGGTAATAACCATGAACCACCCTTTTGCCGACCTGATCGGCCTGGTATTTGAAAGCGTGCACCAGGGGCGCAGCCTCTGCCGCATAGAAATTGATGATAAGCTGTTGAACCCGCACGGTGTCGTGCACGGCAGCGTTCTGTCCGCCCTGGCAGACACCGGCATGGGGGGCGCCCTCTATCCCCTTTTGGCCGATGATGAATCCTGCGCGACCATCGAAATGAAAATCAGCTATTTCAAACCGGTCCTGGACGGCGCGCTGGAGTGTAGCACCCAGTTGCTTCACAAGGGAAAGAACGTGGCCAGCCTGGAGTCTGAAATCTTCAGCAACGACCAACTGGTCGCCAAGGCCAGCGGCACCTACTCCATTTTACGCCCGCAAAAACATCTGAAAATCAAAGTCTGAACCAAGGGCCATGCTGAAATCGATATTCGTTAGAAACTGGTTTTTCGTGGGCATTGCCGTCATGGTTCTCACGGCATTCTACTTTCCCGGCGTCGGGATATTCATTAAAACGTACAAGGTACTGAACATTGTCATCTTCCTGGGGTTCCTGCTCACCGGGCTCACCCTGGACACGTCCAGCATTCTGGAGCAGCTAAAGGATGCCCGTGTGCTCCTGGCCGCCCTGGTCTCTTCGCTTATCCTGTTCCCGGCCATTGCCTATTTTCTGGCCCGCCTGTTTTTCAAAGCCCCGCCCGACTTTGCCATGGGGGCCCTGATCGTGGGTGTGGCCCCGGCCACCATTGCCTCCGGCACGGTGATGACCGCCATAGCCCTCGGCAATGTCCCCTTGAGCCTTTTCATCTGTGTGTTGACCAACTTCGCCGCCTTATTGACCATACCGTTCATCCTGACCAACCTGCTGCACTTCACCGGCACCAGCGTAGACCTGCCCGTTGCCGGCATGCTGTTCAGCCTGGTCCTGAAGGTGCTCGTCCCCACCCTGATCGGGCAGGTTCTCAGGCCGCGCATAGCGGCCATGATCTTCCCGTATCAAAAGCAGATATCCATTTTCAACCAGTCCATCATCCTCATGATCATTCTCAATGCCGTGTCCAGCTCGGCAGACAGGCTGCTGGAATCCGACATCACCATCGTTTGGTTATTCGTCTTCATGTTCGGCCTGCACACGCTGATCCTGGCTATGAATTTCGGGCTGTCCCGCATCATCCGCCTGGACCTTCCCTCCACGGCGGCCTTTACCATTCATACATCTCAGAAAACACTCACCATTTCCTATCTCGTGTGGGTGGAACATTTCTACCACAGCTATCCCATGGCGTTGATCCCACCCATCGTGTATCATTTGACCCAGAGCATCGTGGACACCTGGGTTGCTCACCGTTTTCGCAGCAAAGCCGAAAAAGCGGCCGCCCTTTCCAAAGGTTGATAATTCCACAAAAATAATTATAATCTTGACTGAACCCTTGGTCGCCTTGGCTCTGAAGCCCTCCGGCTTTTGCAACGACAGGGTGCACTGTAAACGTGCCGGCATGCCATCGGGCCTGCCGTAATCTTAAGAAACCACGCTCGTCTAAGAAAGGAATATCGGATGTCTGCTGAAGCAGCGCTTAGTCTCGATTTTGAAGTCGGCATGTACCGTCCGCCCAGTGAAGGGGGCAGCCACTCCCTGCTTGTCCGGGTAACCCGCAACTGCCCCTGGAACCGCTGCGAGTTCTGCGCCATGTACAAATCGGAAAAATTCACCTTGCGGTCGCCCGCGGAAGTGAAAAAGGACATCGACACCGTCGCCCACATCTGCCGCGAACTCACAGACCCTTCATCGGCTTCGACCGGGGTCACCCGGGATGCCGCCATGCGGCTTTTGGAAAGCAACCCTCAGTTGTACAGCCACCCCGGGTTCAACATGGTCTTCAACTGGCTGGCCTCGGGCGGGAAAACCGCCTTTTTGCAGGATGCCAACAGTCTGATCATGAAAACCGATCAGCTGGTGGAAATACTGGAGCACCTGCGCCGCACCTTCCCCACCCTGGAGCGGGTGACCTCCTACGCCAGGTCAAAAACCCTGGCCCAGAAAAAGCTGGAGGAGCTCCAGGCGATCAACACGGCCGGCCTGGACCGGCTGCACGTGGGGCTCGAGACCGGCGATGCAGACCTGTTGAAACTGATCAACAAAGGCGTCACCGCCCAGGGCCACATCAAGGGCGGCCGCAAGGCCATGCAGGCCGGTTTCCAGCTGTCCGAATACTGGATGCCGGGACTGGGCGGCAGGGAGATGGCCGACAATCATGCCCGGCACACGGCAGCAGTCTTGAATGAAATCAACCCGCACTACATCCGTTCCCGTCCATTTTTTCCAGCGCCGGGCACCCCCTTGAGCGATCGCTACGACAAGGGTGAATTCACCCGCCAGTCACTGCAGGAGCAATTGTCGGAGCTGAAAACCATGATGGAGAATCTGAATTTTACCTCGCGGGTCTGTTTCGATCATGCGGGTAATTACTGGCGCGACAGGAACGGCGGCCTGCTCTTCAGCCAGAGTTATGAAGGCTATAAATTTCCCGAGGAAAAAGAGCGGGTGCTGGGCCTCATCGAAGAGGGGCTCGAGGCAAACTAACTCAACATCCCTACAACCACTAAGGCACAAAGGACACAAAGAATTCAGTAACGTAATGGCCCCAGTGGCTCGAGTCTGATTGACAATGATTCAGCCATTTTAAACTTAAAGGAGGCAAACATGCGAGTTGCATTCATCGGCATGGGCACCATGGGTGTCGGGATGGCGCTCAACATTCTCAAGGCAGGATATGCGTTGACGGTTCACAATCGCACCCGGGACCGGGAAACCCCTGTGGTGGAACAGGGCGCCAGGACGGCCGCATCCCCCATGGAAGCCGCCTCGGATGCGGATCTGGTCATCACCTGCGTCAGCGACACGCCCGATGTTGAAGCGGTGATCCTGGGCGAAAAAGGCGTCATACATGGCGCCCGGCCGGGGACGATTGTTGTGGACATGTCCACCATCAGCCCGGCAGCCACCCGCACCATTGCTGACGCCCTGGCAAAAAAAGAAATCCACATGCTCGATGCCCCTGTTTCAGGCGGATCAGAAGGCGCCCAAAAAGGGACCCTGGCCATCATGACAGGGGGGGACGCAGCGATTTTTCAACGCGCTCTGCCGGTGCTTGAAAGCATGGGAAAAACCATTACCCTCCTGGGGCCTATCGGCGCAGGCCAGGTTACCAAAGCCATCAACCAGACCATCCTCGCCGCCACCTATCTGGGCGTGGCCGAAGGCATGGTCTTAGGGCTGAAGGCCGGCCTGGACAGCAAGCAGGTCGCCCAGGCCATCGGTGGCGGGGCTGCCGGATCGTGGGTCCTGGACAACCGGTCCGGAAACATGGTCGACAACGAATACCCGCTCGGCTTCCGGGTCAGGCTGCATCACAAGGATCTGAAAATCGCCTTGGAAGCAGCACAGGAACTGGGCGTCACCCTGCCGTCAACAGCGCTGGTGGAACAGTTGGAATCCGGGCTCATCGGCAGAGGATACGGGGACGAGGATGTTTCCGCCATTGCCAGGACGATACGGGAACTTTCAGGGATAAAATAAGGGGTCAAGGGTAAGGGCTCCTTTAAACCTTAAAAAATGAACATCGAACATCCAACGTCCAACGTCCAACGTCCAATGATAAAATATCAGCTTTTTCGTGGTTTCTATTTTTCGTGATTTCGTGATGAAAGATTTTTTCGCTCTCGTCTTACCCATGTCCCATCATAGTAAATTGATCGCCAGGTCGGACAGGTCGGAACGTTCGCCCTTTTCCAAGTTGATATGGGCGTAGAGTTTCTGCCCCTTCATCTTCTCGATGAGGTAACTGAGACCGTTGGACTGGCTGTCCAGGTAGGGATGGTCGATCTGGTGGACGTCACCC
>JBDLJD010000088.1:0-18880 GCA_039714495.1 Thermodesulfobacteriota bacterium
GCAGGGATAAATCCCTGCGCTACAAAGCAGTCGGCTTTATGCCATGTAGTTCAGGGCTTCAGCCCTGCTAAAACTTGATAATTGGACATTGGATATTGACTTTGTAGTCGGTTAATCCCTTGGCCTTGATCCGCTCGACATAGGCGTCAGCCACCCGAGCCTCGGCATCCCTGATGGCTTCGGTCACCTGCTCCTGGTCCAGTTTGAGGCGTCCCAGGCCATAGTAAATTAAGAGAGACGCTTCGTTATCTTTGGCCAAATTGAGCGTGTGGTTGAAAATATGATCACAGTATTCCGTCATGCACGTGCCGAATAAGATTTTTTTTATACATAATTTGCTCCTTTATTGCTGGCAATTCATCTTCGACATTGTTTGTACCTGGTAATTGGATAATGGTGCGGGAAAACCATAGCCCGGGTCGGACAGAAGATGTTCCCGCAAAATTGCAAAGATTAGCCCCCAAAATCACCGGCGCCGAGCCCGCGCATGGCCTGCTCTGCAGTTACACGAAGGGTAGCCAATGACTGGTCAAAAAGCTCCTTGTCCTTGCGAATATCATCGATCCCGGTTTCGGGCGTACAGTTGTCCCGGATCTGATCGATGCGATCATCCATTTCTGCGATAAGCATATGCAGATCTTCGATGTTGGGGAGAATTTTTGCCTTTTCTCCGCCGGCTATACTTTCCATCTTCCGGGCGATGTCATACACATTGGCCTTCCAGGCGGTCAGTTCCGCTTCCATGGTTTTACAACAGTTCCTGGCTTTCATTTTCTCCTCCTTTCATTTGTGGGTGGTAAGTTCCGGTAACCTAACTTTTTAAAATCAACGGTAAACATACGCGAAATTTTATCTCTTACTATGTACAAAAGCATAAATAGTGCCAATGACGGATAATTTTGAATTAACATATTGAATTGTATAATAAATTGATATTTTAATATATTGTCAGATTTTATACATCTGGGAAATTATGGTGAATGGTTGGTGTGTGTTTAACGGGCATAAAGAAAGCTATATAACGTTATGTTGACACAATGTCCGGTCAGCAGTGGAACAGAATTGTGGTTTTTCTATAAAAATATAGCATTGTATCCGGCATAATCCTTGACAGTCGGGAGGATGGTACATACATATAATTAGCATATGCTCATAACTATATCATAGGGAGGTCATCATGAAAATAGCGCTTACATCTACCGGCAAGGAACTCACATCGGACATGGATCCGCGTTTCGGCCGATGTACCTATTTTATTGTGGTTGATTCCGACAGCATGCTTTTTGAAGCATTTAAGAATGAAAATAAAGACCTGAGCGGCGGTGCTGGGATTCAAGCAGCCACGTTCATAAGCTCAAAAAATATCGATGCTATCATAACGGGTAGCTGTGGTCCCAATGCCCTTCAGGTGCTGTCTCCCGCCGGCATCGATCTTTATACCGGAGAGTCCGGCAAAACCGTAAAGGAAGCCCTAGAAAGATTTAAAAGCGGCCGACTATTGGTTTCCAAAATGGAGGAAGCGTCCAACCAAAATGTCGTAAACCGTCAAAACGCTACCAATAAAAATTCCCAGCCAATGGTTCCTGGAAGTGATCAGGAAAATTATGGAGTGGGTACCGGAAGGGGCATGGGCAAAGGCATGGGCCGGTGTCGAAAAAATCCGGGAATGGGCGGCGGCAGAGGCATGGGCGGTGGCAGAGGTATGGGCGGTGGCAGAGGTATGGGCGGCGGCGGAGGTATGGGCAGAAATAGATAAAATCGATCAGAATAGGATAGTATCTGGAGGCGTATAGGTTGTAGGCTATTAGACTGTAGGTCGCTTACAGCCTAACAGTCTATAGCCTAACAGTCTTCTGTATCCTGACTTCGGTTTTCTGAATTCTCTACTTGGGGCTGATACCCCCCACAAGCGGTTCATAGATCCGGTATTGCGTCTCTTCTCCGGTTATGGCATCGATTTGCTGCTGAATGGCGCTTCTCTCCTCGCTGTTGAGCCATCTTTTCCACTCTTCTTTTGAACTCCAGGTGGACCGGATGAGGTATTCATCCTCGCCCGGAGGATCGATGCATTCTAGCGATTCGCTGGATATGTACCCCTGCTGCGCCCGCGCGAGGGACCGCAACTCTACCATGAGCGGGGCAACAGCCTCTGCTTTTTCCTTTACGAAATTTCTTTTGATTAAAACCTGGACCGCCATGTTACCTCCTTTCATTCTCGATGTGCGTGTGATTCAGTCTTCGTCGGAATACATCTCGCCGTGGGGTACATCCTCTCCCGGGCGCCAGGTGGCGTACTGGCCTGGTGTGACGTAATCACCCGCTGCAATATTTCCTTCTATCCAGACGATACGGGTGTTGCATTCCTGCACCTTTCTTCCCAGTTCTGCTTTGCGGTCTTCAAGAGCGGTTTCCGCTTTTTCCCTTGTATCGTGGAGGGATAAGACATACTTTTTTGTCTCAGCCAAATCATGCTCGTCATAGATAAGTGTATACATGTTCATTCTCCTTTCTTATTTTTCTAACGTTTACTAAACATAGTGTGCTGGATCCCAAAGGCTTCTGACAAAGAAAAGGCTTATGGTCAGAAGCCCATCATAAACGGATAGGATGTCCATATTTATGTGTCAATGCACAATTAGTGCCACTATGCGTCATCGGTGCTAACGCCATTTATAAAAGCAACCGGTCCTGTCGTGGCAGCGGATTTATGGCAAAATTTTTGATATGTCGATGTCAAATCGGTCTGGAACTGATTGCTGGCAGCCTTTTGTCAAGGAGCTGCCCACCGGACAAAAACCATACAGGTGATTCATCACATCCGACCGGCTGATGATGCCCACCGGTTTTCCGCTATCGATGACCGGCAGCCGCCCCACATCATGTCGAACCATGACCTGTGCTGCATACGCCGGGCTTCTCCAGGGTTCGATGGTAATCACGCGCGTACTCATGAACGCCTTGACCGGATGGTGTACATCCTTTCGTTTAGTTTTTCTAAAATCTCTAATGGAGATCATTCCCCTGATTCGATCCCTCTCCACCACCGGCGCGCCGTGTACTCTTTTCCGCCTCAAAGCTATTCTGGCTTCCTGCATGGGGAGGTCGGGTTCCAGCGTAAAAACAGGATGGGTCATCAAGTCCCGGATGGTACCATTGGAACCGTGCTGCTCACCCAGCAACAGCCGTATCCATGTTTCGACGTCAACAGGATCTACCGATCTGAGCATGGCGGAACCTGCACCCTTGTGGCCGCCCCCCCCAAAACAGCGCATAACACTCCCGATATCAATACCCATTGCATTGCTGCGTCCGATGATCAGGCAGCGATCATGATCCAGGCTGTAAATGCCAAAGGCAGCATCCACATTTAAGATCCGGCGGTACATCTGTAGCACCACCGACAGATTTTCGAGATAGCCCTTGATCGGGCATCGATTGATGCTCACGTTGTGGCCGTTGACGGTGGTACGCTCGGCATCGCCGAGCATACGAAACAGGGTATCCTTGTGTTTTTGCCCATATATGGGGCTTAAAAAGGTGTGCATAACGTTCAGATCTCCCCCGTGTTCCAGCAGATATGCGGCTGCATGCGCATCTTCGGCGGTTGTTGAGGGGAAGGTCAGGTTCCCTGTGTCTTCATAAAGGCCAGTCAGAAAAAGGGTTGCTTGCAGGGGAGTGATGTCGATGTTTCTTTTTTTCAGAAATCGAAGCATCAGCGTGATATTAGCCCCGGTTTCCGCTTGGTACGCCCGGGTGGGGATGATATTGCCCTGTTGACCATGATGATCGTACACATGGATCTCCATGTCTGATTTTTCCCTTAAGTTTTCCATTCTGTCCAGGCGTGACCATGCGTTGGTGTCTACTACCACCAGCCGGTCTATACAGGAAAAATCGATATCATTTGCAAGACAGTATTCGAAAAGATCTTTGTGAAGTGATAAAAATGCCCGGACATTTGGGTTCTGATGTTGAGGAAGAACCGTGACAGCCTGCGGGTAGAGCATACCGGCAGCCACCACGGAAGCGAGGGCATCAAAATCGGTGCTTTTGTGGGTTGTAATAATATGCAGGGGGCGGGTCAAAAGGCCTCCTCCACAGGGACGACAAACGCATGTAAGCTTTCCTTTGAGAGAAGGGTATCGTTAAATTCTTTTAACGTTTCCATGACTGAGTTTTTCTTCTCATCCGATACAGCAATGGCAATCAGCGTTGAGGTGCCCGGCATGATTCGATTACCGAACTTTGAACCTTTGCTACCCTTTCCTGTCACATCATGAAGCTCTGAATAGTAATGGATGTCATGATGTTCTATTTAGCTCTGTAATTCCTCGGTTCTTTTTTCCGGGCATATAACAAGAATCATTTTCATGGTATTCTCCTTACAATATGGGTATCCGCCAAAGTTTCCGATAACATGTAAATTTATCTGAAGATATATTGCTGCATATTGGATGCCAAGCGAATTTTAATAGCGTTTGGAGCGATTTGTTTTGAATATTAGCCAGGAAAGTTAGGTATGGTGCCGTGGGAAGCGGTAATGTCCAAAGCGTTTGTTGTTAACTTAACGTTTTGGAACGTTAAGTTAACGCAATGCGATAGGATCACTTTTTAATGAAAAATAGAAATGAAGATGTGTATAGAAATGCAAATCGACCCGGAGGGCCTATCCCAAGGGGCCGATTTGCTGCTCTAAGGGTAATTATGCATCAAATGGAGGTAATGCCAAGTAATTACCATATGAGTTTTTAATGCAATTAGGGTGCCAAGTTTTCAGCACCTTCGCTAAGCAGTCTCTTGAATCGATCGAGCGTTACAGGGTATGCCTGCATGGGGATGCCCATCCAGTCGCAGTACTCCAGGAACCCTTCCGGGTCTTCGGCCATATATTGGTCGAGATAGCCGATGCCGTCCAGAACGATGGCGCCACCGGTGTGTCTGGGGAAATTTTCGTTGGCAATGCCCTTGTCCCAGCCTTTGAACACCTGCTTTTGAAATTTTACCCAGCCGGGGGTCATCCACCACACCGGCTCCCCGCCGGCTACTTCCTGGGCTATGCGCTCACGTTCCTCTTCCGTGGCGATCATGTCCATGCATTGCGTTGCCTGAATGCGCCCCACACGAGGCCCCTGCTCCTTGATGATGGTCTGCATGAGCCGGGTCGGCTCATTGACATTGACATAACAGAACTTTCCGCCGTAGATCACCAGGACCTTTTCCGCTTTCTGCTTGCCTTTGTCGATCATTCTGACCAGTTGACGTTCCAGTTCCGGAATGTCCTGGTGCAACCCCGGGGTCGTATAGAACAAATGATTCGTATCCAGGAACCCCTCTTTCTTCAGATGGTTCAGTTCCAGGCTCATGGTTCCACAGGCCACAATGGCGACATCGGCGAAAGTCACTCGATCCATATAACACCTCCGCTGTTATTTTTTCTTCCGGATTCACCGGGTTGGATGTAAAAAAATCTAAATTGTTTAGTGTTTTGATGTTCGATATTAGAATTTCCGGCTTGTCCGGATTAGTATTTAGCAGCCAATTCATAGCCTGCATGAATGGCCGCATAGATATCCATGACCTGGGCGGCATCACCGATTGTTTCCACCGTGGGAACGATCTTCTGCAGCGCTTCACCCGGCCCGGGCATGGACAGCATGCCGGAACACAGAATGACAGTCTGAAAAGCCTCCAGCTCGACCATTTCACCATCCTTTTCGACAACAGCTTTGTCCGGGCTCAACGATTTGACGGTCGAATGCGGCATCAAAGTGACCTTCTCCATCTGATCGATGCGCATGAGGGTCAGCTTCTTGGTAATCATTTCCATCATGCTGCCGATGGGGTCTGTTCGTTTGGTGGCCACCACTTCAAACCCGTCGGCACCTAGCTTTTCCGCAATTTCGAGGCCGGTTCGTCCGGCGCCGATGACCAGCACCCTGGGACCTTTGATTGGTTTATGTCCCTTGAAATATTCCAAGGAGGTCATGGTATACTGCTCTTTAAGGCCTTCTATTTCCGGTATGTTCTGCCTGGAGCCAATCGCCCAGACCATTAGGTCCGGCTTGACCTCCTGCAAAAGCTCGGCATCGACAGCTCTATTTAAGATAAGATGATCCACATTGGCCTGTACGCAGAATTCAAGATTCTCCAATCCTTCCTGCATCTTCTGCTTACCGGGCGCCTGCCAGGCCAGGTTGAACTGGCCGCCCAAACGTTCGTCCTTTTCCACCAGGGTTACCGGATGCCCCCGTTTTGACAGGTAGAGAGCTGCGCTCATCCCCGCAGGCCCGCCGCCGGCCACCAGAACGTTCAGGGGGTTGGTGCTTTCCTCCAACTGGGGCTTTCCAATTTCCGGGTTTAGATTACAACCGATGGGTTCTCCATTTTTCACCCGGTGCAGACAACCCTGCAGGCAGTAGCCGCAGTGCTTTACCTCTTCATGCTTATCCTGACGCCATTTTTCAATGAGATTGGGCTCTGAAATCAAGGGCCGGCCAAGGGCGACGAGATCGGTAAGATTCCCCTGAAGCGCCTGGACGACGCGTTCGACCCGGCCCATGCGTCCTGCCATGATGATGGGCAGGGTTGTGTGCTCCTTTACCCACGCCATGGCATCCCACTGTGGTTTTTCAGGCAGGCTGGCATGGTGGAAATACCAGGGCGGGCTGAAGCACGCCGATCCCATCCCCACATGCAGCAGGCTGACGCCATTCTTTTCGGCCAGCTTCAACAACGGCATCAGGTCATCCTGGCTGATGCCGAATTCGGGGGACATTTCAGAACCGGAAATTCGCAGAATAAGAGGTAAATCAGGGGTTTCCTTTTGGATTGCCGACAGGATCCGTTCAGCAAAAAGCAGACGGTTTTCACCGTAAGCATCGCTTCTCTGGTTGATTTTCCCGTTCAGAAACTGTGACACTAAATACCCGTGACCGCCCTGAATTTCAAGCATGTCCACACCAGCGGTAACCGCCTTCCGGGCGGCATCCCGAAAGCCGTCGATGATCGTGTCAATATCGTTTTCGCTCAACGGCTCCGCTGTCTGACCGGAACTCGGGCAGGTTATGGCAACCGGGGCTTTTGGTTTTGTACCGCTTGCCTTGGGATTGGCAGCCGCACCGGCATGATTCAGGTGCAGGCAGGCCAGGCGGTTCTCAGCGTGGATGACATCGACTATCTTTTTGATTTCATAGGCACTATCAGGAAGGTGGATACAAAGCTGTTTAGGGTGCTCTTTTCCGTCAACTGTCACCGCCACCGGCTCCAGAGTCAAAACACCGGGACCATTCGATGCGATCTGTCGATAAAATTCCAGATGCTGGTCGGTCACCACACCTTGGGGCGTTCCCAAGGCTGTTTTAATGGGTGGGAACACAAAACGGTTGGCCAGGGTAAGATCCCCTAATTTATACGGTTCGTACATCTGTTCCATATTCATGTTAATCTCCTTCATGCATGATGATAACGTGCGGGTTGCCAGTGACTGATTTAGTTATATGTGCTGAATATGAGAGCAAGATTGGTGCCAAGGCAATTTGGGAGACTCAGTACGGGAAAATATGGCGGCATGAAGACTATATAGCATGGATGGGGATGGTCTTGATGCGGTGACGATGAAATTAAATATTCAAAAATGGATCAGTGCCGATAGGCCCCCTCTTTCTTGACGTTAAGACCAAATCGTTTCATCTGACTCCAGACGCTGGTTCTGGAAATACCTAAAATTCTGGCCGCCTCGGATTGGTTCCCTCCGGCCTTATTCAGTGCATCGAGCAGACGTTGACGTTTTATTTCGTCCAGGCTTTGGGCCGCCTCTGCAGTCATTTCAACCGGCATGATCTCTTGACAGATATTGGATGGAAAGTGCTCCGGCAACAGGGTTGGACCGTTGCAGGAGACAAAGGCATATTCAAAGGCGCTTTTAAGCTCGCGCACGTTTCCAGGCCATCGGTACTGCATCAGGGACTCAAGCGCTGCCTTGGACATTTCCTGAATATTTTTCCCGTTTTTCATCTGCATTCTTCTAAAAAAAGTATCCGCCAATATGGGAATGTCGCCGAACCGTTCGCGCAGGGGAGGAACGTGAATGGGGATGACATTGATCCTGTAATAGAAGTCTTCACGATAGGTACCCTGTTCCACCAGTTGTATCAAATTGCGGTTGGTGGCGGAAATAATGCGCGTGTCGATGTGAATGGGGCGGTTGTCTCCAACACGTTCAACCACTTTTTCTTCCAGTACCCGCAGCAGCTTGATCTGGGTGGATAAGGGCAGGTCCCCGATTTCATCAAGGAAAATATCGCCTCCCTGGGCCGCTTCAAAACGACCTTTGCGGGTTTTGTGCGCGCCGGTAAAAGCCCCCTTGACGTGGCCGAAAAGTTCACTTTCCAGGAGAGATTCATTCAAAGCCGCACAGTTGACTTTGATATACGGTTCATCTTTTCGATTGCCGGCGTCATGGATGGCCCTGGCCACCAGTTCCTTGCCGGTTCCGCTTTCACCGTAGATGATTACCGGGGCATCCGAACGTGCTGCATTTGTGATCAGGTCAAAAACACGCTGCATAACGGATGAAGACCCTGCCATGCCGTGAAAGCGGTCTTCCGCCTTGAGTTCACGTCTGAATTTCTCGATCTGGACCTCTTTATCGATAAGGTCGGTTATGTCGGTCATGGTCTCAACCGCACCAGCTACGTTTCCGTCATTATCGAGAAGCACCGACGCATTTTTCATCACATGGATATAGCTATCGTCTTTACGTTTCAATACGCAGGTTTGCTTACGCAGATTGCCCTTTTGGAACAGTAGACACCAGTGACAGCCCTTGGTGTCCCTGGCAATTTCGCAGGTATTGCAGTTCAGAATTGAACAGGGTGATCCCACCATCTCATTTTTAGTGTAACCGGTAATGGCTTCAAAAGCCTGGTTGACCGAGATGATGACACCGCCGGTATTCACAATCATCACCCCGTCCTGAATCGTGTCAACCACCGTTTTCCAGTAAGTATTTAACTCTTGTTCAAACACCTGCCCCCCTATGTTGTAAAGCTGAACACATATGCTGTTCAGAAAGTTAACACATGAACAGTGATCTGGCAACTTTTTGCTGGTGCCCATTTGTTAAATTTTGATCTTATTGAATACAAAATCACCTGATAAAAAATAAACCTTTAATTATGAATAGGTTATAGTTTTTTTGTCACTGACCAAAAAACCGGCCGAGACTTTGGCATCACTATTGCTCTAAGAATTACAAATTTTGAACAGTAGATGAAAGAGAAAATGAAAAAGATCGATTTGCGAAATTTAATAATGCCGTTTTCACTATTAAAGGGCAGCAATGCATTTAGAGACCTAAAAACCGAAGAAACGCTCGAACTGATCTGGAATGATGCACAAAGCTTGGGAGATCTTTATAAGGTGATACCATTAGACAGATGCGAAGTGATTTCAATAACGGATTTACGGCCAAATAATTCAGGGATAAAAGTTCACCTGAGAAAAACGAAAAACAACATTAAGCAAAAGGAGATTATCATGAGTGACGTAGATTTGAGCACAATTGAAATTGGAAATACTGTAGATGCCAGGGGAAGCGCCTGTCCCGGTCCGCTGCTGGAAGCCAAAAAGGGCATCGGCAAAGTCAAGGTCGGCGAAATTTTGGAAATTTTTTCCAACGATGCAGGCACCCGGACTGATATCCCTGCCTGGTCAAACAAGGTCGGTCACGGTTACCTCGGTGTTTTGGAAGCCGACGGCTACGACAAGCACTACGTCAAACGCAATAAATAGCGGATATGGTGATGTTGCGGGCCGACCCTTTCACCCGGACAATTCGAAACCACAAAGGCACAAAGGACACAAAGGGTTTTCTTCCTTTTACACTTCGTGTCTTTGAGGTAAAAAAAATGGGCTTGAAAGCGAAAAAAAACCATTCAGAGTCGAAAATGAAAGGCGAGGCCTGCACCAACCCACCACCAATTTGAAACACAGCAGGAGAATCATGGCAACGCAAGAAAGCAGCGAAAAAGAGGGCAAGATACTGATTCTGGCGACTGAGAGCTGCGCCTATCCCGGGGCCAACTCGGTGGGCCAGGCTCACTCGAGCTACCCCGCAAATACCTATATCATGCGCGTTCAGGCGCCGGTGTTGTTTCCGGAGCGGTTTTATCTGGATTGTTTCAAAAAAGGCATTGCCGGCATCATTATCATGTCCTGTGGCGAGGAATGCCCGTATGAAGGCGCCTACCATGCCCTGGCCAAGAGACTCGACCGGGTTTATACCGAGATGAAAGCATACAACCTGGACCTACGGCGCCTGCGTCTGACTGCGATCTGCACGGTGTGCAACCGCGCTTTTTTAAAGGAAGTCAATGATATGAACGCGCTTATCCAAGAAATCGGGCTGCCTGAGTTTGAAGCGGCCGCCTAGTTCTGGCAAGCGAGTTGTCTGATCAGGAGAGATGAATGCAACCCAACCAAGAAATGGAATTTGACGCCATAACGATCGGTGGCGGCATAGCAGGGCTTCAAGCCGCGTTGGACCTTGGGGACCAGGGCTACAAAGTGGCGGTGATTGAAAAGGATGCCACCATCGGCGGTAAAATGATCCGCCTTTCCAAGGTGTTTCCGACCCTGGATTGCGCCAGCTGCATCACGACCCCCAAGATGGCTGCAGCCGCACACCACGATAATATTTCAATTTTTACGTACTGTGAGTTGAACAGCCTCGATCGCGAGAGCGGGTCAGTCGTTGCCCGGGTGACCCAGAAACCCCGCTATCTAGATCCAGAAAAATGCATCGGTTGTCGTCAATGTGAATACGGCTGTCCGGTATATGTTCCGGATGAAGAGCAGGGTGACTTCAACCTGCGCAAGGCTATTCGTATTCCATTTTCAAACGCCATACCCCAGATCGCCCTTCTGGATATGGATAACTGCTCCCTTTGCGGCAAGTGTGCCAAGGTTTGCCCAACGGATGCAATCAACTATCTCGACAAACCCGTTGATTTCGTCATCAAGTCCAAAACAGCTGTTTTGACTACCGGCTTTGAACTGAGCCCGGCGGAGCAAAAAAAGGAATATGGCGGCGGCAATGTCCAAAATGTAATCACGTCCATGCAGATGGAACGGCTGCTGGCGCCCCACGGGCCCTACATGCGGGTTCTTCGCCCATCCGATGGCAAGGAGCCGGATTCCATCGCTTATGTCCAGTGTGCGGGTTCGCGCGACAAGAGCATCGGTATTTCATACTGCTCGAGAGTCTGCTGCATGTACGCCATCAAGCAGGGGATGCTCCTTTCCGGGGCTCTGCCGCTGGCGGATATCACCATTTACTACATGGATATTCGCGCATTCGGCAAAGGTTATGAACAGTTTTTTCAGAACGCCAAGGCCATGGGCATCGAATTCGTGAAAGGCAAGGTGGCCAAAATCACCCAGGGCGAGAATCAGAATGTCAATCTGCGCTACGAGGCCCAGGAAGATGGCGGCGGGGTGGTTACCCGGGAACACGATCTGGTGGTTCTTTCGCTGGGAATGGTTCCCGGATGGAATCCCGGGCGTGTCTGTCCGGTTTCAGCGGGTGAAGACGGGTTTATCCAAAACATCATGCCCAGGATGGCGCCCACCGTCACGGACCTGGAGGGGGTGTTTACGGCCGGTGTGGCCTCAGGCCCCAAAGATATCGTGGACACCATCGCCGAGGCCGGCGCCGCTGCCATGGAAGCCTCAAAATACATGCGTTCCCAGGGGAACAACAGCAAAAAGGTGGCCTAGGCGCCTTACGGCGCGGCTGGTTAGCTCGTAGCTGATGGCTCTTAGCTGCAGGTATTAAGAATAAAAACGGTAAAAATACATTGGATTGGAAGCCATGACGGACAAAAAGACAGATAAAGAACAGAAGGCCGAGAGCAAAAAGGTCGGTGTTTATATTTGCCACTGCGGCGGGAATATTTCAGATCATGTGGATGTGGAGGCGGTGGCTGAGGAGGTCAAAAAAATCCCCGATGTCGCTAAAGTACATACCAATACGTTCATGTGCTCGGATCCGGGGCAGGAGCTTATTCAGAAAGATATCCAAGAAGGCTCCATCAACCGGGTTGTCGTGGCATCATGCGCCCCCAGCCTTCACGAGATCACTTTTAGAGGGGCCATAAAACGGGTAGATTTTAATCCTTACCTGTATGAACACGCCAATATAAGGGAACAGGTCAGCTGGGTGCATGATGGTGAAAAGGCCACCAAAAAGGCTGCGTCCCTGGTGGCGGCAGCCGTGGCCAAGTCAAAGCAATTGACACCCCTGGAACCCATCAAGGTGGATGCCCGGCGTCATGCGACCGTGATCGGCGGTGGCGTAGCCGGTATGCGTGCGGCCATTGACCTGGCGGAAAAAGGACTCAAGGTCGCCCTCATCGAGAAGGCGCCTTTTCTAGGCGGCCAGACAGCCAAACTCGACAAGCTTTTTCCCACGGGCGAGAAGGCTGCCGACCTGATCAAATCCTTTGTGGACACAATTGAAGCGTCTTCGGATATCACCGTGTACACATGCGCGGAAATCGTTGATTCCGATGGTTATGTGGGCAACTTCAAACTGACGGTTCAGCAGGTCCCCCCGGTCGTTGACGATGAAAGCGCGGCCCAGGCCATTAAAGCTGCGGACAGTGCCAAACCTGGAGATTACGTCCCCTTTGCAGGATATTTCCCCGGACCCGTCCCCGCGGACACCAAAACCACGGCTGTAGAAACCGGGGCTATCGTGTTCGCGACCGGCTTTCAGGCCTATACGCCCGGCGAAGGAGAGTTCGGTTATCTCAAACACCGGCAGGTGATAACACTGCCCGAGTTGATTGAGGAGATGTCAAAAAACGAATCCCAGGGCAAGTACCTGCAGATTGATGGTAAAATCGTACGCAGCATAGCCCTGATTCACTGTGTGGGGAGTCGCCAGATTCCCGGTATCCATGAACCGGATGCCAATGGCAACCTGAACGAATACTGTTCGCGGACATGCTGCACAGCGACGCTCCAGGCGGCTGTGGAGATAAAAAAACATCATCCGGAAACACAGGTGTTCGAGTTTTATCGGGACATCCGCACCTATGGCCGGGGCCAGGAAGAATACTATGAGGAGGCTTCGAACCGCAATGTCCTCTTTTTCCGTTATGAGCCTGAGGACCCGCCGGTGGTCGAACGGGCCTATCAGATTTCACACCCGCTGCAGGTCAGGGTCAAGGACACGCTGACGTTTGGAGAGGAGCTCGTCGCCCCCGTAGACTTGGTGGTTCTGTCGGTGGGTGTGGAAGCCAGCAAGATAAAAAATCTGGTGGATATGATGAAACTCCCCGTGGGCGCCGACCGGTTTTTACAGGAAGTCCATCCCAAGCTGCGGCCGGTGGAATTGGCCAACACCGGGATCATGCTGGCCGGCACCTGCCAGGCGCCCATGGATATCGGCGAGGCCTGTTCGGCCGCCCAGGCAGCCGCGGCCAAAGCCGCCACCTTGCTGGACAAGGGATATGTGGAATTGGATCCGTTTGTCGCCGACGTGGATGTGGACCGATGCCAGGGACACGGTGAATGCCGGAAGGTGTGCCCCATTGAAGGCGCAATCGTTCTGGAAGACGGAAAATCCGAAGGTGAAGCTCAGGCGGCCCGGGTCAATCCGGCGCTGTGCACCGGATGCGGTATCTGCGTAGCCGTGTGCCCGGAAAACGCCATCGATGTCAAGGGCTGGACCCTGCAACAATACGAGGCGATGGTTGACGCCATAGTGGCCGCCTAAGGGAGAGTATCATGGGAAACAAAGCAGCGCTCAAGGCGCTCCGGCAGGAAAGATCGGCCTCAGTCGCCGCTGCCCGGCAGAGCATCAAAGCGCACAAGCAGATGATCAAGAAAGTAAAAGAACAGATAAAAGATGAAGGGCGAACCATTCCTGAAATCGCCAAGGCGATAGACGTACCTGCTTCACAGGTTCTAGTCTTCGTCTCCACGCTGAAAAAGTACGGCGAGGTCGTGGAGGGCGCCAAGGACGGTGATTATTTCAAGTATCAGGTTGCCGATTGATATGAAAAGAGGAGAAGGTCCATGAGTTCGACAGTCAATCCGGATTTATTGGTTAATCTTAAAAAATTTGGTGTTGAAGACGCCTCGGCCTGTTTCAACTGTGGTAACTGCACGGCGGTCTGCGAGCTTTCCACCGAAGCGAATCCATTCCCCCGCAAGGTTATTCGGTATCTGCAATTGGGTCTGACCGACAAGCTGGCCCAGAGCCCGGAACCTTGGTTGTGCTATTATTGCGGTGAATGCACCCAGACCTGTCCGCGACAGGCCAACCCCGGAGAGGTCATGATGGGGCTGAGACGCTATCTCACCTCCATGTACGACTGGACCGGCATATCGCGTCTTTTTTACACGTCCAAAGTGTTTGAGATCGGGTCCATTCTGGTTGTGGCCGTATTGGTCGGGCTGGGCTTTTATTTTTTCCACGGCCCCATGCTGACCGACCGGGTCGCCCTGAATGTGTTCGCCCCCAACACCACCATCGAAATACTCGACCTCATCATGCTGGCCGTGCTCTCTTTCTTATTGCTGAGCAATGCCTTTCGATTGTTCAGGGGGGTGATGGGTGATCCCGGCCAGTACCCCGAACTTAGCTTTTCGGACAAACAGCAGTTTTCCAACCGTTTGATCCGGGGCGTCCCCATCCCCATCTACATCCGGGAGTTCAAAGAGTTCGTTATTCAATTCTTTACCCAGAAGAAGTTCGCTTCCTGCGACACGAAATCACAACGCATACAGTGGATCGTGCATCTATTGATCATGACCGGATATTCCACCGTATTTCTGCTGGTGGTGGTGGGCATCCGCTGGTTTCAGCGGGATGAGATCTATGCTATCTGGCACCCCGTACGGCTGCTTGGTTACTATTCCACCTTTGCTATTCTATACGGGACCACTTACGCCATCATCGGCCGTATTAAAAAGAGCAAGACCGTTTATGAAAACTCTCATTCTTCGGACTGGGCCTTTTTGTTCCTGCTCTGGCTGACGACCTTCACGGGTATCGTCATTCATGCCACCCGGCTGTTGGAGATGCCCCTGACGACCTATTATATGTATGTCATCCACCTGATGATCGCCGTACCGATGCTGGTTATCGAAGTGCCGTTCGCAAAATGGACCCACCAGCTCTACCGTCCGCTGGTGCTGTATCTCCTGCGGGTGAAGCAGAGCGCTATGGGCGCGTGATATTATTTTTAGTGGCGATTGCCAATAACTGTTAAAAATAAAGAAAAAGGAAATCAAAATGGAAGAGCAACAAGAAAAGATTTTGTACATCGGCACCAAGGCCGGTGACGATCCTGAAAAGGCAGCCATGCCGTTTGTCATGGGCAATGCCGCACTGGCCATGGATATCGAAGCAACCGTCTGCCTTCAGGGCAGCGGCGTTTATCTGGCCCAAAAGGGATATGCCCAGCACACAACCCCACCGGGTGGTTTTCCTCCCATCAAAGGACTGATAGAATCGTTTCTCGAACTGGGCGGCAAGATTAAAGTGTGTGTGCCGTGCCTCCAGGACCGCAACATCGATGAGTCCGATCTTGTTGAAGGCGCCGAGGTAACGGCAGGCGGGAAAATAAACCTGATGGCCCTGGAAGCCGACGCGGTATTCGTATATTAGATCAGGTAAGAGGTTTTATTTTCTCAGGTACAATTTTAACCCACAAGGGCGTGCAGCCGAAAGCCCTTTGTGGTTTCCCGCTGATGCGGGATTTCCAACCGGTTTGTCCGGGAAGGAGTACGTGATGAACGATTCAATTCCATCCAACCAGCCAAGGAGGGTGACGGACCTGGTCGATCTCGCCCAAAAAGGGGCCAAGGTCGAATGCCAACCTGAATTTGAAATTTTGCCGGTCGATTTTCACCACCGGGACAACAAATTCATGGCCTATATATTTTTATGCCGTTACCAGGGTTCGGTAGATGGAGAGGCATTCACGTTTCGAAAATGTTATGCCAAAGGGTGTGAGCACAACCTGTGCGTTGCCGTATCGCAGGCGGTGATGATCGCCAACCGTTACCTGCAGAGGGATTATCATCGGTTGGCAAATGCCGGGATCGAAGTCGGCGATCAGCTGTTCACCCTGGAAAACATGGTTGTCAAGTATGAAGAAATGAAAGATGAGTCCGGTCAGCTCCTGACGATCCACGATTACATCAACATTGCCCAGGAGGGTAATCAGGTCTCGGTGGAAATTGCACTGGAACAGGTTCCGGCCGTGGAGCACTTTGCTCATCAGGAGAATGCCCAGACGTTTCTCAACGTTGATTTCAAGGTTGACACCCTGGGACGTGTCGGCAGCTATCAGCGGTGTCTGGGCTGCTACCCCACGGGCAAGGAAGATGAGGAGAAAGCGCACGCCGTCAGGATTGCCAATGCCCGTCTGAAATTGCTTTATGCTGAATTTGACAAGGCCGCAATTCAATATGCCAAAGATTTTTTCAAATAAGCAGGCAGGGTTGCTTCTTGATATAAGGCCTGTAGGAAAAAGAAAAAAAGACATCGCCAATAACCGTTTGAAAACGTTATGCAATGAGTTTGAAGAGGCGTCTGTACTATATAAATTGACGCCTTTTTGATTGATACGCACCAGTTCACAACTAAGATTAATAAGGAGAAGCATATGCATGCAACCATTCAAAAACCGATCGATGAGATTGTCAGTTTTATCAAACCCGGAGAAAAGGTGTTCGTCGTAGGATGCAACAACTGCGCCTGGAAGTGCCACTCTGGTGGCGAAGACGAAACCAAGGCCATGAGTGCAAGGCTCGAAAAACGCGGTGTCGATGTGGCTGGGTTCACCGTTCCCGGACCGCAGGGAATGAGCTTGTGCAAGCTGGATCATACGCGCAAGGTCCTGCAGGAGGATTATGCAGACAAGGTCCAGAATGCCGACTCTTTCCTGGTTTTGGGCTGCGGCCAGGGCGTCCATACGGTCATCGATGCTACGGAAGGCGGGATGGTCCACCCTGGGTGCGATACCATTTTCGGTGGTGAAACCGTATCCGAAGATACCATCAGCGAGTACTGCTCCCTCTGTGGCGAATGTGTGATCGAATTTACCGGCGGATTGTGTCCCATGACGCTTTGCTCAAAGCAGTTGCTCAACGGTCCTTGCGGCGGCGCTGAAAACGGCTACTGCGAAGTGGATAAGGAACGGCCCTGCGGATGGGTGCTTATTTACGAGCGCTTGAAAAAATTGGGCCGCCTCGAATTGCTTGATCCGTACCAGCCGCCTAAAAACAATGCCAAATGGAGCCGGCCGCGGACGCTGAAGGTCAGCCCGACCGAAGCGACTTTCTGCAGCCAGGCGGGTGAAGTGACTGTCAGTAATCAGGACTGATGATCGTTAATAAAATATTATACAAAACCAAAAAGTTAACAGGAGAAGTCATCCATGAAAATAACGGAATTGTTTGAAAAAGGAAAATATGTTGTTACCGGCGAGGTGGGGCCCATCAAGGGAGCCGTACCCAGGAATAAAAATATCGATCCGGCCTGCGCCAAGGAGGCCGACAAGCTGCGGAATCATGTGCATGCCGTCAACGTCACCGACAACCAGTCCGCGGTGATGCGGCTCGGTTCACTTGCAGCTAGTGTACGACTCAAAGAGAGGGGGATCGAGCCAATCTACCAGTTGACATGTCGTGACCGAAACCGCATCGCCCTGCAAAGCGATTTGTTGACAGCCTACTCGCTGGGAATCGACAACGTGCTGCTTTTAACCGGCGATCACATCCAGCTGGGGGACCACAAAGAAGCCAGGCCCGTGTTCGATCTGGACTCGGTTCAGCTGATCAACATGGCCGTCGGGCTGAGGGAAGGGCGCGACATTACCGGAAACGCTATTGAGAATCCACCGGACATGGCCTATGGCGCCGTGGTCAACCCCAATTTCGAGCCTCTCGAACTCCAGATGATGAAAATGAAAAAGAAAGTGGATGCCGGTGCTGAATTCTTTCAGACCCAGGCCGTGTATGACGATACCGTGGTCGACCGCTTTGTGGCCCAGGCCGAGAAGTTCAACTGCCCCATTCAGCTGGGTGTGGTCTTGCTCAAATCCCCCCAGATGGGCAAATTCATGAATAACAACGTTTCCGGCATCACCGTGCCCCAGGAGTGGATCGACGAAATCGCTTCGGTGGACAAGGGAGACCGCAAGAAAAAGGCCGCTGAAATGATGGGCCGGTTTATCAAAAAGCACAAACACAAGTTCCAGGGCGTGCACATCATGCCGCTGGGGTGGACCGATGTGGTGTCGGATATTCTTTCTCATGCTGAAATTGACACAATTTAGAGCAGTTGTCAGAAATATGTTTCGTTTGGGGCAGGAGAGGCTTTAATTTTTTTCAGGCCTATCACTATTAAAACGTAGGTGATAGCAGTGCCCTATCGGATTGATGATGGTTCCAACGAAATATTTAAAATTAAAACAGCCGGTTTCACCATCAATCCGATGGGCACAAGGAACTTAAGTCTTTTGATAGGCCTGAAAAAAATTAAAGCCTCTCCTACTATTAACCTGGCGACTAAATAGCCAATTCCGTCATGCCGGGCTTGATCCGGCATCCAGTGTCTTCCTGGGTTCCCGCCTTCGCGGGAATGACAACCGTCAAGTAATTAACCGCCGAAGCAATAACTCCTTTCTATTCGGAACAAACTTTTAACAACCAGTATAAATATATCGTGTATCAAGGGTTCGCAAAATGCTTTGACAGATATATCGGTTAGCTTCAAGTTTTTTGCGAACCTTCCTCCATCAAGATCTCGGCAAGAGTTCACCCCATAGTTGCATAAACGACATGGCTCCCTATCCGC
>JBDLJD010000089.1:0-18826 GCA_039714495.1 Thermodesulfobacteriota bacterium
ATACAGGGTCGAACTTATTTCATTCAAGTCGACAATTTGCCGGACCTCATATCCAAGTCGGGCACATTTTTCTTTCAAATGGGCTTGTTTTTTATCTAACATATCAGTCATATTCTTCTTTCTGTGGTTTAAGTTTAAACAATACCTGCAATTTGCACGGGTCGAAGGCTTCCATAGGCCCCGCAAGCGGGATTTCGCTTCGCTCAACAAGGCGCTATATTTATTTTACCATGTCGCGGCGTAGCTCGAAGAGCGAAGACGGATTCGAATCCTTGGTAAAGCCGCCTATGGGAGCCTCATTCCTTGACAAAATTAGGTTGCAACGTATATCCCCCTGCTTTTGCGGGTGATTTTCCCCATGCTGTGCAGTCGGTAAATGGTGTTGCGCACCTTTTTCTCTTCGTAGCCTGTCTTGGCGCGAATATCGGCAAAGCCCATACCGCTTCGGGATTGTTTGATTATCTGGTAAATGGTTTCCGAGGCCGTGCCGGCCTTGCTGTTCTTCCGGCGCTGAGTGGCCGTTCCAGGGCCCTTGCCGGCAAAGGCCCCTGATTTGATCAGGCTTTCAAGACGATCCAGTTTTGCCATCAGCATATCCACATCCTTGCGCGTCGGGATGTCGTAATTGCGGATGAAAAGTTTGACCATGGCGTCAAAGCTGGCGGGCTTTCTTCTTTTTTTTGTCATGGCATTCTCCTATACATTTTCATGACCGTTCACCATCAATGCCTGTAAAACTAATTGATAACCCATATCAAGTCAAGTGGATACACCTGCCGGCCGGACCCTGAAAAGTCCCAAATATAAAGGTTTATTCATATTGAAACAGCTGTACTTTCATGCTAATTCTACACCTCCATGTAAAATGTTACCCTGCTATACTCGGAAATGGATAATGACCGTTACTTTGCATAAAATTTATTGAAATGGTTGATAAAAAACAAAACATCCCCCTGAAAGAAAAGTTCAGGCTTTTCCTCATCCGCATCAGGGACCTCCAGGGGGAGCCACGCTATGTTGCCACGGGCATGGCCATCGGTGTTTTCGTAGCTGTCACGCCAACCATTCCCCTGCACACCATCATCGCCCTTGCCCTGGCCTTTGTCTTCAAAGGCAGCAAAGCAGCGGCAGTAATCGGTGTCTGGTTCTCAAACCCTTTGACCATACCTGTTCTGTACTACGGCAGCTACAAAATAGGGACCCTCCTCCTCAGGGGACCGGTACCGTACGACATCCATTTTGAATCCATATCCGAGCTTTTGAATTTGGGGCTGGATGTGACCCTGGCCATGTTGATCGGTGGTGCTCTTTTGGGTATTATTCCCGCTGTGATTGCCTACTTCGTCACTTTCAGGGTGGTCTTAAGACTCCGGGAGAGGGCCCGGCAAAAAGTCCGGGAGTCTGAGGCTTAGTGCCAGAGGCCGGAGGACGGACCGGATCAGTAGGGAGTAAGGAGTAGGCAGTAGGGAGAATTCCGAAGAACAGAGAACAGAGCCCCACCTCAGAGAACGGAGGACAGAAGACGGAGGACGGAACCTCAGAGGCCAGAGCCCCAGAAGACGGAGGACAGTGGCGCTATAGAACGGAAGACGATAGTCGGTAGTTGGTGATCGGTGACCGCCCACGCATAATAAACTGATTTAATTCGGACATTTTAACTACGCCGCGCTTTAATTGGTTGTAATTTACCTGCGACGTAATTTATCGATACTTTCAGCCTATTGCTCCCTGCGGCAAGAAATTACACGCGTAGCGTAAATAACGCCCGAAGGGCAAATGACGTGCGCAGCACAAATAACGCGCGTAACGCTAGTTGAATCCGTACATACAATCCGTTAAATCCGTGTCTGACAATCATGTCAAAAGGATAGCAAATAGATGACCTCACCCGCCGTGCTGATGAAGGCCTGGAAACTATACCCCAAAAAGCAACTGGGCCAGAATTTTTTAACGGATGCGAACATGGCCGCAGCCATTGTCGGCTACGCGGGCCTGTCGGATGAAGACGTGGTACTCGAAATCGGCGCTGGGTTGGGCTCCCTGACCCTGCCCCTGGCACAGCAGGCACTCAAAGTGATTGCAGTTGAAAAAGACCATCGCCTGGTGGGACTCCTCCAAAATGAACTTGTTGCCGAAGGTCTTGATAATGTCATCCTGCTCGAACAGGACATTCTGAAACTCGATATACCCTCCCTTGCTGAAGCGGAAGAAAATGATCTCACCGTGGTGGGCAATGTCCCCTACAATATTTCGTCTCAAATCCTGGTGCAGATCCTGAAGGCACGGGCCTGTATCAAAAAGTCCGTCCTCATGTTCCAGAAAGAGCTGGCCCAGAGAATAACCGCCCCTCCGGGTTCAAAAGCCTACGGCCGGATTTCGGCCATGGTGCAATATTGCTCAAAAGTGACGGTTCTGACTGAAGTCAAAGCCGGGTTGTTTTTTCCAAAACCCAATATCGACTCCCTCGTTCTGGGTATTGATTTCGATCATGACGCCGGAAAAAAGGTAAGGGATGAAGCCTTTCTTTTTAATGTTATCAAAGCCGCTTTTTCCAAACGACGCAAAACCCTGAGAAACTCGCTGACAGGTATGCTTCCAGGCTTTGACGCCAAGATGTCTGCCAAGGCTCTGGAAGGGACAGGCATCGATCCTGTCAGACGGGCGGAAACCCTCACTGTGGATGAATTCGTGCGCCTTTCCAACCATATTTATTCCAGCATGTAATACCGGGTCCTCTGGTCTATATCTGAGAAATTAGGCGTGGCCACAAACCAATACTCTGGAGTGCTGGAATAATGGAATGTTGGGTCTCTGGATGTTCGATCCTTGGGGGAATTGGTGTAATGCATCCAGCCCCAGCAGGGATAAATCCCTGCGCTACAGAGCCTACGGCCATATGCTTTGTAGCCCAGGGCTTCAGCCCTGCTAAAACTTTATCATTGGACATTGGATATTGATGATTGGATATTCAATTTCGGTTTATCCGGTTTGGATACTGATATACTATGGAGCGATTTGTTTATTGCTTGAACCCTTGGCCCCTTTTCACCCGAAATGCTGCCGCCGGCTATTTATCTGCAATATCTCGAGAATTCATATGTCATCTGCAATGGAAACCGTCCTATCCCCCAGCATATTCACATAGCTGCCCATTTCGTTGTCGTACCACCCGTAGATGACCGTCTGCGTGACCGGCACCCGCAGAATCTTTTTGTTCAGCGTGGCCACGATCTCTTTGTCGATGCCCGGCACTTTTTCCAGATCAATGGTCACTTCGGCGGTCCGCCGGTGCGTCTCGTTGCCTTCAATAATGGCGGCAGCCTTGGGAAAACCGATGATGTCACCAGAAACGTTCTGCTGGTCCGTGTAGTAAAGGTATCCACTGGGATCGACCTCTGCAGCCTGTCGAAAGATGTCATTGATCAGATCCCGCTTGATCGGTTCCGTGGCCAACTCCTCCTGGAGGTTGACCACCAGGATGATGAGAGATCCGCTGGCCGTGGGTATCCTGACCGATTCCGCAATAAACCCGATTTGCTTCATGGCCGGTATTACCAGGCTAAGGGCCTTGGCCGCACCGGTGGTGGTCAGGATGATATTGTTCATGATGCTGCGGTTTTTTCTGAGGTCGACCTTACCGCTTTTGGGCAGGCGGTCCAGCACGGCCTGCGAACCCGTGGCAGCATGCACCGTGGCCATGGAAGCAGAGAGGATTTTACTGGGGCCAAAAGCATCCAGCAGGGGTTTCATCATGTGGGCCAGGCAGGTGGTGGTGCACGATGCGTTGGATATGATGTGGTGGCGGCGGGGGTCATAGTCACTGTCGTTAATGCCCATGACCGTGGTCACTGCGTCCTCCGGCATGGCCTGCCCCTGATCCTTGATCTTGAAAGGAGCGGAGGCAATCACTTTGGCCGCACCGGCATCCAGGTGCCCCCTGAGAGATCCCTTTGCATGTTCCGGCGGCAGGGTCGGGTCCAGAAACTGGCCGGTGGTCTCCACCACCAGGTTCACCCCTTGCCTTCGCCACCCGATATCCGCGGGGTTCCGATTTGCCCGCAAAAATGTCACACGCGTGCCATCCAGGACCATGCTCCCGCTTTTATCGTCCACAGCTTCGACCACGGGCTGTGCATTCTGCCCGTACAGATAGGTCTGGAGCCGCCCATAGGTGGAATCCCGCTGAACATAATGGGCAATGTCCTCGAGCGACGTGCCGGCCTGCCGCCCGATATTGACGACGATCTCCTTGAAATACTTGCGGGCCACGTGATGCCAGACCGTCAGTTTGCCGATCCTTCCAAACCCATTGACCCCGAGTTTCAAATCGCTTTTGCTGCCTGAATCGCCCATTTCACTACCCCCTATATCCTTTTCTTGATACTCTTCAACGCCCTTTGATTTCACCACCCGCTTCGCTCAAGACACAAAGGACACAAAGAAATTATAGCGGCGAAGTCGCGTGACATAATGAATTTCAGCCGATCTCGTTGAGATCGGCTGAAATTCATTATCATGCAAGACTAACTTCGATTTTGCCCCTGTATACAGATCCCTCCCGGCCGTCAATGCTGATAAAATCGCCGGAAACCAGTCTCAGGGAGGAAAACGCACAGATCTTTTCCTTCTCATCGCAGCGCATGCTGCCGCACCCCACCACCCCGGTTTTCCCCAGCCGGTGAGCTACCACTGCGGCGTGGGATGTCACCCCGCCTCTGGCGGTGAGCAGGCCGTCTGCGGCATAGATCTCTTTGATGTCGTCGGGTACAGTGTCTCCCCGGGCTAGAATCAGTGGCGTGTCGGGTTCCACACCCCGCCATTTGTCAATCTCTTTCAGTGAAAAGACCAGCCGTCCGCTCATGGCCCCGCCGGACACACCGATGCCGTGGCCCAGAATGTTTGCATTGTCCACATCCCCGGGTTCGAAGGTGACCACCTTTTTGCGCTCGCGCATGGCCATGTCGCGGGTCTGCAGGAGATACAAATCGCCGGGTGAAGGCCCTTCAAAGGTGAACTCCATCTCCTGGGGGCTCCATTCCCTCTTCTCTATGAGCTCCACTGCCCAGCTCTTCATGGTGGCGAATATTTCGGGGAACTCTGTCTCCATGGTGATGTCGGTTTCCCGCATCTCAATGTCCTGCTGGGTGATGGATATGGGCAGGGTGTTGACCAGCCCGGAAACCACATCCTCACCCTGATTGCCGATGGTGAAATCGCCCCACAACCTAAGGCTGTCCCCCGACCACCGCGGGTTGTGGGTAAAAAACACACCCGCCCCTGACTGCTCGGAAACATTGCCGTACACCATGGTCTGCACGGTTACCGCCGTGCCCCAGTCATCTGAAATTCCCATGATCTTGCGGTAGGTTTTGGCTTTTGCCGACTCCCAGGAGGCCAGCACGTTGCGTATGGTGACGAACAGTTGTTCCATGGGATCGTCAGGGACGTCTATGCCGGAATCCGTGATGTGGTTTTTGTAGGTGATAGCGACCTTGCGCATCTGCTGGCCGGACATGTCTCTCTTGAACTGCACCCCTGCCCTGCGTTTCAACTCGCTGATGATGGCATCAAAGTCATCCCGTTCGATCCCCAAAGACATGCCGTAGCACTGCAGAAAGCGGCGGTAGTTGTCCCAGGCAAACCATGCATTGCCGGTAATGGCGGCCAAGCCCTCGGTTATCTCCTCGTTGGCGCCCACATTCAGAAAAGTGTCCATCATGCCCGGTTGGGAAATGGAGGAGCCGCTTCTCACCGAAAAAAGAAGCGGGTTACCGGAATTGCCGAATTTGCGGCCGGTTACTTTTTCGATAACACGGATGTGCCTTTGCACCTGTTCTTTGAAATTCTCCTCGGCCGGCAGGTAGCTTTCGATGATATCCCAGCAGCGGAACACCTCGGTGGTAATGATAAACCCGGGCGGCACGGGCAGGCCGAATGATTTGAGCTTGGCCATGTTCAGCCCTTTGTTGCCCAGGTGAATGATGCCCGAAACCCGTCCGCCCACATCATGGATGAGGGTCATGGCTTTGTGCGGGTCGTAAAGCAGCAACTGCTGGAGCTTATCCTTGGGAAGCTTGTTGGACTGCTGAAAAAGGGTGTTCAAAATTCTGCTCAAAAAAAGATCGAGCTGCTGGAGGCCGGTGGTGAACGCAATTCTGTCCCGGAAAAATATTTCCGAGATGCGGTGGCGGGCCTTTTCCTTGTCCTGCATGCCGTCTCTGGGGAGATACCGTTCTAAAATGGCCTCAGGCGACAGTTTGGTAAGAATACGGGTCAGGTTCTGACCGTGCACATTGGCAAAATAGTCATTGATGATGTTCTTGACCGCCTGGGCAAACCCTTTGAAGATATCGATGTATTGCGTGAAGGTGAAGCCCCTCGCCTCAAGGGAGTGGGCCAGCATTTCCAGCTGCCGCTCCAGTTCCACGGAATGGATGCCCTCGATGCGCAGTGCTTTGTCAAAAAGCTTCAAGCGGTCATAGATCTGGAAAAAGGTGGCCTTGGTAATCAGGCTGAGATCGATCTGGTCCACCAGCGCTTCAAAAAGCGTATTCACAATGGATTCAAGGCGAAAGGTCAGCCCCAGCGCATCGAATTTCATTTCGTGGTAACTGCCGTACATGGAGGGAATATCCACGGTAAAATGCCGCTTCTTGTAGATATCCTCCTTCACTTCAAAAGATTCCTTGGACAGGATGAGGTACTTCAGAAATTCCAGGTAGTCCAGCATCTGGTAAATTTTCTTCTCGAGCTCCGGTTCTCCCAAGGCGGTTTCAAGCTTATCAAGGCCCGGAAAAGCCTCGGTTTTCAGCTGGGCAATGTGATTGTTGATCTCGATGAAGTCAAGATTGTATTTCTGGTGCAGGTGCTGGTAAAAGGAAATGGCCAGAACAACGCGCTCCACATCGTCTTGCGCCGTGCCGGCAGCATCCGCCAGCATGGCCCGTACTGTTTCTTCATTTACGCTCATCAAGTCCAAAGGTACAGCCAGTCCCTTCTGTTTTAGATGGGATATGGCCTTGTGCACGCCATCGATGTACACCCCGCTCTCTTCAATGCGGTTGTAGATGACCGGCGGTACATATGCCTTGAGCACTTCCTTGCTCCTGGTTTCCCAGAATTTCAGGACAGATTCCATGAAGCCGATGATGAGGTTGCTGCTTTCCACGTGGCTCTGCTTGCGCAGAAAGTGGATGAGTTCGTCCTTGCGATGGGTGAGTTCGTCGATTCTGGTGGAGATGTCGCGCAGTTTGCCTTCGGCGCCGATATCGTTGAAATATACCGGAAAAAGCCGTGCCATCTGCTTGATCAGGTTGTACACCTGTCCGATATTGCTGTTCAGAATACGGGTGATATCCCTGGGAAACAGGTCCGTGTCCTTGATGAACACCCCGCACAGTGACAGGTAAACAATCAGGCACGATATCAGCCGGATCGAACGTTTGGGACCCAGGTCGATAAGCTCCATCCAGGTGCGGATGTTCTGAATGTGGGCCGGGTTGACCTTCACCTGCCAGTCGTTGCCCACCCCGCTGATCATGGGGGCCTGAAACCCCAGGTCGATGACCTGTTCAACGAAGTAGTTCACCAGGTCGCTGTCTTCGGTCTGGTAGACCCCTTTTCCCATGTTCAGCACACAATTGAGGGCTGTGGCCGGAAAGGTGTCCGTCTGTTTCTGGAGAATGGAGAATGTCTTCTCCATGAGTTTGCGGATATAGAAATGGGTTTCGTTGCCGATAAGCCAGGTCAGGGTACGGTTGATATCCCTCAGAGTTTCTTCATGGATGATGGACAATTCTGAAATGTTCATGATCAGGAACAGAAAAATCATCTTCCACTGGTTGCCCTTGTTGCTTTCCCCGCCGGCCTCCAGCAGTTTCTGGGGCATTTCCCGGTACATGTCGGCGATCTGGTTGTATCCCTGCAGGCTGACCAGATCATTGAGCGTCTCTGCCGACTGCGGGTTGGCGTGCAGGGCAAGACGGTCCAGAGATTCCTTGAACGATCCAAACCTGACCCGGGAAATATCTTTAAAAATTTTATGCCACTCTTTGCCCGGGCCCAGCATCTCGACCTCTTCTTCAAACCAGATGCTCGGGTCCTTCTGCATGATCCAGAAGCTGTAGGTATGGTCAAAGTAACGGAACAGGAGCAGATTGAGCTCCGTGTAATCCATTGCCTCGGTATGCATGTTCTCCCGAAATACCCCGGCCAGGCGTTTCAGCTGGTAGAAGCTTTTTACAAACAGAAAAAAGGTTTCATAGTCGTATTTTCGAATATCCCGGAAAGCTGCCATCACCACCGGCGCAAATGTATCCCCGGCCTCTTTGGATTCCTTGATGATCTTTTGCAGGTAGAGCAGCAGGTTGTCGACGGCATCCATTTTGGTGGACAGCAAACATTCGGCCTGGATGGCGTCCTGAAAGATTCCGATGAGCAGTTTGGCAGCCTCGTCGCCGCGGGGGTGGGTCTTGATCAGGTGAAAATAGTCCAGGGAATAGCTGCGGGCCTCGTTGACAATGAACTGCCAGTTTTTATAGGGGTGGGACAGTTCCTCCAAAAAGACGCTCAGGCCTTCCATGATCCCGTAGTATTTGGACATAGCCTCTTGCAGGGCCGCATACTTGGGGTCGATGCTCACGTCCACATGGTAGTCCGCAATATTGACTTCCAATGCTTTGGATTTGATGGCCAATTGAGCCTCCCTGAATAAAATCGTGTCCCACGATCTTATAAAACGCGACATTCGTCGCTAAAATTTAATAGATAGAATTTACACCGCATTGAGCAACGATGTAAATTTTATCAGAGGAGTAGCCGTTTTTCAAGCTGATTCAAATTTCATGCAAGATCGAAATCGACCTTTAGCAGAAAATAGAGCGTACCCACAATCAGCACGACCGACGCGCCGAAAACGATCCTGTAGGAATCGCCTTCCAGGAAGGCAAAATGGTCCAGGAACCGCCCGAACACCAGGGGCAATCCCGTGGCAAACACAAGCGTCAAAAGGGGTGCCACGGCAAAATAGCTGGTGGCGTCGCTCAGGCCGGAAAGCCTGCCCACTGACGGTGCAAATACAATCGAACGGGTCCCCCGGGAGATGCCGAACAGGAAGGAAGCCAGAAAAAAACTCCAGTAATCCTGAAACAGTATCATCGTAACCATTGCTGAAACCGCGGCTCCCTTGGACAGCAGGTACTTATTGCGCAGGCTTAAATATCCGAGCGTCCCCAGGCAAATATTGGTGAGGATGGCCCCGGTGTAAAGGAAGCCCACGAACATGCCGGCGGCGATTGACAGTCGGATTCCGCAGAAGGAAGTGGCGTAGTTGGCATAAAAAGAGATGGCGGTCACCACCACGAAATAATCCATGTCCCCTGCCAGAAAATAGAGAAAATTTCTGTTTTTCAAAATGTCGCGTACGGAATCGATAGTGTAGCGGATCAGGGAGCGGCCGCCGCGGTCATTCTTTTTACCATCCCTGGCCACCTCCCGGGTGAACAGAAACAGCACGGCGCTCAATGCGAACAAAATGCCCACACTGATAAATATCAGCGACGAGGCCTTGAGGGAGAAAGAATATTTCTCCACCCACTTTACAATCAAAACACTGCTGACCAGCCGCGCCACATGCTGGGAGATCATCATATAGGCAAAACCCGTTACCGTGCGGGATTCAGAAAACATGTTCACAGCATAATTCAGCCATACCGGTATGGTCATGCCGATGCATACCGAGAAAATTGCATAGGAAATGAAGAACACCAGGATAATGGACGGGATCTTTCCGAACAGGAAAAGAAAGCAGCCGAAAAACAACAGGGATACACCTGATATTACATGCAGCCAGATGACCGCACTCCTTTTAAAGGCCATGTCCGAGGTAAAATAGCTGGAAAGCAGGCCGAAAACCGAGCACCCCACGAAGAAAAAGGCGGGAATGAACCCGATGACAAAACTGGAAGCACCCAGACTTTTCAGGAACAGCTGCAGGAAGGTGGATTCGATCACCACGGGCAGACCCAGGCCCCATATAAATTCCACGCTTGAAATGCCGAAAACGTTCTGTTTGAAGTATTTGTCGATCATAGTTATTATTTTATTAACCACAAAGGCACAAAGGACACAAAGTTAATATTCCTCTGCGTACTCTGCGCCGGCGGTGAGGTTTTTTGGCACCTATACCAGATTTAGGATGAATTAAAAAGCGGAGTTGACTTCAGACGGTGTGAAATTGTATGATTTTAAGTCAAAATCCAGGTGAGAAACATGTCTGATCGACACTTGAAAAAAGAGCCGACATGGTTGGCCAGGAAAATTCCAGGATTCATTTTCTATTCCAATGCAGTTCTTGTGGTGGTCGCCGCCTCACGATTGGCCCGCAAGGGCATCTATACCGCCGGCAGTAAAATTCAGAGCAGCAGCAGTATCATGAAATCCCTTGAATACCTGGGCGTCGACGTCAAAGTCGAGAATCAGGCCATCCTTTCCAAACTGAAAAGCCCCTGCGTCTTCGTAGCCAATCACATGAGCGTGCTGGAGACCTTCCTTTTCCCCTGCCTGATCATGCCCTACAAGGCTTATACCGTGGTATTGAAACGCAGCCTGATGCATTATCCTGTAGATCCTGTTAATCCTGTCTAATAGATTTTCACTTCCGGCTTCTCTCTACTCTTCAGAAGGCAGACACCAGCGTATCAAACAGGTCTTTTGATTGTTCCAGGCATTCCTCGCCCTTCTTTTTATCGCCGGCCTTGAGGTGGGCCTGGCCAAGCTGGGTCATGGCGGTGGCCAGTTCATACTTACGGCCAAGGGACGACAGGATCTCCACACTGCGGGCCAGGTCCTCGGTGGCATCGATGCCTTCGAGCATTTTCATCTCACCCATCAAACCCAGCAGGCGTGCCTCGTCAAAGGCGTAAGGCGCCTCCAAAGCGATCTCCATGCCGGCCTCACTCGCACGCCGGGCCTCTTCAAGGTTGCCCATTTTGATATGTAGCTCCGCCAGGGCAATGTGGTTCTGGCAGACCTTGGAACGGGCGTCTATGTTTTCGAACATGGAAAGGCTTTCGCTAAAACTCTCGAGAGCCCTTTCGAAATTGTGGTTATGGGTGTGCACAATGCCTATGTTCAGGGACGCATTGGCCATGCCTAAGGTGTTGCCGATGGCCTCCGCCAGGGCATAGCTTTTGCTGAAATATTCTCCGGCCTCGTCCAGGGAACCCCTTTTCAGATTAAGCAGGCCGGCGGAGATGTAAAACGACGCCAGCTTGCGCTGATCCCCGGACTGTTTGACAAGACGGATGCTCTCCTGGTTGTAGGTGTCCGCCTCCTCCCAGTTGCCGCAGAACTCTTGGATCACGGCCAGGTTGTTGTAAACCTGGGCGGTTTCCTTGGGAGCCCCCTGTTCATTGAAGATGGCCAACGCCCGGTTGTTGAATTCCAAAGCCTTGCCAAAATGCGCCCCGCGGCTGTGGACCCAGCCGATATTCATGAATATGCGGGCTGCCTCAAGCTTGTTTTCATTAACGTCAATTCTCTGGGTGGCCTGTTCATAAAAATCCAGAGCCTTGTCCAGGTCTCCTTTTTTCTCGTACACCATACCGATTCTGCGCAGAAATTCAGCTTGCTTGTCGGACGCTTGGACGATGTTGATGCAGTTCTTATAGTGTTCGATGGACCGGTTGTAGCGGCCCACAAGGTCGTAGAGGCCGGCCAGCCCCAGATGGGCTTTTTCCAGATATTTGTCCCATGTTCCGGGATGCTCGTTTATCAGCCGGATGGCATCCTCAAAATAGGCGATGGCTTCTACGTTGCCATACACATCCCTGGCTTTTTCACCGGCTTTTACCAGGTAGTAGATGGCCTTTTCGAATTCATCGGTGTGGCAGTAGTGAAATGCCAGCATATCAAGGTAGTCATCGAGCTTTTCCTTGTAAACCCCTTCGCATGCCTGGGCGATCTCTTTGTGGAGCTCCTTTCTGTGCTTTAAAAGAAGGCTGTTGTAAATGGCATCCTTGGTCATGATGCTTTTGAAAATATATTCCACTTCCGGTGAGAACGTTTTCTCCGAAACCAATTCCAGCTTCTTGAGTTCCTTTATGCAATTATCCTGTTTCTGCTGGAGTTCATCCTTGCGTGAAAGCAGTTTCAGGGAAAACTCCCGTCCGACCACAGAAGCCGCTTGAATGGTCATTTTGGAATATGCTTTCAAGCGGTCGACCCTGGACAATACAATTTCCTGGATGGTTTCCGGAATTTCGATGTCCTTCACCGCCTTGACGAGTTTGTAGCCTTTGTCTTCCGGCACAATGGTTTGATTTTCCAGGAGGCACTTGATCATCTCCTCGATGTAAAGCGGGTTGCCGCCGGCCTTTGCCAGAAGGCTGCCGATAAAATTGTCGGGCAGGTTGTGATTGGGCAGCATTGCCTGAATCATCTTCCTGGCATGGCGGTTGGAAAGCCTCCCCAGGGAAATCAGCCTGAAGTAGGAACTGGCCCTGAAGGGATAGTCATAGCCCAAACGATGGGTCAGAATCAGGAAAACGGGAAAATTGGCGATGCTCTCGACGATGTAGGCGAGCAGCTGTTCGGACGTGTTGTCAATCCACTGCAGGTTCTCCACAACGATCACCAGGGGGTTGCGCTGACTGCCGGACAGGATCAAAATCCTGATGGCCTCAAAAATCATTTTTTTGGTGCGCTCGGGGTCCTGGTCTCCGGCGATACGCTTGCCTTCGTCCTTGGCCAACAACTTCAACAGAAAGGGGATGGACTGCATGAGCCGCTGATCCAATTTGGCAAACTTCGTTTCCAGCAATTCGGCGATCTTTTCAGCAGTGTCACCTTCTGAAATATTGTAATTCTTCTTCAGGATTTCTACGATGGGCGCATAGGGGGTATTCTTACCGTAGGCCGTGCACTGGCTCTCAAGGTACCTGGCCTTTTCCTGGTCGAGCTGGTTCTTGAATTCATATATCAATCGGGACTTGCCCCGGCCCGCATCACCGACAATGCACAGAACCTGCCCCCTGCTCTTTCTGACCTCGCTGTAAAGGTCGTCGATCATGGCAAGCTCCTTTTGGCGATTCACAAAACCGGTCAGGGCATCCTTTTCCGCTTCTATTTCCGGGCGCGAACGTTTTTTCTTTAAAGCGTGGCCGCATTCATCACAGAACTGGCTGTCGGGTTGGTTGGCGGTTCCGCAGGATAGGCATTTTCGTTCCAGCTTTTGCCCGCACATTTTACAGAATTTGGCGTTTTCACGATTCTGGTGCCCGCAGGCAGAACATTGCATAGAGACCTCATTATACTTTTTAGACAGGATTCACAGGATATTAACAGAAGTCAGAGGTCAGTTCGACCTCCGACTTCCGTCATCTGTCCTCCGGGGTTCTGTGGTTCTGTCCTCTGGTTTCCTTTGTGTCTTTGTGGTTAGTAGTATTTACTTCAATGTTTGAACGAAACAGCCTTCGAACACCGGGTCCACGCTGTCTTCAAACCCTCCCATGGGCATGGGCGGTAAATCATCGTCCGCAATAGCCTCACTGGGGGCCGGCAAAAGGCTCTTCATCCATTGAACAGCCTTGCCTTTCCAGGCCAGCATGGTGTTCCTAGGTGTCGACAAGCCGTTGACCTGGGCAGATACCGGGAATTCCAGGTAGGCGCCCTCCACAAGGGCCTTGACCCAATACCCTTTGTAATACTCCAACACGAAGTCTTCATCGAGCCGATGGTCTTTGTATTTACCACCTTGCCATTCATAGATACGATGGTTGATAAGCTCAGATGCTGCAGGATACGTTACAGGCACGGGCGAAACGTTATCCGGGTGGTTGTCCCCCAGCCTGCGCCCTACCAATACCTCATTCCATAAATAGTTGGCTGTGTTGGGCGGCGCAATCATGTTCCAGCCGTTGGGAGCATCCGTACTGCCGTTGTGATGAAGGCACACCTCGATGTACGTCTCCTTGCTCACCGGCACACCATCGAAATTGACGGTGAGACCGTCCCGTGCCAACATCCAATAGGCACGACCCGGCTCGATGACCAGGTCCGGCCCGAATTCGATATACCTGCCAAGAACAGGGTCGTAAGTGCCTATCCGGTAGACCCTGGGATTGTATTCGATGTTAAACACCTTTCCAGGGACGGGGTTGTCCGGCCAATGCACCACGGAGATCATGCCGAAATCCACCAGGGTGGAACCCGAAGCAATCGATGGAAGGCTTTCAGGCACGGAGGTGCCGATCTTGAAGGAGCGCTTCTCGGACCACACCTCGCGGCCCTGATCGTCTTTATGACCAACCTGCCACGTGTATTTCAGGCCTTCTAAAAGCTGGTCCGGGATGTAATATTCAGTGGGAAAGGGCTCTTGGGTAAACGTTACGGGAAATGATCCCGCGGGTTCTTCCGAGTCCGCCCGCACGAGCGTCCAGGTCGATCCGGCTTGGGCATCGTCCTCCGGATCACTGAAGGCGCTGGACTTGAGCTTGATGGACGTGGAATCACCAAATACAGCCTCGTCAGCCGGGCTGATCAGAGTCGGTCTGGCGGGCCGATCGTTCCCCAGTATCTCTGTAAAGGACAGAGCATAAATGCCGCTTCCCATGCTGGTGAGCATGTCATCACCGGCAGCATTGTTGAACTCGCCCGGTTGGACAGTACCGCTGCCATTGGGGAAGGACTCCTGCGCCAGCACACTCCCGTCCGCACCACTGAGAAGAAGAAGGCTGTCCATCTGCCCGGCCACGGCGACATCTTTCTCTCCATCGCCATCGGCATCTGAAACAACCTTCACATAGCTGTTCTCACCCACATCATAAGACCAGATAACCCGGGTCCCTGCACCCGGATTACCCTCCAATGCATACACTTTATAGTCGGTTCCTCCTACTCCGTTTATAAACGCGGAGCCCATGACAATATCATCATACCCGCTACCGTTGATATCGCCGATATTCTGCATGGTTGTCGCTGTGTTGCCAAATGGATGATTCCAAACTTCAATGCCATTTGCCCCATTCAGTACGTACAGTTTAAGGTCGGCATCATTGAACTTGGCTGCTGCTACCTCAGGGACACCATCACCCGTTAAATCGCCCACAATACAAGGGTCCCGAATCCATTCGTTGGGAAGGCTTCTCCAAATATTGGCAGCCATAGCACTACCGCCTTTCCATGCCTCTATACCGCCGAGACCGCCTGCCCCACTGACGACAATATCGTCCTTGCCATCACCATCCAGGTCAGGGGACGCGGTTTTACCATGGACATCCCAGATCCCGCTATCCGGGGAAGCCGGTGTGAATGGGTTATACGTATAATTCCACAGAACGGCGCCATCTATACCACTGATGAGAAAACCCAAATCCCCCCCGCTGGGAGGTATGTCCGGTGAAATAGTGTTGAGGAATATATCTGGATAGCTGTCATTATTGATATCCTTCAGTATCACAGGACTGCTGGCGCCATACCCTAAGTGGACAGGATTGCCCCCCCAAAGCACTCTCCCGCCTGGCGGTGCTATGGCCCCACTAATAGCATAAACATCATCGTCGTCATTGTTTTGACCGTAATCATTGCCGGAAGTACCGGCAACGGCGATGATGTCTTGGACATTGTCACCGTCCAAGTCGTCGACAATGGCAAGTCCCCGGCGGTATCGCAAAGGCTCGGCGCTCATTACATATGCCCACAGCTCTGTTGTGCCGTCGGCCCCGGAAATGACGCGGATCTGCTCATAATCCTCGAACAACAGCAGTTCGTCGTGTTCATCTCCGTCGATATCCGGCATTACCAGCCAGTTGTACCCTGTACCGGAAGCAACATTGTGGACCCACAGGACCTGGGCGGTGTCAATCTCGAAGCATCCCATCTCACGCCCGAGCCCGTTGGGGCGCGTTAGGCCCTCCAGGTCGTCCACCACCGTGTCACCGGCATCGGACCGGATAAGGTTGAGCAGCGGCGAGGTGGTTTCCAGGTGAAAATCCAGACCAACGGCATCCACAAAAAGGGGATCCATGGAAATATCGTTATTGCCGACAGCCACGCCACTGTAATCAGTGGCATTGTTTATGACATTGTTGTAGTTGAACTCCAGGGCTCCGGCCCCCGGAAAACCGTCCAGGATTCCGATCTCGAATCCGGTAATGATGTTGTATTGGATTTTTACTTTTTCTCCCGGGCTTTCCTCATCGACATAAACACCCCTGCTCAAGGACTGCCCGGCGTTTACCAGCGTGTTGTGAAAAATCTGGCCAGCGACTGTCGAGCCGGTGGAATAGGCGTAAATCTCGATGCCGCGACCCGGAGGGGAACTCATGGCATAGATGAGATTGTTGGCGATTACGGGCTGGATGGTCTGGCCGGAATCTTCAATAATGTAAATATTGGTGCCATTTTCATATATTTGGTTGCGCAGTATCCGGGGACTGTCCCTTACTATCTCAATACCTCTGGAGATGTGCTTGTAGATGGAGCAGTTTTCGACAACATTATTACTACCGGTGGAGCTGTATGAAAATCTTATGCCAATGCCGCTGTTGCTGATGTCGCATGATTCGATACGGTTGTTCGATCCGCCGACAATAAGAATATTTTCGCCAACGGCATCACATGTAAAATTTGTTATCTTTAAATTTTTAATGGTCACGTTGGATGCATCGATCTCGAATGCCGAATCCCACAAGGAGCAATTCGATTCGCCATCAAGTACAGCACCTGCTGCGCCCTGAATGGTAATATTGTCCTGGGTTATCGCCAGCGGGGCATCTGCCTCACCCTCGGGATTGGTTGCAGCATCAATAAGACGATACGTCCCGGCCGCTACATTCAATACATCTCCGGTCTGCAGCTTCGATACGGCATAATGCAGCGTTTTCCAGGCATCGTCTGCTGAGGTCCCCAGGTTGCCGTCGCTGCCATTGACCACATCGACATAATAAGTAGCCGCCCAGCCTGGCGCCGCAATGACCAGCCACAGCACCCATATTGAAATAATCAAACGAACGATATAGCTTGACTTGGCCTTCATGTTAGCCTCCTATTTCAACCGCTTCTATCCGAACACTTTCTTATTCTCTGATCTTCTGACCGCTGGCTGCCGACCTTCCGGCCGGCCCTTCATTCACGGTGTCTGCGGAAAATCCGGCAGATTGCTCAGAATGCCCTCGCGCACCTGTTGAATGATGTCCGTGCGGGTATTGATCGGCTTTTCATCGAGTGCTCCCGATTGTTCCACGGACTCGCGGATGTCGTTCCCGTCCGGATCCCTCATCTTGAAGTCCTCGGGCAGCCTGATGATGACATCCTCGGGAACCAGCACCTTTACATCCGACATGGCAATCGTCTTTGCATCGGATTCGGTTCCGGCCTCCCCCTGGACCTCACCCTCTTCAGGTTCCGCATCATCCGGATCCACGCTGATGAACGGCTCCTTCACCCGCTGGATCTGTTCCGGGGTGAGGGTGACAGGGTCGGTAGGATACCTGCCTATTTTCACCTCACACATCTGGTTTTCATTCAGGACCACCGGTTTCGCTTTAGGATCCTTAAGACTGGCAACTTCAATGGTCGTTGCTTTAAGTGCGATGAAGATACTCTTCTGACCAGATGTTTCGATTATGTAGTCGGAGCCCCGTACACCACAGACGGCTGTGGGTGTCTTCACCTTGAATTCGGAGCGTTTGAAATTGATCAATTTGACCACCAGAAAACGGGCCTTGCCAAAGGCCATGTTCAGAAACGACGAACGGCTTTTCTTTTTCTTGTTGTAAACACTCTTGTTCAATTCCAGTTTGGTTTCCGAGGCCAGAGAAAGGATGCTGCCGTCGTTCATTCTGAATCGGACCTTGCCTTTTTTCATGGTATAAAGGATGTCACCCTTATAGAGCATGGTTCCCGGACGGACACGGTAACCCTGATTTGCTGCGTGGGCATGCACGGCCACCACTTCCCCCCTGACACGCTGAATCTCACCGATGGGCGCCCCGTATCCGGGGGTGAAGATGTCTTTGACCACCACCCCCTCCGGCAAAACCGAGCGGGCCGAGGCAGCCATTGGCGGCCAAGCAAATGCCAGGACAGCCGCCATCAGAACCATCCCACAGATTGCTGTCAACTTACCCTTTTGTATATTCATCATCTTTCTCCAGCTTTAAAATAACCAGCCTATTCCTCATTGAAGATTTCCAGCAATGCCTAGAACTCCGCCTCAAACCCCAGACTTATCATATTTCTCTGGTACTCAAACGCATCCACGTTGGAATTGTTGGTGGTGTGGTTGTACTCCACCAGGGCAAAGAGCCAGTCCCAGTAAACAGGACGTTTGAGGGACACAATACCGGAGAATTTATCATCTTCCCGTGTTCCATCAGGGTAGTTGGGATACTCTTTGATGTAATAATAGAGTTCCAGGTCCATTCTTACCTGCCATCCCACGTCCACGGACAGGCCGCCTTTTAATTTGGGACGGGTGTAGTTGTAAACATCGTCGTCGGAGCTGCTGCTTTCGTAGCCCAACCCGCCGAAGACGAACCCGCGCCCCTTGAAAATGTGGTAAAAAAGGTCAACGTAGATATCATGAAGGCCCCCGTCTCTATCGTCGTTCTGCCGGTAATCCTTGACATAGTAGCTGTATACAACACGGGTCAGAAAATCCTTACTGGGCTGCCAGTACAGGGAAGGCCGGACTTCGTGCTGGAGCAAATAGTCCTCCTTGTCGATGGTGTAAAGCCTGGGGTTGTAGTTAAGGCCAAATAGCCAGGATCCGGTTTCATAGGTGGTGTAGATATCCGCATTCGTATCCGACATGTTGAACTCGGTG
>JBDLJD010000090.1:0-18458 GCA_039714495.1 Thermodesulfobacteriota bacterium
AGATTGGAAGTCCGGCGCCGGTACGGGCGGCTATAAACTGACCGAATTCGAGCCCGGCGTACGCTATGTTGGCGAGCGTTATCCAGATTACTGGAAAGAGGGGCGCGCACATTTCGATCGCGTGGAGCTAACCCCCTTAAGCGACCCCATGGCCAGAACAACCGCCCTCATGACCGGCGAAGTCGAATGCATAGGCGGTGTCGACCTCGGCACGGTACACCTTTTGAAAAAGAAGCCCGGAATTACCGTCAATGCCATAACCGGGACCCAACACTTCACCATGCCCATGTTCACGGACACTGCGCCTTTTGACGACGTCAATATCCGCCTGGCCTTGAAATATGCCATCGATCGCGAGCAGCTCGTTAAAATCCTGCTTGCCGGATACGGACAGGTCGGAAACGACAGCCCCATAACGCCGGCCAACCGGTATTTCAATACTGAAATGGAGCAACGCGCCTATGACCCGGACAAGGCGCGCCACTATCTGAAAAAGGCCGGGCTCGACAAGCTGTCGGTGAAGCTGCACGCTGCCGATGCCGCCTTTCCTAAAGCTGTCGATGCTGCTGTATTGTTCACCGAGTCAGCCTCCAAGGCCGGTATTGATATCAAGGTGGTGCGCGAACCCAATGACGGCTACTGGTCAAACGTCTGGCTCAAAAAGCCCTTCTGTACCTGTTTCTGGAGTGGCCGCCCCACGGAGGACCTGATGTTCACGACGGCCTACGCGGCCGATTCTCCCTGGAACGATGCCCACTGGAAAAACGAGCGCTTCAACACGCTGTTGAAAGAGGCCCGCACCGAGCTCGATGTCGGTCGCCGGCGCGACATGTACTGGGAGATGCAAAAACTCGTCCGCGATGACGGCGGCACCATTATCCCGGTATATGCCCAGTATGTGTTTGCCAACCTCGATACCGTTGCGCATGGTCCTCTGGCCGCCAACCGCGATACAGATGGCTGGAAGACAATGGAGCGCTGGTGGCGTACCGGTTAAATGGAGTATTGGAGCAATGGAACAATGGGAGATGGAAAGACAAATTGCCAAAGGTCAGAAATCAGAAGACAGTAGGGAGTAAGCAGTAGGGAGTTTTGTCGAACGAAAAACGGAGGAAAGAAAGCTAAATAAATATGACCAAGCCTTAGAGGACTTGATTTTAGATCTTAGAATTTAGCTTGACAATCTGCTGCAATTAGATAAGTTTATAGTTCAACAAAAAGCACAGCAGGATAAAACATGTTTATTACCGTTATTCACATGACAACTAGACGAACTACCATCCGGGCGACCAAGCGGATGACCCGGACACGGGAGAGTCGGTTCGAATAACGGCAATAGCAGTAAAGCAGAAAAAAACTAAAGCCTCTTTGAACCGACACTTCAAAGAGGCTTTTTTGTACTATAGCAGTCGGTGAATCGTTAGCGGTTAAATCTTTTAATATTTACAAGTACAACCATAATAGGATTTCCCAATTCTGATAAATATTTAACCTGTAATTCAACGAGGAGATGGAAAAATGAAAAAAGTTGGCATTATCGGCTGGAGGGGCATGGTCGGCTCGGTTCTGATGGAGCGCATGCTGGCGGAAAACGATTTCGCGGAATTCGAACCCTTGTTCTTTTCCACCTCCCAGGCAGGGCAGTCCGGCCCGGATATCGGCCGGGACGTTCCAGAAGTGAAGGATGCGCATGATCTTAAACTGCTGGCGGACATGGACATTCTGGTCTCCTGCCAGGGCGGCGGCTATACCCAGGACTGCTACCCCAAACTGCGTGAGAACGGCTGGCAGGGATTCTGGATCGACGCCGCATCCACCTTGCGGATGGAAAGCGACAGTGTCATCGTTCTGGACCCGGTCAACCGTCAGGTGATCGATGATGCCCTGGCCGGCGGGGTCAAGGATTTTATCGGCGGCAACTGTACCGTCTCCCTGATGCTCATGGCGCTGGGGGGCTTGTTCGAAAAGAATTTGATCGAATGGATGACCTCCATGACCTACCAGGCGGCTTCGGGTGCCGGCGCCAACAACATGCGCGAGCTGGTCTCCCAAATGCACTTCATCGGGAATGCCTCGGCCCGGCTGCTCTCCGATCCGACCACGGTCATTCAGGAAATTGACCGGCAGGTCATTGGCACGCTACGGCACGGAGATTTCCCCACGGACTATTTCGGCGCCCCCTTGGCTGCCAGCCTCATTCCCTGGATAGACCGACCCATGGAGAACGGCCAGACCCGGGAAGAGTGGAAGGGTATTGCCGAAACCAACAAGATCATGGGGCGGGAGGACAACCCGATTCCCATCGACGGGCAGTGCGTACGTATCGGGTCCATGCGGTGCCACAGCCAGGCTTTTACCATCAAGCTGACCCGTGACATCCCCCTGGATGAAATCGAAGCAATCATCGCCGCCCACAACCAATGGGTCTCCGTGGTGCCCAACGAGAAGGAGGCCTCCCTAAGGGATCTCACGCCGGCCAAGGTCACCGGCACCTTATCTGTCCCGGTTGGCCGCCTCCGCAAAATGAACATAGGCCCAGAATACCTGACGGCCTTTTCCGTGGGCGACCAGCTCCTATGGGGCGCAGCAGAACCGCTTAGAAGGATGCTGCGAATTCTGCTCGAAGGCTGAAGCTGATAGCCAAATCTATTTCACCACCCGCTGCGAAACATGTGCATCACTTTGCCCGGTGGGGGCGATCACCATCGAGGATACGGTTTTAACGGACAACCTTGCCTGCACCTTGTGCTGTGCCTGTGTGAAGGATTGCCCCACCGATTCCAGAGTGGTGGACGATCCCATGGTCAACAAGATTGCCAACTGGGTAAGCAAGAATTTTCAGGACAGACGCGAGCCGGAAACCTTCCTTTAACCCAACCCGGATAACTGGAATTGAATATTCAATGATCAATATCCAACTCATAATTATCAAGTAGGGGTGCCCCTTGTGGGTACCCGAACGACCACTGGCGATTCGTGAAAACAGGCAAACACAAGGCCTGCCCCTACATAGCATAAAGCTGACAGCTTTGTAGCGCAGGGATTTATCCCTGCTAAACCGTGCGCTTAATACCGAAATCATGCACAAACATGATGCGATTTCAATAAATAGGTACTAACAACTATATGACCATTTCCATCATGCCGGACTTGATCCGGCATCCAGCATATTTCTGGATTCCCGTCTTCACGGGAATGACGTGGTTAACATATTTAAGTGCCGGAGCGATAATATAAGTTTATCCGCCTGCCGTGACAAGCTTCTCCAGTGATTCGTAGGACTGGGCGCCCACCAGGTGCATGCCCTTGGCCATGAAAGTGGGCGCGGCGGTGATACCCCGGGCGTAGGCCTGCTCCCAATCCCGGTCCACGGCATCTTTGTAAAGGCGCTTTTCCAGAACATGTCGCGCTGCCTCGCTGTCCATGGACAAGCCTTCAACGATATCCACCAGGATGTCGATTTTGGCCAGGTTATTGCCATCCACAAAATAGGCCTGGAATATGGCCATGTGAAACGCCGCTCCCCTACCCTCTTCTTCGGCCCACTTGCCCAGCTCCTGGGCCAGCCGGCTGTTGTAGGTCTTTTTGCGGTTCGAAAGGGGCAGGCCGAGACTGTCGGCCACGCTTTTCAGTTTTTTCATCATGGCGTCGATATTTAAATCGCGCCCTTTAAAAAGGTCCGCGAGGTCAACCCCCTCCTCCGGGGTCTCCGGGTGCAAGGGGAAGGCCAGCCACTTTACGTCCACGTCATGATTTGCTTTCAACTTATCAACACGACCTGTGATGAAGTAGCACCAGGGTCAGATGTAGTCGGAAAAAATTTCGAGTTTAACGGATTCTGTCATGATAATTTCCTCAATGAATGCAATCACATTGATTTTAGTAAATGTTATGATATAGATTGCCAAATAGTCTTCAAACTATAATCACGAAAACACGAAATACAAAAACAGGAATAATAAATGATTGATCTCGACAAGACCAGGCAGAAAAAAATTCACACCCGCCAAATCGATATGGCCACCTATGCATATGATGAGCGGTCCATCGTCGTGGAAGGTACGCTGCACGATGAGCGCCTGGTGGATGTTTTCCGGCCCACCGGTGAAAAGTCCCCGGCCGGCCCCATCCATCACATGCGCATCCGGATGAAGGTCGGCGGCCCGCAGCTGATAATCGAGGACATCGATGTGGAAATCGAGACCGCACCCAGCAAGCTGTGCCAGGAAGCCCTGGATTCACTCCGGCCCGTCATCGGCCTGCCCATTGTTGCCGGCTTCACGGCCCGGATAAAGGCGCTGGTGGGAGGTGCCAGGGGGTGCGCCCATCTCGTGGCCCTTTTGAACGCCATGGCGCCGGCCGCTGTACAGGGTGCCTGGGCTGCCATGTCCCGTAAGCCAATGGACCCCAAGCACCTGCCAATAGCCATCGAACGGATCAAGGATACCTGCATGCTCTGGCGCACGGATGGACCCTTTATGCGGGAATACGAAATAAATTATAAAAAGCTTGTGCAAGGCCGGGAATAAAGCTGCGGCTGTAAATTATCGTAATTTGCCCTTCGGGCGTAATTCATTGTTGCTTTTTGCTGAAAGCGATTGACGACAATGAATATCAGCGAAGCGAAATAACGCGCGTAAGCGCAAATATCGGGCGAAGCCCTAATGACTCGAACAAAAAACACACGCTAAAACAATTAGCAACCAAAGGCGTCACAATGCCAAGCATTTAGCATGAGGAGGTAGTAGTGGGACCACTTGAAGGAGTAAAAATTCTCGAAGTCGGCGGTATCGGGCCCGGGCCTTTCTGCGGCATGATGCTGTCCGACATGGGGGCCGATATCGTGCGCATCGAACGCCAGGGCGGCCTTGCGCTGACCGACCCCAAATACGATCTTCTCACGCGCAACCGTCGTTCTGTATTCGTCGACCTGCGCAAACCCGAAGGTATTGCCACTGGGCTGAAGATGGTCGAGCAGGTGGATGCCCTCCAGGAAGGGTTCCGTCCCGGCGTGATGGAAAAACTCGGCCTGGGGCCGGACGTCTGTTTGGAAAGAAACCCAAAACTGGTATACGGCCGCATGACCGGCTTTGGCCAGGAAGGACCGCTGGCCAAGACTGCCGGCCACGACATCAACTACATTTCCATGTCAGGCGCCCTGCATTCCATCGGCAGAAAAGGGGAAAAACCGGTCCCGCCTTTGAACCTGGTGGGAGATTTCGGCGGCGGCGGCATGATGCTGGCCTTTGGCATGGTCTGCGCCCTCTTCGAAGCTCAAAAATCAGGCAAGGGCCAGGTGGTGGATGCGGCCATGATCGACGGATCCGCAGCCCTCATGGGCATTATCTACGGCCTAAAAGCAGCGGGCCTGTGGACGGATCGCTGCGGGGTCAACCTGCTGGACACCGGTGCGCACTTCTACGACACCTATGAAACAGCAGACGGCAAATTCATATCCATCGGTTCCATCGAACCCCAGTTTTATGCCCTGCTGCTGGAGAAGGCTGAAATCGATGATCCCGAGTTCCAGGAACAACTCAACGCTGCCAAATGGCCCAGCCTCAAAGCCAAACTGGATACGCTTTTTAAAACCAAAACCCGCGACGAGTGGTGCGCCATCATGGAGGGAACCGACATCTGTTTTGCGCCGGTGCTCTCCCTGGAAGAAGCGCCCCAGCACCCCCACAACCGGGAAAGAAACACCTTCGTGGAAGTGGATGGCGTGGTCCAACCGGCGCCGGCGCCCAGGTTCTCCCGCACCCGTCCCGAACTCAAAGGAGCGCCGCCCACGCCGGGCCAGGACACGCAAAGCGTGTTGGAAGATTTTGGCCTGACGCCAAGTGAAATTGATGAATTGAAGCAAGCCAAAGCCATATAACCTGATAGCAAATGAAAAAACGACCCACCTATGGCTACAGGCACAAAGGGAAATCGCCGTATCGCCGGCGCGGTACCCCAATGCCGCACAAAAAAATTGATTTTCGACCGGATGCTGACCCTGAAGTAAAAAAGATACTTGCCTCCATCGGAACGCCCGCAAAAAAACCGTTCACGCCGGACCCCTATCAAATCAAAGCCGTCGAAGCTGTAAGGTATTCGGACTGCCTGGTGTCGGCTCCCACCGGAGCCGGGAAAACATGGATAGCCGAACAGGTGATCCGCGATGTCCATCACAAGGGCGGCAGGGCATGGTACGCCACCCCTTTAAAAGCCTTGACCAATGCCAAGTTAGCCGAATTTTCATCAACATTCGGGGCTGAACAGGTGGGCATCCTCACCGGCGACCGCAAGGAAAATGCTGATGCTTCTATCATCGTGGGCACCACCGAGATTCTGCGCAACCAGCTATATGACGCTATGCACACCGGGCATTCCCTTGACACAGATATCGTCGTACTCGACGAGGCCCACTATCTCGGCGATGAGGAACGGGGCGTAGTGTGGGAGGAGATCATGATTTACCTACCCCAACGCATCCCCATGCTGCTGCTGTCGGCCACTATCGGCAATTCTCATCAGATAGCCGACTGGCTTTCCAAAATCCGCAGCCGTCAATGCAGCGTTGTGGAAGAATCTGTACGCCCGGTGCCCCTGCACCCGCTGTTCCTGAACCCCAACGGCACCCTGCTGCCCCTGATGGCCAAAGGCAAACCCAGGCTTTCCAAAAAGGTCTATAGCCTGATCAAGTCTAAACAACGCCTGGATTTGGCCCCGCCCGGCAGGCTGCCGCCCATGGGCGACATCCTGCGCGTACTGAAAAAGTTTCACCTGCTGCCGGCCATCTTTTTTCTCAAATCCCGCGCCGACTGTGACAAGTCAGTGCAACTCTGTGGTCAGAACACGGACCCGGATAGCCAGCGTTCCCAGGAGCGCGCGCAAAGAATTGAAAACCTTGGAAAACGGTTTCCTCACATTGCCCGGCACCGCCAGCGGAGATCCCTTGAACATTTCGCGGTGGGCAGCCACCACAGCGGCCAACTCCCGGCCTGGAAACTGGTCCTGGAAGATCTGATGAACCAAGGACTGCTGGATGCTATCTTTGCCACCTCCACGGTGGCCGCCGGGGTTAATTTCCCGGCGCGCAGCGTGGTATTTTTCAACTCAGACCGCTTCAACGGTGTTGAATTCGTGCCATTGGATGCATCCCAGTTTCATCAGATGACCGGACGCGCGGGAAGACGCGGTATTGACAGGATCGGCTTTGCCCTGGCCATACCCGGCAAATACCTGGACGTGAACCGCGTCGCCCGCCTGTTTGCCTCCTCGCCGGTCTCAGTTAAGAGCAGGATTCAGATCAACTTTTCCATGGCCCTTAACCTTTTGCTGTCCCACACGCCGCAGCAGATCGGGGATCTGCTCAAACGCTCCTTTGCCGCCTACCTTATTGACCGCGGTGGAAAACGAAATAATTTCAGAGAAGTTGAAATCCATGGGCAGCAATCGTTGTGGGGTGATTTTAGCCAGCACCTGTCCTTTCTGAAGGAGACCGGTTTCGTCGATCAGAACGACCGCCTCACCGCAGACGGAACATGGGCTTCGCAGTTGCGCATCGACCAGCCCCTTTTGGTAGCCGAAGCATTGAGGCTGGACCTGTTTCCGGACAGAGATCCCCTATTGTTTGCCGCCGTGATGGCCGCCTTTGTCAACGACAAGGAGAGCGAAGAACGCGTGGACCGGCGCACCTGGCCCAAGGACCTGGTTGCGGCCGTACTGCGGATTAAAAAAGGCCTCACCGGCTTTGCCCGGCACATGACCTTCAGCGGTTTTGCCGTACGCAGCCTGTATCCCCAGCCGGCAGCAGTGGTATATGCCTGGGCCAAGGGAGAAGATTGGCCCAAAATCGTGCAGCGATTCCGGGTGGCCGAGGGGGACCTTTCCATGCTGATCATGCGCACAGCAGACAACCTGCGCCACATACAGTCACTCGACGATCCCTTTCCCAAGGCGGCAGCCACTGCCAGAAAAGCTATTGAACTAATACTGCGGGTGCCGGTAACGCCAGAATAGCAGCTTCAATCTGTAATCAGGATTACCGATCCAGCGATATCAGTATGAAAAAGCTGTCCAGCAGTTTAAAGAAGCGATTCTGCTGGAACCCGATGATATCTCACCTGAACTTAGCTTTATGCTATAATAAAACAGTCACGAATAAGATTCTACGCGCAGACACTGCCGACTTTATGTTAAAGCAGTTGGCAGATAACTATTTGCACAAGGCATCCATTTCTTGACCCATCCACCCAATTAATGTATGTATGTATAATTCATTTAAATCACACCCGACTTAAAGCGATTTCCAACCTTACACTTGACCTGACCTGACCCTCTACCTGTCCTTACCTTTCCAATAACACCATATCTATTTAATACATTAAAGGGGTGTCTTTATGCAGATATCAATCTATTTGTTTAAGGTTGTCTTGGCTTTGGTGTTCCTGATTACTATCACATTGAGTTCAGTAACTTTTGCATTTTCAATTGTTATTAAAAATGAGACCGGTGTTCACTTGAGAATTGATGCACTGGAAGGCAATTGTGGAAAAGTTTTTATACAAGAGTCAAATCCTCTCTCTATAGCTACAGGTGAGTCTATTAGATTTGAGAATGTTGTGCCAATCGTCCACCATTACCGGATGTGTGCCAATGGAACGTGTGAAAGTTCATCATTAGGAATGACATTGGGAGTGGAGGAATATGTCATTGTTGTGACATTAAAAGATCAATGTATTTGCGTAAAACAAAAACCTTTAATATGGCCGGGGACTTTCAAGTGCAAAGAAGCACAATATGAAATTTGACCTATTCTGAAACTGGTTAACCAAAAAGAACCTGATCTGACCTCATTCTCAACTTGTCCTTACCTATCCAAAACTTATTAGGTCCATCCGAACTAAAACTTCAACAATTGAACAATCTGTTTTATTTTTCCACTTTCCACTGCATCAACAAACTCATCGGCCAGCCGCCGGCTCGTCTTAACCGATTGTTTCCAAGTATCAATACGCTCCTTATCCTGACCCTTGTAGGTGTAGAAGTCGTTGCGGTCGGGGATTTTCTTGTCCGGCAGGCTTTCCACGAATGCGGGTGACGGCGCCAGCAACAGAACATTTTCCATATGAGCGGCATGTGGCCTGCGCCAGGGGATCTTTTTGTCGAGCCAGCCCGGGACGACACGTTCCTGGTAGTGCGGATAAAGAACGATTCCGTCCTGCCTATCCAGAAAGGGAATGTCCATGTGGTAGTCTATTACGCCACCGTCCCGGTACACACCACGGGGAGCGCCCGGAATGTTGGTTACGCCATTCATGACCCAGGGAATGGAACCCGAGGCCAGCAGTCCATCGTGGAGGTTGTCCAATGTCAGGGCAATCCCCTGCATGGGCAGGCCCTGCATGCCGGCAAACGGTGGCATATCACGGGCATCGTGAAACAGACCACGTTCAAAGAACCACCCCAGGAAGCGACGGCTGATAAAATTGCCCAGGACAGCCATGGATAGTCCTATAAACAGCTTGAATCGCTGCTCCGAACCGGCATACCCTTTTCCACGCGCGGTCATGAAATTCAAGCGCAGAAATGGATGGGAAAGGATTTCATCGGCGCCCTGCTTTCCCAGCAAATGCGTTACGATTTTGCCGGCCTCGGCGCTGACCTCCGCGGGTGTGGGAATGTCGTCATAGGTCTGTCCGATGTAGGCGTCTTCATAGCGTTGGATGGCGGCCAGGGGATCGGCCTGGGAAACGGCGGCAAAACGCCAGGCCCCGGAGGAGGAGCCGATCAAATACAGCGGTTCTTTGCGCAATTTAAAAAAAGACCTGAAAAGATAGCGGTCCAGGTGGCCGAGAATCAACCACTTGGGACCACCGGCGGCCCCAGCCATGACCTTGACATCGTCTGCATGCAACCCGCCGTCCCTGATTCTTGCCAGGGCCTTTTTCCCGGCCTTGAGAATGATATTAGTTTTCAAGGTAAAACACCTGTGTATGGTCAACTGGAATGAAATGTGTTACACGAAAGCGCAAAAGCTTGAAAACTTGAAGATAGTTATCACTTTTTCTCCAACTGTCTCAACACCTCTTTTAATACCGTCAGTCGCTGTTTATCTTTAGGGTCTTTAGTGCCCTTTTTGAGGTCGATCATCTCTTTCAAAGTCAGGACGCGAATGGAATGCCTCCTGTACGACTGAAGCAAGACCACCTACGAGAATAAATTCTACACCTGCGTCTCTGAGCCCTTCAATCAGAGCGCCCAGATTCGGACTTGATTCTCTTTTTTCGTTTAAAGGCATCTCTCAATTCCAAAATAGTTCGAACAGCATTGTCATTCGCTTGTATACGTTCCTCCACTGACATGCGGAGGAACATGGCCACCAGTTCCTTGTCTACTGTCGGTGATTCTATTTTATTCGTTTTCTCGGACATCTTCGCTCAAAATTAAACTGTTTGATTTTAATGATTTATCCTTGGAATATAGCAGGGTTGCATGCCAATGTCAAAACTGATAACCTATAGACATTCCTCTTCCCCAATAAAAATGGAGAGCAATCCATCATGTTCCCAGAATTCAGCTTGTCTGAAAAATACCAGAAAACCTATCCGGAAGTAGGCTTTGGCTTGACGCTTATCAGCGGGTGCCGGGAAGCTGCAAATCCCGAGGGTTTTACCCCCTACCGCAAAAAGCTCCTGCGTAAAATGAGAAAACGCGAAACACTCGCGCAAATCACACAGAGAATCGAAACCTACAATGCATTTTTTCATGATTTCGGCTATGCCTGCCCGCTTACCCGTCACCTGAAAAGGACTGTCAACAGCGGTTTCCCATTGTATTCCCTGTTCGTGGATGCCCACTTCATGGCCGAGATGTGCGCCGGTATCCTGGTGGCTGTGACCGATGCCGACACCTTTGAAGGTGGGTTGACGCTGGATGTGGCAGAAGGGGGAGAAACCTGTGACGGCATGGGCGGGCGCCTGTTTACCATGCAACAAAAAGAGATCGTACTGCGGGATGAAAAGGATATCGTCTGCGTTCTCTGCCAGGGGGCGGACGAGAAAACCCGGGTAAAGGAAAGCACCACCAGCGTTCTTTTCTATGCATACGCCGTGCCGGGCATCGACAATGAACATCTCGAGTTCGGCCTGACAATAGCCGCAGAGACCTTGGCCGAATTTGGTGGCGGTAAAATCGAAGGCATCAAGATCTACTAGTCTGATCTTTTTGGTCTGATGTCAGGGCTTAATTCCCGGCCATGAATATGAGATTCATTTTCATGACCGGGAATGTGAGAGCTAGGGCAATTTATGGTATAGGTCCTTTTTTATCACCACGAACTTGTTGTTTTTGACGATAGTCATGTTACCGTAAAAGGCGCCCTGGTGGTTGGTGGGCGTAAAGGTATACGGCGGGCCATCGAATATTTCATCCGGCATGTTCCTGAATGTCTCCATGGCATCGATGAGCTTTTCGCGGGTCAGATCACGGCCGACCATTTCCGCAGCTATGGCAAAATAGTGCAACCCGGCATAACCGGCGGTTGTGGGAAGATCCGGGTCCTTGCCAAACCATTCCACGTGCCGGTCCCACCACGCCTTGACCGTGGGGATATCGCTGTCCTTGTAGATCATCGGCGTCTGTCCCATGCAGTAGAACCCGTCGGCTGAAAAACCAGCCTTCATGCACAACAGCGGCACATACTTGGTAAATGCCGGTGACATGCCGACCATGTCCACTTTCCAGTCTATCTTTTTGGCCTCTTTCAAGGCGCCCACAGTTTCCCGGATCACCGTGGCCAGCACCACCACCTGGACATCGGCTTTCCTCAGCTTAGCAATCTGGGAGCTGAAATCCGTGGCCCCCCGCTTGTAGGATTCTGCAGCTGTCAGCTTCATGGATTTTACGGCCAGCTCGTCTTCCACGCCCTTTTTCATTATGGCGCCCATCTCATCGTCCTGGTACATGATCCCGAATTTTTTATGGCCCTTTTCCTTGGTAAAATACTTCACGATCATGCGGGCCTGATCATAATAGGGAACGAACCCGGCAAAGCTGTAACGGTCGTAAGGATCGTAAAACAGGGAGGCTGCTGTCAGGGGAAACATCTGCGGGATCTTCTTCCTGGATATGATGGGTTTGGTGGCCCCTGCCGTTGGCGACCCCATGTTCCCGATAAAACAGAATACCTTGTCACGGCTGATCATCTTGTTGGTCACCATGATGGCCTTTTTAGGATCATAGGCATTATCTTCGATAACCAGGCGGATTTTTCGGCCGTGAATGCCGCCGGCCTCGTTGATTTCACGGGCTTTCATTTCCAGCCCCATTTTCACCTGGGTGCCCCAGCCGGCAATCGGTCCGCTCAGGTCCTGGTGAGAGCCAATCACGATTTCCGTATCGGTGACGCCGGTTTCCGCACCAACCACGGCCGGAAATCCCAGCCCCGCCAATAGCGCCAACAGACCTGTCAGTAAATTTTTTTTCATGATGCACCTCCTCTTCCTGGTGGGAACCCCCCTGCCTCGACAAACGGGTTCCGATTAGCAAAATCAGTACATGGAATCGATCTCTTCCTTGAATTTCTGGCTGACGAAATTGCGTTTGAGTTTTCCAGTGGGGGTGATTTCATCGTCATCGGTGGTCAGCTGTATGTCGATCAGCCTGAATTTTTTTATGGTTTCCACGCGGGCAAATTTCTTATTGGCCTTGTCCACCTCGGCCTGGATCATCTCAATCACTTCTTTGGCGCGGGTAAGGCTGGCATAGGTGGTAAACGGCACACGGTTCTCCTGGGCATATTTCATGACGTTCTCGTCATCGACCATGATCAGGGCGGTAAGGTATTTGCGTTGGTCGCCGATCACCACTGCATCGTTGATGTAGGGACTGAATTTCAGTTCGTTTTCAATTTCCGAAGGGGTGATATTCTTGCCGCCGGCGGTGATGATGATGTCTTTTTTACGGTCGGTGATGATGAGGTGGCCGTCATCGTCAAACCGGCCCACGTCCCCGGTAAGCAGCCATCCGTCCACAATCGTCTCTTGCGTCTTTTCAGGATTGTTGTAGTAGCCCATGAATATGTGCGGGCCCTTGAGCATGATCTCACCGTCCTCGGCAATGCGAATCTCCGCCCTGGGCAGGGGTTTGCCCACCGTGCCGAACTTGACGTCATTTTCATAGTGTACTGAGGTGGGACCGCAGTTCTCGGTCTGCCCGTATACCTCACCAATATCGATGCCTATCCCGTGGTAAAATCTCAGAAGATCCGGCGATATGGGAGCCGCGCCAGAAAGGCAGTAGCGCGCCTTGTTCAGCCCGATGATCTTCTTCAGATTCCGCAGGACGGTCCAGTCAGCCAGTTTGAACAACAGCACCAGATAAGAAGGCGGCTGCCGCCCGTTCAGGCGGTGTTCGGAAACCTGCTGACCGATTCCGGTCGCCCATTTAAAAGCCTTTTTTTCAAACCATGTGGAATCCTTCATGGTCAAAATGAGACTGGAATAAAACTTTTCCCAGATGCGCGGTACGGCAAAAAAAACAGTGGGCGATACCTCGCGCATGTTCTCGGCAATGGTATCCAACTCTTCCACAAAATTGACCCGGTACCCTACCAGCAGTTGGTTGAATGTAGAAGCTGTACGCTGTGCAATGTGGCAAAGTGGCAGAAATGAAAGCATCTCATCCTCTGGAAACCCCTCGTTAACATCGTTCTGCATTTCCATTACGTTGAGAATGTTGGTGTGGCTGATCATGGCCCCCTTGGGCGGCCCCGTGGTGCCGGACGTATAAATCAGAATGGCCAGTTCATCGCCGGACGGTTCCATTATGCGCTGCTGTAAGATTTCAGGCTTTTCCTGGTTCAGCTTTTTTCCCATTTCCATCAGCTCAGCAAACTCCATGACCATGGGGTCGGAAAAATGACGCAGCCCTTCCATGTCGATAATAATAATTTTTTCGAGATGCGGCAGGTTGTCGCGCACTTCCAGGATCTTATCCAACTGCTCTTCATCTTCGGCAATGTAAAACCTGGCACCGCAGTTGCGCACCACATACTCCACCTGATTTGACGTATCGGTGGTATAGATACCCACGGTTACACCGCCTGCGGACAGGATGCCCAGGTCGCTGTAAAGCCACTCGGGTTTGTTTTCGCTGATGACGGCCACCCGGTCGCCCTTTTCCAGGCCAAGGGCTATCAGCCCGCAGGCTACATTGGCCGCATTCCGGCCATACTCCTGAAAACTGATTTCGTGCCACAGGCCGTACACCTTTTCCCTCAGCGCTGTCCTATCGGACCACTGTTCCACCCGCTGCCAGAACAGCTTGGGTAGGGTGTCGCAGTTATCAGGTATCATACTGGCCATGACTGCTATTCCTGTCTGTAAATTTAATCCTGGAAATAAAAATAAATTTTTAAGTGTTTCCAGTGTTTACTTTAGTGATTATTTTATAATCCATTGCGACGAAACCGCGTACAATAATCTTTGCGCAGCAAAGATTATCGCCATTTTTTCTTACGTTTCCAGCGCCGCCCCCCTCTGGCACTTTCCTCCTTGATGCCCAGGTAAAACTCCTTTACGTCTTCGTTGGCCAGCAAGGCCCGGCAGGTGTCATCCATGACGATACGCCCCAGTTCCAGAACAAATCCGTGGCTGGCAACCGAAAGCGCCATGGGTGCATTCTGTTCCACCAATAAAATGGTGGTTCCCTGCTCGCGGTTGATGCGTACGATAATATCGTAGATCTCCTTTACCAGCCGGGGGGAAAGCCCCAGCGACGGCTCATCCAGAAGCATGAGGCGGGGTCTTGCCATAAGCGCCCTGGCAATGACCACCATCTGCTGCTCGCCCCCGCTCATGGCCCCGGCCATCTGCGCAGTCCGTTCTTTGAGCCGCGGGAAATAGTTGTATACCAGCTTGAGGTCTTCCTGAATCCCCTCTCGATCCCGCCTGAGGTAGGCACCCATCATGAGGTTCTCCTTGACGGTCAGATCGTGAAACACTTCCCGTCCCTCTGGGACCTGTGAGATGCCCATGCGCACAATCTTTTCCGGCGCCATGGCGTCTATACGCTGTCCCATGAATTCGATGATCCCCTTTTCCGGATCCATCACCCCGCAGATGGTCTTTAAAATAGTCGTCTTACCGGCACCGTTGGCACCCAGAATCGTGACAATGGCCCCATCGATGACGTCGAAGGACACGCCTTTAACGGCCATAATGGGCCCATAATAGGTTTCTATGTTCCTAACCTTGAGCAGCGACACATTCTTCTCCAAGATAGGCTTGCATGACTTCAGGGTGGTTCAACACGTCGGCAGGCGGCCCCTGTGCAAGTACCTGGCCGAAGTCCAGGGCCATCAGGTGGTCTGAGACCTGCTGCACGAAATGCATGTTGTGCTCCACCAGCAGGATGGTGATGCCCAGATCCTCTTTGATATCACTCATCCAGAAAGAAAGATCCTCAGTTTCTTCGACATTCAGTCCGGATGACGGTTCGTCTAACAAGAGCAGTTTGGGATCCATGGCCAAGGCTCGTCCAAGCTCGACCGTCTTCTGTACGCCATAGGGCAGGTTGAGCACCCGCTGCTCGCGATAGGCTTCCAGATCTAAAAGGTCGATGACGGCCTCTGCCTTTTCGCGACATTCGATCTCCTGCCGTCGCACCGATTTAGAAAAAAAGATTTCCGTTAGCACGCTGGACCGCCGGTGTCGGTGCCTTCCCAAAATGAGGTTTTCCAGAACGGTGGCATTTTTGAAAAGCTCGATATTCTGAAAGGTCCTGGCAATGCCGGCCTCGGCAACCGCATGGGGTTTGATATTGGATATATCCCGATCCTCCAGCAGGAGCATTCCTTGATCGAGATCGTAAAACCGGTTGATACAGTTGAATATAGTAGTCTTGCCGGCACCATTCGGTCCAATAATGGAAAATATCTCTCCCTGGCCGATTTCGAAGCTGACCCGGTCCAGGGCCTTCAGGCCACCAAAGCTGATAGATATTTCCTGGGCCTTGAAAAATGTCATTTAGTGCCTTTCCGCCTTCTGGTACTTTTTCTCGCGCTTGAACGAGTCTTTTTTATAAAGCGGGAACATCTCGAAATAAAACCGCGTTTTCAGCCAACGGCCGTATATGCCCATGGGCTCGAACAGCATGACCAGAACGATCAGAAGCCCGAAAAAGGCGGATTCCAGCCCGGTCTGGTTCTGCACATAGGTCGGCAGATAATCTTTGGTCATGATGATGATCTGGGGCAGGAATATAAAAAATGCAGCCCCGAACACAGCCCCGTGCAGGCTGCCCAGCCCGCCGATGATCACCATGGCCAAAAGTTCGACAGACAGGAAGATCGTGTAGCTCTCCGGGTTGATGAAAAAAAGCTTGTGAGCATAAAGACTGCCCGCAATACCCGTGAAAAAGGCGCTCAACGCAAAAGCAATGGTCTTGAATTGGGCAAGATTGATCCCCATGGCCTCTGCAGCCACTTCACTGTCCCGAATGGCGATCATGGCCCGTCCTGTAGGTGACCGCAGGACATTCCTGGCAGCAAACAATGTCAGAATCAACACAATGAGAGACAGGTAATAGAAGCGGGTTTCCGTATCCAGGACCCAGGGTCCTATAACCGGAGGATCCACATAAAATCCCATGTTGCCCCGGGTCAGGCTCTCCCAGCGGACCAGGACTTCATCCACGATGAAGGCGAATCCCATGGTGGCAATGGCCAGGTACATCCCGGTAAGGTGCAGAATCGGCCTGCCGATAACGACACCCACGAGCGCGGCCATGACACCGGCTGCCGGCAGGGCCAGGAGAAAAGGCACCCCCTTGGATGTCAGAATGGCCGAAGTGTAGGAACCGATGGCAAAAAAGGCGGCATGGCCCATGGACACCTGACCGGTATAACCGGTCAACAACATGAGGCCCACGGCAGCGATGGCGTACATACAGATAAAGGTCATCTGCGAAAGCAGGTATTCATCCAAAATCAGTGGCATGAGAAGACAGCCGGCGACCAGCGCCACATACCAGCCCAGGGTGCTGCCGTACTTAAACAGCCGGATATCCTGCTGGTATGCTGTCCTCATGAGAAATCGCATAAACCTACACCTTTTTCTTCTCTTTTACGCCGAACAGTCCCTGGGGCCTGACGATGAGCACTCCTATGAGGATGATCCAGGCGGCAATGTCCTTCCAGCCTTCTGGCAGATAAATTCCGGCAAGGCTCTCGGTCACACCGATGATGAGCCCGCCCACAATGGCCCCCGGCAGGCTGCCCATCCCGCCGAGTACGGCAGCCGGGAATGCCTTTAATCCAATAAACCCCATATTCATGTGAACAAAGGTAATCGGTGCCAGCAGAATGCCTCCGATACCGCCCAAAGCCGCAGCAATGGTCCAGGTCAGTGAGAAAACCCGGGTGACGCTGATGCCCATGTAAACCGCTGCCAACTGGTTCTGGGAGGTGGCCCGCATGGCCGTTCCGGCTCGGGTGTAGCGGAAAAAAGTGAAAAGGAGAGCGATTAGGACCGAGGTTATCAGTATGATGGCCATGTATTCCCATGATATGACCAGATTGCCGGAACGAATGAATTGTTCCGTGAAGGGTGTTCTGAAGCCGTGGGTATCCGTACCCCATCCTGGAATCATGCTGACCGCGCTGCGAAAGAAAAACGCCAACCCGATGGTAACGATCACGATGGCATACACAGGCTCTCCCACCAGGGACCGCAGCACCGTACGCTCCAGAAGAGCGCCCACCAACCCCATGACCACCATGGTGGTCAGCATGGCCGCCCAGTAGGGAAAATTGAGCATGGTGATAAGGCTGTAGCTGATGAAAGCCCCCAACATCAGCAATTCCCCCTGGGCAAAATTGATGACTTCAGTGGCTTTAAAGATAAGGACGAAACCGAGGGCAACCAGGCCGTAAACGCACCCGATGGAGATACCGGTGAGTATGGTTTGCAGAATCTCGTTTAACATATCCATCGTTCCACTGGAACACAGGGCAGAATGAATTCAGCACACTGTCTGTATTACTTTACAAAAGAAAACGTTAGCTGCTTCCTGGCAAGATATGAAATAAGAGCGATTTCTTTGATAACAAAAGGAGATGTTTCTTTAATCGCACTTAAAACGTTTTTATGTCAAGCTAAAAAACGACAGTGCTACCGGTAGCCTTTTGTTTTAGGCGTGATTTTTCGAAGGGGGCTTAAGGTTAATCGCATTTGGATTGTTGAAATCTCGAACGAGGATGGCGTCAGGCCTTGACCGGATTCGCGAAGCTGCACGGCAGCATGGCGGCACACTTGCCGCAAACATCAGTGGTGCCCGGAAGTTCCGAAAAATAGTCAAGTGTTCTGTAATTCTCGTTCAATCTGTCCCAGCACTTTCTTCTGTCAAAAGAATCCTCTTGCAGTGCTCCCACCGGGCATTTTTCTATGCACTTGCCGCATTTTTTGCCG
>JBDLJD010000091.1:0-17567 GCA_039714495.1 Thermodesulfobacteriota bacterium
GTAATATCGCGCGCAGCGCTATTTCCCACCCAAAACGAACGCCCTTGCCTGGGCCACGGCCCTGTCCAGGCGTTCAGCCACCCAGTCCATTTCGTTTCTGTTCATGGTCAGGGGCGGCAGCAGCTGGCAAACAGATGGATCGTTGTTAGCGTACACCATCAACAAATCGTTGTCATAGGCTGTCTTGCTGACCACCTGCCCAGAGATCTCCCCCTTGAACACCAGCCCCATCATCAAACCGAGCTGCCGGAAACCAATGACAAAATCTCCGTATTTTTCCTTGAGCCTGTCCGCACATTCCCTGAAATCAACGGCCAGGGTGTTGACATGGTTCAGAAATGCCGGTTCCGCGGATATCTCCAGCACGCGTCCGGCAACACAGCAGCCGATTTCAGCCCCGCCAAAAGTCGAAACATGGATGAAGGGGTCTTCGTGAAAAACCTGTTCAAGGGGAGTCCGCAGCACTGTTGCCGTTATGGGGTAAATCCCCCCGGAGAGCCCCTTGCCCAGGACCACCATGTCCGGAACCACATCATAATGCTCGAATCCCCAGAGCCTTCCGGTCCGTCCCAGCCCTGTCTGCACTTCATCGATGATAAAGATCGCCCCTGTCCGGGTGCACAGATCCCGGACAGCCGCCAGGTAATCCAAGGGGGGCATCACCATACCCAAGGTGGCTGGTATGGTTTCCAGGATAACGGCGGCGGTATCCTCCCCGATGTTTGATTGTAGGCCGGCAACATCGCCAAACGGAACCTGTTCAAATCCCGCGGCGGAAATGCGGAACGGTTCCCGGTATCGCCGGTCCCCGGCCGCCAGGGCAAGCCCTGTGTGGCCATGGTAGCCGCCTTTGGCAGAGATTATTTTCTCCCGGCCGGTATAGCCGCGAGCAACCTTAATGGCCAGATCCACGGCCTCCCCCCCGGAAACACCGAACACCGTGTAGTCAAGATCTGCAGGCATCAGGCTTGCTAACTGCTCAGCCAGCTCCGCCCGCATGCGGCTCATGAGATGTCCGTTCCCGATGTCGAATCTGTCCAGGCCCCCTTTGAGGATTTCAATCAGTTCCGGATTACGGTGCCCCAGGTTGTACACCCCGCCATTGCAGTGCAGATTAAACAGCTTTTTTTGGCCGTCCATATCGGCCAGATACATGCCCTGGCGCTCCCCCATGACCAGATCCATACCCAATGTCTGAAAAAAATCGGCTTTTCCAGACGATACGTGGTTTCGGAAACGGGAGATTACATCTCTTTTCTCTTTAGAAACATTTTTGTTTTCTATGCTCATGTATCCCTAATGTCCCCATGGTAATTTATAGTCATTCACTTCGTGTCATTCGCTTCGCTGTCATTAATTGTTGTTGGCAGCAAATCGCGTATTGCGACAATAAATTACGCGCGAAGCGCAAATGACGCCAGCAGGGATAAATCCCCGCGCTACATGGTTGAATCGAGGAATGGGCATGTAGGCCAGGGCTTCAGCCCTGCATCGTCTTCTGACCTCTGGCGGTCAAGTCCTGATTTAAAGTTGTCACTTTAGGTGTTGCATTGCAGTGTCTTAATACTTGATGATTGGACATTGAACATTGGTTATTGGATATTCAAAAAGACAAAAGGCGAATGTCCAATTTCCAATAACGAATAGCCAATTTCCAAGTGTCCTTTGAGGTCCTCCGTCCTCTGTCTTCTGTCCTCTTCTATAGCTCTGTCCTCCATCCTCTGGGGTTCAGGCCTCTGACTCCCTACTGCCTACTCCTTACGCCCTACCACGCATAGCCCGGGGCTACCGGCGAATAGCATTCAGCACCAGCGTGATCGGTTTGTCCTCCTCGCCTTTTCCGTTAAGCCGGATCGGCCCCGGTTTTCTGAAATGGTCATCCCCGGGAACGGCCGCCAGCCAGTTTTCACGGCTGGCCTTGACCACCCTGAACGCATTGGAGTGGATATCCACAACACTCTTTTCAATGACCAATTCCAGCTTTCCTTTGCGCTCCTCGAGATGCATCAGGGAAGCGATGGGAATGCCCATGGGCTCCCATGCGGGAAAATCCCCTTCCAGATTCCTTATGGCCGCCATCTGACCGGTGGCGCCGTTGGCAATCAGGTTAAACACGGTCAAACCAAGATTATAGGTGTAGATGCAGTCAAAGCGCGTGGGGTCATTGCCGCGACCGTCATACCCGTAAAAATGGGTCTGGGTTTTAAAATCAGGCACGGACTTTTTATATATTTTTTCAACAGGCGCCGGTATAGGTTCGCCACGCCCCAGGACACCGGCAGCTACCAGGGCCTGGGTCAGGGTCTTGATGGAAATTATAGATTCTTTGACCAGCAGATAGGGTGCTTTGGCGTAGTTCCTGAAGAGAACCGGGCCAAACAACACGGGATCGAGCCCTCCCTTTTCCAGGGTTTTATGGTAGTAGGCCGTCTCAATGCCTACTTTATACCTGCCCTGCTCCCTTAAAATGCCCAGATAGTCCGTTACTAACCCCATGATCACTTTGTCGGTTTCCACTTGGGAAAACTGGAAATTGCCGTGGCTGTCCCGCTCCGTGAGGAGGCCTTCCTGGAAAAATACCGGAAGGTCATTGAAGAGGTCGTCATCCCTGCGGTTCCACACAGTAATGGAGGCGCCCTCTTCCGACTGTCGGGCCGTCCTCCTTAAATATTCCAGTTTGTCCTCCAACAGGGGAAACGTTTTATGAAAGCCTCGATCGTGGGTGGCATTGTGATCAGCTATGATGGTGTTGAGCTTGAGGATAAACACCTGAATCTCGTTGACGAATTCCAGAATACCTTCTGGAATGACGATCACCCCGTATTTTTTCCCCACGGCCGCTCTTCTGACGATACCGTTACAAATCACCCGGGAAAGATGCCTCAGGGTGATACCGTAAGCACTGTAATCGGTGGTGCGGCTGGCCGCAGCCTTCTCCAACCGGCGGTGGTCTGTGTAATCCGCCAGGTCTTCACCGATGAGCGTCATGTTGGCATGGGTCTGCAGGGCGACCTCGAGGGCCAGATGGCTAGCCACCCGCCCCATGACCTTGCAGATGTGCCAGTATTTCACGTCGGAACTGCTGTCGGTGCACAGGTTGCCAATGGCGTTGGCAAAGGCCCGTGCCGCCGTGTGAAACCCAAACGACATGGCGCAAAGGACCTTGCCGCCGGCATCCCGGACCTGGATATCGCCGTCTATGGTTTTGGGCACACCGATGACCTGAATGCCATCCGCCGCCATTTCCTGCGCCAGAAAGGCGGCATTGGTATTGGAGTCGTCCCCGCCCACCACCACCAGAGCGTCCAGGTTCAACTTTTTGCAGGTTTCCCGGGATAGCGCCATTTTCTCGCTGGTGTCTATTTTGGCGCGGCCGGTCTTTATCATGGTGAAACCGCCCAGGTTCCGATGGGCATCCACCATTTCGCCGGTGATTTCGATCACCTCATTTTCAATTATGCCGTCCGGCCCCAGTAAAAATCCCAGGATAACAGATTCGGGATTTGCCTTTTTAGCAGCATCATATATCCCGGCAATGACATTGTGACCGCCCGGGGCCGGTCCTCCTGAAAAAACGATGCCGATGGTGCGTTGCCGGCTATAGTCCTTTTCCGCCTCCCCACCGGAGTCGGCTTTAGCCTTGACGCGCTGAACTTTGTTGTCGATGATGCCGGGCAGTAGCACCCGTGCCTCACGGTCTTTTTCGAAACAATAGATGTCATCTTCTATCAGTTCTGTGGCATGCCCAGCCAACACATCGCATACAGGTGGCCGGTAAGCTGTTCTCTCAACAAATTCAGGATTTATTTTGTCAATGACTCGCACAGCTTCAGGATGAGACAGGAGTTCGTCCGTGGACAACATTTCTGGATCTGACATTATTAGACCTCCAAACTATTTAAGGTAGAATATCATGAGGACAGAGGGCAGATATCAGGCTCCCAGCTTACAGCATTCTCCCTACTACCTACTCCTTACTGCCTACTATTTGTATAGTCCTGATTAAAAGCTGCTACTTTATCGTTATACAGCATCGTCTCAAGAACAAATATTTAAAACCTATTAATACTCGCCCGACAACTTCAGTGTCAAGGAGTACATTGGAAACAGGCAACCAATCTATCACCTGACCGTGTCTTGGCGGACGCTTCACATGGCGGGAATGCACGATGCGGGCACTGCTGCGGTGTTAATACAACTAAGGGGTTTACTTTCCAAATGTTATGTAATAAGGTTAAATTTTGTATTGGCCTAACATACCAATTTACCTGTTTTTACAATCCCAACCATCAAGGAGGCTAGACATGAAAAAAGCATTATTAACGGGGTTATTTGCCATTGCCGCACTGGGGCTCATTTTTTCGACCGCAGCGTTCGGTGCTGACATCGAACTCGCCAAGAAATCGACTGTTGAAAAGATTCTGAAAAGGGGCGAACTGCGCGTGGGGTTCGAGTCCGGCTACGTTCCTTTTGAAATGACCGACAAAACAGGTAAATTCATCGGGTTTGATATGGATTTCGGTCGCCGCATGGCCAAGGCCATGGGCGTCAAGTTCGTGCCCGTCAATACAGCCTGGGACGGCATCATCCCCGCTCTCATGACAGATAAATTCGACATCATCATGGGCGGCATGACCATTACCCAGGAAAGAAACCTGAAAATCAACTTTGCCGATCCCTACATCGTCGTGGGGCAAGCCATCCTGCTCAACAAAAAGCATGAAGGCAAAGTGCTCTCCTACAAGGACTTGAACGACAAGAAATTCATCCTGACCTCCAGAATGGGCACCACCGGCGAGCAGGCCATCAAGAAGTATATCGGCAAAGCCACCTACAAAGGCTTTGAAAGCGAAGCCGAAGCCGGCCTGGAAGTCATCAACGGCAAGGCCGATGCGCTGGTGTACGACCTGCCTTTCATCGGTTTTCTGTACGGCAGCCAGGGCAAGGGCAAAACCGTTTTCCTGAACCAGCCGTTCACTTACGAACCTCTGGCCTGGGCCATCAACAAGGGCGATCCCGACTTCCTCAACTTCCTGAACAACTTCCTGCAGCAGTCCAAGGGCGACGGGTTCTATGAAAAAGTGTACAATAAATGGATTATCGGCTCCGACTGGAAAAAAGAACTCCAATAAATTTTCATGCTTTACTGATCATTTAAAACATAGTTCATGAATTGCGGTGTAAATACATGACCGCGTATATTTACTCATTTCATGAAATTTTATGAAAAGGCCGGCTGATCCACATATACGATCGGCCGGCCTTTCTATCTTTGCAACCGCTATGAACGGACACATCAGATTATGAATCAAAACACCCAAAATCAAAAGGCGCTCAGACCACCGGGCTACAACATGTGGGTCAGTGTTTTTGTCATTTTCGTCATTGTGGTTGCCGGCCTTTTCTATTACGCAACCCAAAAAATAGAATATGTCTGGCGCTGGAATCGCATGCCCATCTATTTTGCCTATGAGGACACCGTCGAAATTGCATCGGAAATCGACGGGGAGGTGGAATCCCTGAAAAAGGATGGCGAAGAAACCATCATCATTGTCAAGGATTTGGATCAAACAGCGACCTACCGGGTCCCCACTGAAAACCTGGATGTGGAGGAGGGCGAAATCATTTCCATTGGGGATGTTTTGGGGTTCTACACCGAGTGGAAACCCGGACTCCTGGTGATCGGCCTCTGGTTAACGTTGCAGGTGAGCGTCATGGCCACGATATTCGGCGTTATCATCGGCGTGGCCGGGGGGCTGGCGAGGATTTCAGCCAATCCGGCCCTGAAGTGGACCAGCATCGTTTACGTTGAAATCATCCGGGGCTCCCCCCTGATGGTTCAGATCCTGATATGGTATTTTGTTTTGGGAACGCTCATCAACGACCTTTTGGCCACCTATGGCATGGGCCGGCTGTCCGCCTTCTGGTATGGCGTGGCTTCTCTGGCCTGTTTTGCCGGAGCATATGTCACCGAAATTGTCCGGGCCGGCATCCAGTCCATCCACCGCGGCCAGACAGAGGCCGCGCGTTCCCTGGGCATGTCGTATGCCCAGAGCATGTTCCACATTATCCTGCCCCAGGCCCTGCGCAGAATTCTGCCCCCTCTGGCAGGCCAGTTCATCAGCCTGATTAAGGATTCTTCGCTCCTGGGCATCATTGCCATTCGTGAATTGACCAAGGCCGCCCGGGAGGCGGTCACCGCGAGCCTGCAGCCGTTTGAAATCTACCTGGTCACGGCGGTGCTCTACCTTGTATTGACATTCACCCTTTCCATGTTTGTACAGCACCTTGAGAGGAGGTCGGCAACAAAGTGATTGAAGTCCAGCATATATACAAAACGTTTTTCATCCCCCATGAGGTCAAAGCCCTTGTAGATGTGACTGAAAAGATCGCCGCTGGTGAGGTGGTGGTTGTCTGTGGGCCCTCCGGTTCTGGCAAGAGTACTTTCTTGAGATGCCTCAACCGGCTGGAAAGGGCCGATTCCGGTCACATCATCATCGACGGCATGGATGTGCTCGACCCCAAGACCAACATCAACAAGATCCGGGCCGAAGTAGGCATGGTTTTTCAGTCCTTTAACCTCTTCCCCCACAAAACGGTGTTCGAGAATGTCAACCTGGCCCAGACGGTGGTCCGCAAAAGATCCAAGGAGGATGCCAAGGAAAAGACCATGTTCCTGCTCAACAAGGTTGGCATTGCCGATAAATCCAATGGCTATCCAGACAACCTGTCGGGCGGCCAGCAGCAACGGGTGGCCATTGCCCGGGCACTGGCCATGGATCCCAAAGTGATGCTGTTTGACGAGCCCACATCGGCACTGGATCCTGAAATGATCGGGGAGGTGCTGGATGTCATGAAAACCCTGGCCAAAGAAGGTATGACCATGGTGGTGGTCACCCATGAAATGGGATTTGCCCGGGAGGTGGCGGACCGGGTCGTCTTCATGGATGAGGGTGCCGTGGTCGAGGTGGGAACCCCCGAACACTTTTTCACTAACCCGGAGCATGAAAGAACCAAGCTGTTTCTCAGCCAGATTTTATAAAGCTGCACTTTCATTAGTTTGTCATTAATGGTAATTCACTCCGTGTCATTCGCTTCGATGTCATTAATTGTTGCTGACAGCTGATAGCAAATTGCGGCAATAAATTACGCGCGTCAGCGCAAATTAACGGCCGCAGGCCAAATGACAGCCGCAGGCGTAATTACAACTTGAGGCCGATTGACTTCCATAGGATGTTCTCCAACATATTGTGTAATTTTCTTCACAACCCTACTCTCCCTTGTGTTTTTTCTTTACAAGCCCCTCTGTTTCTGCTAAATTCCCAAGGTGGTGTAAGAATTCAGAATCAAAGGTAGAAGGCAGGAGCTGCGAACGCTGACAGCGATATGCTACCCATTATCTTCAACCTTCAGCCTTCAACCTGTAAAAATCAGGAGATCTAAGGTTCCATGAAGCTTAAAAAGCTGGAAATATCGGGTTTTAAATCTTTTCCGGAAAAGGCCGCCATCGATTTTCCCACCGGGATATCGGCGGTTGTGGGCCCCAACGGCTGCGGCAAGAGCAACATTGTGGATGCCCTGCGCTGGGTGATGGGCGAACAGAGCGTCAAGCAGCTCCGGGGCAAGTCCATGGAGGACGTCATTTTTTCGGGCACCCGGGGAAAAGCGCCGTTGAACATGGCTGAGGTGTCGCTCACCCTTTTGAACGACAACGGCTCTGCACCGGAAGAGCTCAAAGATTTCACGGAAATCAATGTGACCCGGAGATTATATCGTTCCGGTGAGAGCGCCTACCTTATCAACCGCCAGCCGTGCCGCCTGAAAGACATCCACAATGTGTTCATGGGCAGCGGCATGGGCGCCAAGACCTACGCCGTGATCCAGCAGGGGAATATCGGGGCCATCACCGATGCCGGCCCTGAAGAGAGGCGTCTCTTCATAGAGGAAGCCGCCGGTGTGACACGCTATAAAAACAGGAAAAAGGAGGCGCTGCGCAAAGTTGCCTCCACCAACCAGAACCTCCTGCGGGTCAACGACATTATCCTCGAGATCGAACGCCAGATGGCCGGTCTCAAACGCCAGGCGCGCAAGGCTGAACGGTTTAAAAAATACAAGACACAGGCCCGGGAGCTCGATATCAGACTCGGGCTGCACGACTTTGACGACTATGCCCAAAAAATCCGCAATTCCGCTGTCCTTCTGACCGCCCATCGGGATAAGGACATCCGGCACACCTCCCAGTTGCAGAAAATCGATGCGGCTGTGGAAGAGATCAAAATGCGCCGCTGGCAGAAAAACCAGGAAATTTCAGGTCAAAAATCCAGACAGTTCGAAACCCAGCGCACCTTGGACCGTACAGAAACCGATCTGCAGCACCTGAAGCAGGAAATAGAACGGCTGACCCTGGAGGTCGGTGAACTGGAATCGGCCAAAACAGGCCTGGAAGAGAAGAACCGCGGCATCCTGTCTGAAATCGAGCAGGTCAAGGATGAAACCACAGCCGTAAACCAGGACAAAGAGGCGGTCATTGCCCGGATAGACGAAAAAAAAGAAGCCTCCGAAAAATACAAGGAACAGCTGGGGGAACTGCAACGCACGATCGATAGCCATAAAACAGCTCTCATGGACCTGATCGCCCAGGAAGCGCGCTTTAAGAATATTTACCAAAACGCCTCCAGCACCAAGGAGAGCCTGCTGCGCAGACAGAAGCGAACCGATCAGGAAACAGCCGCTACCGAAAAAAAGGCGGCTGCCGAACAGGCCGAAGCCACCAAGATCCAGGAGGAGCTCAACCAACTCAAAGAGTCGATCACGGCTGTCAAACAGGAAATCCAATCTGTTGAAAACCGGCTTTCGGAAAGGAGCCGCGCCTTTGCCGATCAGGTCAAACTGGCCCAGGGCATCGAACTGGAGCAGAACAAAACAAGCTCCCAGTACGCTGCCCTTAAAAAGATGGAAGAAAGCTATGCCTGGTACCGGGATGGCGTAAAAGCCGTGATGCAGGCATCCAAGCAAGAACCCGCGGGTAAGCTTTCGGGCAATGAACCCCCGGATATCGACGGCCGGGTGAACAAGCTGACGGGCAACGTCATCGGCCTGATGGCTGATATCCTGGACCCCGAACCCAGCTACGAGGCTGCGGTCGAGGCCGTACTGGGTGAGCAGCTGCAGTACATCATCGTCAAGCAACAGACCACGGGCATGGACGCCATCGACTATCTTCAGACCACCGGTAAGGGTCGCAGCGGTTTTATACCGCTTCCCAATGTCAAACAGCTGGACACCGGAGGCCAAAAAGCACCGGATCCCGACAAACTGCTTTTGAAACACGTCGCCATCAAGGATGGATTTGACAAGGTCGCCCAGGCCCTGCTCGGACATGTCGTGGTCACCGGCGACTTGCAGGAAGCCCTTGCACTGTTCAACCGCAACGGACGCATACAGACCATCGTCACCAAAGGCGGTGACGTCATCTCTCACCAGGGCGTCCTGGTGGGTGGCAGCCGCGAAAAATTGTCCGGCATCCTCTCTAAAAAACAGGAGATCAAGAAGCTCCGCCAACAGGAGCAGGAACTGGCCAGGAAACTGGTGAGCGCCAGGGAAAAGCAGCTATCCCTGGAAGAAGATGTTCGCCAATCCGAAGATGCGCTCCAGAAACTGCTTGAAAAAAAGTACACCCTGTCCCAGGAGGAAGTGGACCGGGAAAAAAGCCTGTACAAGGCCACTGAAAACCTCAAACACACCCGGCGCCACCTGGACGTCCTCAGGCTCGAACAGGAGCAGCTGAGGGGGGAAGAAAGCGATATCGAAGCCGAGATGTCCAAATACAACCAGGCCATCGCCGATATCGAGAACCGCGTCAAAGAGGCCCAGACAGCCGTCACGGAAACCTCGGCCCGGATCGATCAGGTTTCCAGCGAGGCAGATGCGTTCAACCAGTCCATGGTGGACCTCAAGCTCAAACTGACCGCCCTGGATGCCCGTTTAGACAACAGCAACCATACACTCAGGCGATTGAAGGAATTCTGGCAGGATGGATTGGACAGGCGGGAGCAGATATCCCGCGACATTGCGTTAAAAAACAACAAACGATCTGAATCAAAAAATAAGATTGCCCGGCAGGAGCAGAAGTTAGCCGACCTTTACAGGCAGCTCGAGGAATTGACCCGGACACTCGAACACAATGAATCCGATTATCGGATTATCGACGAAGAATTGAAAAAAAATGACGACATCATTACCGGCATCCAGAACGAACGGGAAGAAACGCTCCAGAAGATCCGTCTCCTCGAACTCGAACAGTCGCAACAGGAAATGAAGCAGGAGAATATCTCCAACCGGTTGAAGGAACGCTACCATTATGGCATCGGGCAACTGCGGCTGCAGTTTGCCGCAACACAGGAGGAAGGACCTCTTGACACGGAAACCACGGAAGTGAATCTGGAAAAACTCCGTGCTAAAATCGCCCGGATAGGTGATGTCAACCTGGGAGCCATCGAGGAATTCGACCAGCTCAAAACCCGTTTTGATTTCCTGGTGGAGCAGCGTGACGACCTGATGAAGGCCATCGACGACCTGCACAAAGTCATTAAAAGAATCAACCGGATCACCCAGGAAAGGTTTACCAAAACCTTCGATGCCGTCAATGAAAAGCTCAAGGAAGTGTTCCCCCGGCTGTTCGAAGGCGGCACTGCCAGGCTGACCCTGACGGAGCCGAACAATCCATTGGAGACCGGTGTGGAATACATGATTCAACCCCCCGGGAAAAAATTGACCCGCATGAGCCTTCTGTCCGGCGGGGAGAAAGCCATGTCGGCCATTGCCTTCATTTTCTCCATATTTTTAATAAAGCCCACCTCCTTTTGCCTGATGGACGAGATCGATGCGCCCCTAGATGAAGCCAACGTGTTCCGCTTCAATGATCTGTTGAAGGTCATCGGTGAAAAATCCCAGATCATCATGATCACCCACAACAAGCGCACCATGGAATTTGCCGACACCCTGTTTGGAATCACCATGGGTGAAAAAGGGGTTTCAAGAGTGGTCTCCGTTAACCTGGCCAAGCAGCAAGCCGCATAATTTTTCACAAAATAACCTGGGTCAAATCGAAAACAGCCAGGTGCAGATTCCCTTTTTTATCGTCCCGCCATGGGACGTGAAAAATTATTGAACATCAACGGATATAAACCATCACCGGCAATATCTGAAATGGTGGAAATTCCTTTTGCCAGTGGAGCATTGCAATGCCTGTTCGTTGATTTAGTTACCTGCATGTAATATAAACCGAATTACACTTTCATATTTTGGAGCAAAAATTGCCATGAACTGGTTCAAGAAAAAAAAATCCGAAGATAAAAACCTGTCGTTGGAAGAAAAGGCGGATGTGGAGGAACTGCCGGTAGAACCCGATATGCAACCGGAAGATGAAGCTTTCGAAGCTTTACAGGAAACAGAAGCTGACGTCCCGAAAGACGGGGCAACTGAAGAAACAGACGAACAAATGGAAACGGACGTACCCAATCACAGGGAGCCTGCAAAGCAACCCAAGGATAAAAAGGGGTTTTTCAAACGCCTTAAAAACGGGTTGTCTAAAACCCGCGAGATCCTGACCACCGATATCGATGACCTTTTCACCGGAAAACGAAAACTGGACGACGATCTTCTGGAGGAGCTCGAGGAACTTTTAATTACTTCGGATATCGGCGTTTCCACGGCCATGGACCTCATCGAAACCATTGGCAAAAAATCCGCCAGCATCCAGGACGCGGCTCAGCTCAAGGAATTCCTTAAAAAGGAAATACTAAAGACCATGGGCACGGCCACAACCGCACCTGAAGCTCAACCTGAAAAGCCCCATGTGGTCATGGTGGTGGGCGTCAACGGTGTGGGTAAAACAACTACCATCGGAAAACTGGCCGCCAGACAGAGCGCGGAAGGAAGGAAGGTGCTCATCGCCGCGGCCGACACCTTCAGGGCGGCCGCCATTGAACAGCTCTCCATCTGGGCGGATCGGGCCGGTGCGGACATCGTCAAGCACAGGGACAATGCCGATCCTGCAGCCGTGGCCTTTGACAGTCTCGAAGCGGCCGAAGCCAGAGGATCCGACATCGTGTTCATCGACACGGCCGGGAGGCTCCACACCAAGGTAAACCTGATGGAGGAGATCAAGAAAATCAAGCGCACGGTTACCAAAAAAATCCCCGGCGCTCCCCATGAAATCATCCTGGTCCTGGATGCCACCACCGGTCAGAATGCGCTTTCCCAGGCCAAGCTGTTCAACGAGGCGCTCGACATCACCGGGCTGGCCTTGACCAAACTGGACGGGACCGCCAAAGGCGGCATCGTGGTGGGAATATGCAGCACCCTCAATATCCCGCTGAAGTACATCGGGGTGGGCGAAGGCATCGGCGACCTGCAGGAGTTTGATTCTGAGGCCTTTATCGATGCTCTTTTCTAACTTTCGAATTTCTGCATAGATGTCAGACCTATCAGCGGTTTTACAAATGGTTGATATTTTCTTAGTTTGGAAGGATATTCCGCTCAATGGTGTGTTGGCGAATGAACTGAATGCATTGGCCCAAAAGTATGATTTGCTTTGCGTTAAAACAGAAGCCGTATAGTTACACCTGAATCGCCCATTTATGGAAACACCGTAACTCGAACCGGTTTGTTGGGGAGCTTATTATGAACGTATCGAATATTATCAAACCACATGTTGCTGATAACCCTGATAAGACGGCGATTGTTTTTGGTGAGCGCCGTATCTCCTATGCTGAACTGGATAATTTAATTGACCGCACCGCTGCCGGCATCTTGGAAATGGGGTTTAAGCGGGGCGATGTGCTATCCGTATTTCTACCCAGTATTCCGGAATTGATCATCGCTTATTTAGGGACCGTCAGGGCTGGCGTGACGGTCAACCTGGTCAATGCCATGCTGCAGAAAATAGAAGTGGAATACATTCTGAATGACTGTCGGTCTAAAGGAGTTTTGACAGATGCCAAGCGGATTCCCATCATTGAGTCCATACGTTCTGAAGTTGTTTCACTTACCCATGTGATCCTTTTGGACGAACAGGGCCAAGGAAACTATCCAAGCTTTAAAACCCTGATGGCCAAAGGAGAGGGTGAATTCCAGGCACCCCAAACCAAAGGAAGCGATCTCTGTCATTTGATGTATACATCCGGCACCACGGGTTGGCCAAAGGGCGTCATGGCTACCCATGGGAATATTCGCCATAACGCCGTCGAGTTTGGCAAGGTTCACTTCAAGCCGGCCGACACCATCATGGTGGCCACCCCCATATTTCACTGCTGGGGGCTGGTAAACGGTACCTTTGGTATGTTTTCTAACGGGGGAACCGTGATCACGGTAGAACGCTTTTATCCTGATCAGGCCATAAATGCCATAGAGCAGCTTGAACCGACCATATTCATAGGGGTTCCACCCATGTACAACCTGCTGCTCAATCACCCCGATCTGGACAAAAGGGATATCTCGTCGGTGGTTTTCTGCCTTTCTGCAGCCACCAAAATGCCTGAGAACCTCATCCGCCAGGTGGAGCAAAAACTGAAGTGGCGCTACGCCGAGGCCTGGGGGCTTACGGAGGTTTCCTGTGTAGGCGCCACATCGCCCTATACGGAAACCCGCATCGGATCCTGCGGACGGGGTATGGATGATGCAGAGATGAAGGTGATCGACGAAAAGGGCAACGCCCTTGCCCCCCACCAGACAGGTGAATTATGTGTCAAAGGGACTTGTGTGACCAGCGGCTATCTCAACAAGCCGGATGCCACCAGGGATGCTTTTGATTCAGAAGGCTGGTTTCATTCGGGGGACATTGCATATATGGATGAAGAGGGGTATGCTTACATCGTGGACCGAAAGAAGGATATGATCAATGTGGGGGGCGAGAAGGTGTTCCCTGCTGAGGTGGAGGACATGATGATAACCCATCCCAAGATCAAGGACCTGGCCATCGTGGGCATTTCCGATAAACTGAAAGGCGAGGCGCCCAAAGCGTTCATCGTGCTCAATGATGGTGAGACCACCAGCCTCGAAGAGATCCGTGACTACTGCAAAACCAGGATGGCACCGTACAAAGTGCCTGTAGCGGTTGAGTTCATAGATGAAATTCCTCGCCTGGCTTCAGGAAAGGCGCTGCGGCGCCAGTTGAGGGGGGATTAATGTTCCATACGGGAATGTGAGAAAATCCCTCGTTCCTAACCCATGGCTTTACATTGACAATATACAACTTGAAGCCCAGGCTTTAGGCTTTAGCCAAAGGAAAAAAAGGAGAAACCATATGAGTTACGATTCAATTCTGTATGAGGAACAGGGCGAGATCGGCTTGCTGACACTGAACATGCCTGAGAAACGCAATGCCTTGGGCATCTATGCTGAATCCGAGATTACGGAGTGTCTGCAGGATGCAGCCAAACGGCATGCCGTAAAGGTCATCATCTTGAGGGCTAATGGACCCGTGTTTTGTGCCGGCCATGAACGCACAGAAATTTTGAATCAGCCGGTTGCCAATATCCGCAGGCTTTTTCAGACGTCTTTCAACCTCATGACTGCTATTCGCAATGTCCCCCAGTGTGTGATCGCAGAGGTCCATGCCATCGCCATGGCCGGAGGCTGCCACCTGGTAGCCGGATGCGACCTGATAACCGCAGCCAGGGAAAAGGCGCAGTTCGGCATGACGGGCTTGATCTATTCCTATAACTGCACGACCCCCACGGTTGCCGTCAGCCGGGCGGTGGGGCAGAAAAAATGCATGGAAATGCTGATGACCGCCAAGCTCTACAGCGCGGAAGAGAGCCGGGAGATGGGCCTGGTCAACATGGTTTTTGAGGATGAAGAGTTGCATGAAAAGACCATGAAATTGGCCGGGGATATCTGTAAGTCCAGTAAGTATGCCATCTATATGTCCAAGCAGAACTTTTATGCCCAGGTGGAAATGACCGAATACCAGGCCTACATGTTTGCCAAGGAGATGATGGCCCAGCAGGGGGTAAGCGTCAATGCCATCGAAGGGTTCACGGCCTTTATTGAAAAACGTGATCCGGTCTGGAATGACGATACATTTTAAATCAGGATCCTGGAAACCTTGAACCTTGACCTTTCAACTTTAACCGAAGGTGCTAAACTCATCAGCAATAAGGAGTACTTTATGACCCGACCACAACACGTTCCTTTAGGTGTCGGTTTTTATCCCGACTGGTGGTTCAACAACTATGGGATTTCGTTTGGCAGAGAATACTATTACTCACCTGAGTACCGTGTTGATGCCCAGACCAAAATGCAAAAGGTGCTCTATGAGCGGTTCGGTGACGTGGGGCTGGGCAGTCCCGATCCTGAGCCCAGGCCGCTGATCACCTTTGGCATGCCGCTTTTACCGGCCGTGTTCGGCTGTGAGGTGGTGTTTGAGGACGCAGCCGTACCTTGGGCCAACCCGGCCAACTTGTCCAAAGAAGCATGTAACAAGCTGACCCGGCCTGATCTGCCGAGCGCGTCACCTGTAAAGGATATGCTGGAGCAGATGGATTATCTCAAATCCACCTACGGCAGGGTGGCGGGGGACCTCAATGTCACCGGTGTACAGAATCTGGCTTTGAAGCTGCGGGGCGAGGAGCTTTACATCGACTATTTTGAAGACCCGGACTTTTGCCACCGGTTGCTGAAGTTTTGCACCGAGTGCATGATAGATTTATGGCAGCTGATCTACCCCATAACCGGGACAGGGGCGGTGGACGTGACCCCCATGTGCGATCCCAGCATTTACTGCGTGCCCAACTGCACTGTGGAGCAGATCAGCGGGGATACCTACGCGGAGTTTGGCCTGCCCTATGACAACATGCTGGCCGAAGTCTGCCATCCCTTCGGCATACATCACTGTGGTAGCCTAGATGCAGTGGCCGAACAATATGCCAAGGTCAAGAACCTGGTTTTTGTAGAGGCGGGTTTCGGGACCGACTTTGCTATAGCACGGCGACTGTTGGGACCTGATGTCGCTTTCAACGCCCGCATCAGTCCGGTGCTGATGAAGAACGGCACCACGAAGGAGGTGGAGGCAGAAGTAAAGGATGCCATCGACCAGGGAGCACCGCTGCACAACTATTCCATCGACACCGTGGGGCTCACCGACGGGGTGCCGGACGAAAACGTGCGGGTGGCCCGCGAAACGGCCATGGAATACGGGACGTTCGAGTAAGTTCGGATTTTAGAAGGGACAAACATAGGATAAGGTCGACTCCCTGGGGAATGAGAGTGGCGGCATGGTAATCCTGTGCCGTGACGAGACAACGATAAGGTAAAGAAAAGGAGTGCATAAATGGTAGACCTTGCAAGTATAAAGGAAGCAGTGATTACCGGTAAAACCAAAGAGATCGGTCAACTGGTGCAAACGGCCCTGGACGCGGGAGCCGACCCTCAGAACATCATCGACAATTATCTCATCGAAGCCATGAAGGAGGTGGGTGCCCGTTTCGAAGCCAACCAAATTTTCGTCCCCGAGATGATGATCGCCGCCCGCACCATGCAGAACGGACTGATCGTGATCGAGCCGTTGATTACCGGTGACGGCATCCAGCTGGAAAAACTGGGTACAGTGGTTATCGGCACGGTGTTGGGCGACCTGCACGACATCGGCAAAAACCTGGTCGTATTGATGCTGGAAAGCTCGGGTTTTAACGTCATCGATATCGGTGTGAGTGTGCCGGTGGACACTTTTGTGGAAAAGGCTAAAGAGGTGAATGCCAACATCGTCGGTATCTCCAGTCTTTTGACCACCGGTGATGCAAATATGAAGACCACTGTTACAGCCTTAAAGAACAGCAGCTTGCCTGATGGGGTTAAGGTCATCTGTGGAGGGGCCGCGGTGATTGAAGAACGCGCGCTCAATCATTGGGGTGCTGACGGGTATGCCCAGGATGCAGCCAGTGCCGGCAGGATTATTAGAGATCTATTATGCATAGATTAACCGATCTGCCAAAACTATTGCAATTGTAACCATGAAGGCGGCTGTTAAAAAGCTGGAATCGGTCATGAGATGGCAAATTTAAAGAAACGACTATACAATTAAAGCTAGTGAAGCTCTTTTTGCAGCGATTCTTTATCAGATAACCTCCTTTCACCCACATCTATGTGTTACGTCCCTGTCCTGTAATAGGGGCTTCACTTTTTCTTTTCACTTTCCGAACGTAAAAAGATTAAAAAAAAGAAATGGCAACGTCTTTTTTTATTTAAAGTTCGCATACGAACAAAACAATCAAGGAGGTAATCAGCATGGCGCAATGGAAAAAAACAACCTGTGTACTGTGAGGGAACATATGCGGACTGGAAGTCAGCATCGAGGACAACCGTATAACTAAAGTCAAAGGGGACAAGGACAATCCTCGCAGCGAAGGCTACCTCCTATTCCTGTCAAGGGGGCTTCACAATACTCATTTGCCTCTATTTTTGATTCTTCTTTTGAAATGATTGACGCTTGAAGCCTTCAATCTATCACCTTGCTGTGAATCGAAGATTATCACAAGTTTGACAGTTTCATTAGACAAAAGACTTTG
>JBDLJD010000092.1:0-17349 GCA_039714495.1 Thermodesulfobacteriota bacterium
TTTACCCAGTGAAATACACGTCAGTGTCGTCGAAGACGATTTCACCGGGGTGCCTTTATGGCCCATATTTTTAGGATTTTTTATCCTTGCGACCCTCGAAATCCTCCAGGGATTCCTGGCGTTCCTTGGTCGATACACATGCCAGGCAGGCTTCAACTTCAAAGTCCATGAGCGCTTCCAGGCTGACTTCCCCCTGGGCCATCAGCAGCCCCTTTTTAATCATCTTGATGGAAAAAGCCGAATTTACGACTATTTTTTCGGCCATGGCATAGGTTTCATCCATCAGGCTGTCCAGTGGCACGGCCTTGTTGACCAGGCCGATAGCCGCCGCCTCCCGTCCATCGATGTATTCGGCCGTAAAGAGCAGTTCCCGGGCCTTGCCCGGACCGATGAGGTCCTGCACGAGCCGCATGGCGCCCCCGGTAACGGAGGATGTCACCCGGGCTTCCGGCGAACCGATCTGGGCTTCCTCGGCGGCGATGCGTATGTCGCAGGCCAGGGCCAGCTCATACCCGGATCCCAGAGCGTACCCGTTGATAGCCGCGATGGTGGGTTTTTCAAAACGTATTATTTTGCGGGAAGCCTCCTGCAGGGCCACGAGATAGTCGCGGTAATCTTCTAGGGAACGGTCCTTTGAATCTTTCAGGTCGGCACCGGTGGAGAACGCACGTCCTTGGCCGGTGATAATCAGGACCTTTATTGCCGGATCGTCCTTGACATCGTCCAGGGCGTCTTGGAAATCACTCCACAGCTGCTTGTTCATGGCATTCAGAACCTTGGGACGGTTCAGCTTGATGACAGCTATATGATCTTGTTTCTCGTAAATAATGCATTCAAAATCCATGGAAACTCCTTCTTTGGTAATAACCGGTTGTCTCTCCGCACAAGCCGCTTTTTATATTGGGTGATTTGCAGGTGGCATTGTAAAAAATTGAAAAATATCCTGCCTGATTAAATGTACAACGCAATAAACATGCCATTGGTTTCATCGGGGGCGCACTGGATTTTACTGCCCATTCCGGGCCAAGCAGGTACATGTTCAGGTCCTGCACGTAAAGATTGTTTTTTACTATAAAAGTTAGCTCCTTATCATGATATGAACAGGGCTGATGGCTCAAATATTGCAGCCCTGATATAGAGGGGACAGCCTGCCATGCATTGATTATACTTTTCATCGAGGATAGATCCTGCAGCATAGCCCCATAAAAAGAAGGCTGAGCAGGGCAAGAAAATTGAGCATAGGATCAAATGTTGATCATTTGATCAAACTCTGTTAGGGCTGGTTTGGCTGATATGAGCCACTGTTTCTAATGTAAGGGGTATTGAATTGGGTGATCCTGAGACCCAAACATCTTGTTTCCGCAAAATGCTTGCCGCTATGCTTCTGGCAGGTTGGCTGGTGACCGCCTGCGGGGCTGAAAAGCCGCATTCAGATCATGCCGAGGGTCCTGTTGAAATTCAACAGATCCAGGTGGATGGCATATCCATTCCCGTGTTCCAAAGCGCCGAAGAGCAATATCATTATGCCAAATCGCTGTCAGGCCGGCCCCTGGAAAAAGCTGCGGCCCTGAAGGTATTGACACGCCGCTTTCCCGAAGACCGGACGAAAACGGGCCATGCCCGCCTGGAGCTGGCCTACCTGAAGCTCGGCAGTGACTTTCGGCTTGCCAAAACAAGTGATTGCCGGGCGGCTTTGAGGGAGTATGAAAAAATTGTTCGCGAATACGAGGGCCTTTCCTCAATCTGTGTAAAAGCCCGCTGGTACATGGCCTGGATTTATACGGACTTGCTGGGCGATAAGGAAAAGGGGCTTCGCATTTACACCTTCTTGGCGCAGCAGTATCCGCACGAGTCCTACTCCCGTGTTTCTCCGGTCCCGTGGCTGGAGCTGGTTTTCCCGGACAACGGGGAAAAGCCCTATTCGGCGGATGACAGGGCTATCAACACCTGGGCAAGTCTCGCTTTGCTGGAAATCATACGGAACACCGACGAGAACAGGCAGAAGAGGGAGGCATTCGACCAATTGTGGAGCCGTTACCGCCAGAGTCTCACAACCGGCTATGCACTGCGTGAAATGCTGTATTCCGGTGAAGATTCCGGGCGGATGGCGGGGTATGTCCGTGAATATGTGACCTTCAGCACTGTCAATCCGGAATTGACCAAGGACTTGCAGTCCCTACTGGGCGCATCATCATGAAATATCGCTTTGCCATTTTCAGGGCTTACCAACGCTCTTTCCAGTTCAGGCTGTTGACGGCCCTGACCCTCATCAGTTTTATTTTCATCCCGGCTATGGGATATGTCTCTTACCTGCAGGGCAAGAAAACAGTGGAAAAACAGATCCGGCAGCACTCCATCGGCATGGCGTCGCAGATTGCCGAACGGATCCGATCTTTTCTCGCTTCTCCCATAAACAATGTAAGGCGGCTCAGGACCTTTCTCGAAACCGGGCAGCTCGATCCCGAAGACGAGAAAGGGCTGATCCGCTATTTCCACATGATCCAGAAGGACCACCCCCAGTTTCTGAATATCAACTTTGGCGATAAAAACGGAAAATTCATTATGGTTCCGCCTCAACGGCCTGAAATTCATAAGCTGTATGATCCGAGAATTCGGCCGTGGTATATCGGGGCCCTAAAGGAGAAGGGCCTTTTCTGGACCGACGTGTACGTGTTTGCCTCATCGCAGAACCCCGGCATCACGGTTTCCATACCCATTTTGGATCCGGGCGGCGACCTTCTGGGGGTCTGCTCCATCGATATCGACCTTTCCACCCTGTCCCGCGTTTTGAAAAGTATCAAAATCGGCAAACAGGGGTATGCCTATATCGTCGAAAAGGAGCACGAACGCGTCATCGCCCATCCAGAGCTTCTCAGGCTCAACTTCAGTCCCGAGCGGATCCGGTTTTTGAACAGCTGCTTGAACAACCTGATGGCGGAGGGTAAACAGTTTGGAACGACAACACACAAGGGACAGGATTACTTCACCGCATATACCGATTACCCTGCGAACAGGTGGGCCGTGGCCGTGACCATGCCGGTCTCGGACTTTCTCGACGACATCAACTATATCAAGAAGGTGACCCTCACCATGGTGCTTGCAGCGATTATGCTTTCCGGCGCTTTGAGCTACCTCTTGGCGATTACCATCGTCAAACCGCTCAAAACGCTTGAACAGGGCATCAACCGCGTCGGCACCGGCGACATGGATTACACCCTGAAAATCCATTCGCCCGACATTATCGGTTCATTGGCAGGCGCTTTCAACCAGATGGCTTCCTCCCTGAAAAAAAGCCGCGAAGAGGTTATGAGGACGTACCTAGAGTTGGCTGAAAAAGAAAAACTGGCCGCCCTGGGAGAGTTGACCGCCGGCATAGCACACGAAATAAAAAACCCCCTGGGCATCATACTGGGTTCCGCCCAGGTGGTTGCAAACAAGGAAAAGCCGCAATCCATGCGGGATCAGGCCGCAAACTTCATTGTCGAAGAGGTGGTGAGGCTCAACAAGACGCTGACGACCTTTCTGGCTTTTGCGAAACCCGCGTCCCCCAAGTTCGTCCCCATCGACCTGCCCCATCTATTGGAAGAGACGCTGGATTCCCTGCAGGACCAGCTGGGCAGGCAGCACATCACCGTAGTACGCAACGCTTTGGCATCTTCATCCCGTTGCCGCGGCGACCGGGAACAGATGCGGCAGGTATTTCTCAACCTGCTGCTCAATGCCATGCAGGCGATGCCTGATGGTGGCGAGCTTAAAGTCGCGGCCTCCCTGGAAATGGCGGGTCGTCTGCCTGCCCGCGGGAGGAAATTCCGGTGGGTACAGGAACCGCGGGAGGGCCGGGACTGCATGGTGATCGAGATTACCGACACAGGGGTGGGTATTTCCAGCCAGGAGTTGGAAAAAATATTTGACCCCTTCGTTACCTTCAAGGACGGCGGGACAGGACTGGGACTTTCCATTATCCTGCAGATTCTCAAACTACACCACGCCGGTATCACGGTGGACAGTCGTGAGGGGAAAGGCACTATACTCACCATTTACTTCCCCTGCGGTTCAAAGGAGCATAAGGATGAGCGCTAACATACTGATTGCCGAAGACGAACCCCGCATGCGCCAGGTCATGCTGATGATGCTCAGCGACTTCCCGCTGAAATTTTTCGAGGCCAGCGACGGCAGGGAAGCCATTGAGCTTTTCGACCAGGAGGCCTTCAGCATCGTGATCACCGACCTGAAGCTGCCCAAGCTGAACGGGATGGAAATATTGAAGCATGTCAAGAAACACGATCCTGAAATTCCCGTTATCGTGGTGACCGCTTTTGGTTCCATCGAGAACGCGGTGGAGGCGATCCGGCATGGGGCTTTTGACTATGTTACCAAGCCGTTCAAGGAGGAGCGGCTGAGCGAATGCGTCAAAAAGGCGATGAAGATCAGCCGGCTGACGTCCGAGGTGCGCAACCTGCGCAAAGAGGTCGAGGGAAAATACAATTTCGACAACATCATAGGAGAGTCCGGCGAGATTTGCAAAGTGCTTGAAATGGCTGGTGACGTGGCCAAAATGGACACCACGGTTTTTATCACCGGCGAAAGCGGCACCGGCAAGGAGCTGCTGAGTAAGGCGATTCATTTCAACAGCAGCCGTGCCGCAGGCCCCTTTCTGCCGGTCAACTGTGCAGCGATTCCTTCCACATTGCAGGAATCAGAACTTTTTGGATTTGAACAGGGCGCTTTTACCGGGGCCGGCCATCGGCAGAAAGGAAAGTTCGAACTTGCCTCCGGGGGCACGCTGTTTTTGGACGAAATAGGGGACATGCGCACCGATGTCCAGGCAAAATTGCTGCGGGTGCTCGAGTCACAGAGCTTTCAACGCATCGGCGGCTCCCGGACCATAGACGTAAATGTCAGGATCATTGCGGCCACCAACAAAAAACCGGAGGAATTAATGGATTCGAACCGGTTCCGGGAAGACCTGTTTTACCGCATCAATGTTTTTCCGATTCTCATCCCTCCGCTGCGGGAGCGCAAAGGGGACATTGCACTGCTGTCGGACTATTTCATCCGCGAGTTCAGCACGGCTTTCGGCAGAAAGGAGCCGCTTATCAGCCAGGAAGCACTGAGTCTTTTGATGGCCAATTCTTGGAAAGGCAACATTCGCGAACTCAAAAACGTTATCGAGCGGGCCATGATTCTCAGCAAGGGCGAACGGATCACCCTCCAGCATTTGACGCTCCCAAAAAGTGCTGCACCCTCCTTTGAGACCAGGGACAGGAAAAAGATCGTGGCCATGCTCATGGAAAACGGGGGCGTCGATTTGGCGGGGCTCGAATCCGACTTTTTGGAATACGCCATGTTGCAGAGCGACAACAACGTTTCCAAGGCCGCCCGGCTGTTGGGCATGACCCGGCCCACCCTGCGCTACCGCCTGGATAAGCATAAAATGGCCGGCTTATCATGAGTACCGGGGGCATCAGATCTAAGCTTCCCCTGGTGAGCGTCATCATTCCCACCTACAACCGGGGGTGGACCCTGGCGGAAGCCGTCGAATCCGTGCTGGCCCAGGACTATAAGGACTTCGAATTGATTGTGGTGGATGACGGCTCTACGGACGACACTAAAGATATTCTGGCAGCGTATGACGGCATTACCGTCCTGGGTCAGGCCAATCAGGGTGTGAGCGCCGCGCGCAACAACGGCGTGGCCCATTCCAGAGGCACTTATGTCGCTTTCCTGGATTCCGATGATTTATGGCTGCCCCAGAAGCTGGCCGTCCAGGTTGACTTTTTTCGAAAAAACCCGGAAGCCCTTATCTGTCAGACCCAGGAAACCTGGGTGCGCAACGGCCGTCGGGTCAATTCCGGCAAGCGCCACCAGAAGCAGTCCGGTATGTTTTTCGAGCGCTCCCTGGAACTCTGCCTGGTGAGCCCGTCGGCTGTGATGATGAAAAAGGCGTTTTTCGGGGAAATGGGCGGATTTGATGAAAACCTGCCGGCCTGTGAAGATTACGATCTCTGGATCAGGATCAACGCGCATCACCCCATTTATCTCATCGACCGGCCGTTGATCGTCAAGCGCGGGGGGCATCAGGATCAGCTCTCCGCCAATCCAGGACTCGACAAATACAGGATTGAGTCCATCGGCAAGCTATTGAAAAGCGGCGGCCTCTCCCGCCAACAGGAGGCCGCGGCTTTGCAGGTGCTGAAAAAAAAGTGCCGTATTTATGCCGAGGGCTGCCGGAAACGGGGGCGGTTAGAGGAGGCGAAGTATTATCAATGCCTTAAACCCACGTGACCTGGTCAATGCGATAGTGAACCGCAATGGTGTCCCCGGGGTAGATGTTCTGCCTTTCTTTTTGGTCAGGGGCCATGCGCATGGTAAGGGGGTGCCCGCCCACCAGAACCGTGGCAAATACATGCCCTGTCTTTTTTTCCAGACTAAGGCGGGAGACCGTGCCTTTAAGCACGTTCATTGCATCTGTTTCGCCGGTAGGCTCCGTACCGGCGGGGAGCAGATCGATCAGGGCAGGGGCTTCCGGGTTCGGCGGGGTAGGTACGCGCAGCAATTGTGCATCAGGCAGGACCTTCCCCCATTGACCTGTGCTCAACTCGTGCCAGGGACCGAAAATAACGGTTTCGCGGCCCTTCCCTAAAATCTTCCCTTTAAACAGGTGCAGGACCTCGTCGCAGATCTCGAAAAGCCACTGCAGGTCATGGCTGGCAATCACAAGGGTCGTCCCTGATTCCTGCCGTGCCTTCAAGGCAGCCTCCTTGATGAGCTGCGCACTGCCGGCATCTACGCTGGCGGTGGGCTCATCCAGCAGGAGGACTCTGGGTTTCAGGGCCAGTCTGGCAGCCAGGGCCACCCGCTGGGCCTCGCCACCCGAAAGCGCGTACCACGGGCGCCTGAGAAACTCATCCCCCTCCAATCCCACCATGGCAAGGGCTTTGTGGGCCTTTTTCATCATTGAACCGCCGTTGCCCCTCAATTTCAATCCATAGGTGACATTGTTGAACACATTGCGTTTCATGAGGAAGGGTTCCTGTGGAAGCAATGTGGTGCGGAAACGGGCTTCTTGTGAAAAGGGTTCCACCGGACGGCCATTGAATTGGATGTCCCCCTGGGTCGGTTTTTCGATCAGGCCCATAAGTTTGAGGAGGGTACTCTTGCCGCTGCCATTGGGCCCGATGAGCCCGACAATGGACGCCGGCTGGATATTCAGGCGATCGATCTCCAGAACTGTCCTGCCGGCATATCGGTGTTTGATGTCCTTGATTTCGAAGATGGGGGCGGCCATACTCAGTTCCTCCTTCGCAGAAAGGACACAGAAATATTCACACAAAGGGCGATGGTCAGGAGGACAAGCCCCAGGGCGACGCCCATGCCGAATTGTCCCTTGTTGGTTTCCAATGCAATGGCCGTGGTGATGGTGCGCGTGTGCCACTTGATGTTTCCGCCCACCATCATGGAGATGCCCACTTCCGTCATGACGCGGCCATAGGCGGCAATGGCTCCGGCCAGCAGGCCGTGGCGGATCTCCCACAGGCTGGTCAGGAAAAGCTGTAACCGGTTGGCGCCCATGGACATAATGGCCAGGCGCAGCTTTTGGTCCATGCTTTCTACGGCTGTAGCGCTCAGACCTATGACAATGGGCAGGGCCAGGATGGTCTGGCCCACGGCAATGCCCGGTAGGGTGAACAGCAGGCCGAAATCACCCAACGGGCCGCGGTGGGTCAGGAAAGCGTATACAAGGAGGCCGATAAAGACAGTGGGTAAGGCCATCAAGGTGTCCACAACCGTCCTGATGGGGCTCTTGCCCCTGAAGTTGAAGTAGCCCAGGCAGAATCCCAGGGGGATACCGATGACCAGGCTGCAGACGATGGAGTAACTGGAGACCACCAGGGTGGCGCCAATGGCGGAATAGGTCTCTGGATTGCCGCTTAGCAGCAAGGCAAATGCCTGGATAAAACCGTCTAATAAGAAATTCATGTCATCATAAATAAAAGTAATCTTGAAAAAATTTAAAACTCTGGATTCCCGCCTTCGCGGGAATGACACGTGCTGATATCAAGACGTCATTCCCGCGAAGGCGGGGTAAAGAATGAAGCGTCAGCGCTATCCATATGACTCTTTCATAGTATCATCTCCCATCAGGTATTGAGAAGTTACTTTTTATGTAGGTATGGTATCGGAATCCAAAGGATTTCGCTATAAACTTCTATCCCTGCAGCCGGGTAGCGGGCTGCAGGGATAGGAATTTAACCCACCAAACGACCGGCGGGAAGCCTTGCGCATGGTAGCGACGTAGTCGCGTTTCATAAAAGCGTGGTACACGATTTTATTTGGCGTTAGGCGTAAAAAGGGGTTTGCCCAAAAGCTTGAAATCTTTAATTAACTGCTGGGCTTCAGCACCGGAGATCCAGGCGGTGAACTTCTTTGCCAGGTCGTATTTTGTCTGGGAACAGTGGCCCTTGTTGATGACAATCACGCTGTACTGGTTCAGCAGGGCAGCATCGCCTTCGACCAGGATCTTCAAGGGCGGGTTGCCGTTCATGTTGGCTTCGCACTTGATATAGGTCCCCCGGTCGGTCATGGTGTAGCCGTTGCGCTCGGCCGCGATGTTGATGGTCGCCAGCATGCCCTGGCCGGTCTGAACATACCATTTTTCCTTTTCCGGCACGGGCAGGCCGGCGGCTTTCCACAGGGATATCTCCTTTTTGTTGGTGCCGGAATTGTCTCCCCGGCTGACAAAGATAGCCTGGCCGGCTTTGATGGCTTTCAGGGCATCGGCTATGGGTTTGCCCTTGATCCCGGTTTTATCCGCAGCCGGACCTATGATCACGAAATCGTTGTACATGATTTCCCGCCGGTCAGTGCCGAAACCGGCGTTCACGAAGTTTTTTTCAGCTGGGGGTGCATGCACCATCAGAACATCCACATCACAATTTTCGCCGAGCTTCAGGGCCTTTCCTGTGCCTGTGGCGGTCCACTTGACTTCGATGCCCGTGGCCTTCTTGAAATTCGGCATCAGGTAGTCCAGGAGGCCGGTGTTGTCCGTGCTGGTGGTGGTGGCCATCATCAGGGCGTCGCCGGCAACGGCACATATCGGCATGAAACCGACAACCATGGCCAGGCAAACAACCGCTGAAAGAACTTTTTTCATTTATTCTCCTTTCAAGATAAATTTTCATGCCGGGATGCGTCCCGGTAAGCAAATAACAGGGGCACTTATTGCACTGCCCATGTGTGCATTGTGCATCTACATACTATGCATGAAAATTTATGAAAAAATGATAGCTTGCGTATGAACTACTTTTGGCGAATTATTAGATGCTTTATGAATATACTGTCAATAGTATTTTATAATTTAAACGAATACTAACTAATAATAACAATATATAACAAATCAAACTCTATAGGCACCAAAGAGATGGTTTGACTCAGAAATCATAGGCTTATTCATACCGCTATATGTAGTCTCGCTATATGTAGTCTATGGATCCCGGGGCTTTGCCGGCCGCCCCGCAACCCGCTTTGGCAGGGTTGAAACCCTGCGCTACATGACCGGGCAAAAGGATGCATGGCAATAAGCCATAAATAATCAGTCCCTTATCAACGTAGGCCTGGGCTTTAGCCCTGTAAAAAACTGTTTGCGGGTAGCCGATACAGAGTTATTGGACAGCCTGTGAAGCCCTGGACTACAAGCCCACGGCCGATCGCTATGTAGCCCAGGGCTTCAGCCCTGCCAGAGCTTAAAACCAATTGCCTGGCACCCAAAGTAGAAAGTAATGGTTTATTCTGGATCCCGGCTCGCGTCCCTCGATTTGTCAAAATCCATGATAAATCGTGGAACTTGGCCGGGATGACGAGCTGTCGGACAATCTTATTTCCGACTTTCGTGCTTTCGCGATGGAAGGTCTTTTTCGGCGTAGCTGCCCTTGACGGATGTATCCTGATCAGGATGCGACAAACCAGCTCACCGGCCGCCGCAGGGTCACCGGGTCGGGGTAGCGGTCAAGATAACCCACCCGGAGGATGAATTGGGGGTGTATATCAGCATCATGTTCGGCAGCGATTTGCCGGATGCCTGATTTCTCTTCCAGGGATTGGGTCATGGGGTGCAGGGCAAGCATGCGTTCGCGGGCCATGAGGGCCATGCGTTCGAAGCGGCGGCCGGTTTCGATCAGGTCAGCCACTGAATCACCTTGGCTGGTGATGACCAGCCATCCAGCGCCCTCCCGGGCCAGTTTGGCGGTAAGGTCTATACTTTGCTTTAAAAATGCGGGTTTTAGAAAGTCTGCGGGTTTCGTGAAACTGCGCACATACCAGCCTTTGATACCCTGTATCTCCATGCCGCTGACGGTCAGCCCGTCGCGGTGCTTTTCAGCGTCGGCATTGGAAAGGCGTAACCACCTGACCAGCTCGGCCTGGGCCTCTTGGCGGTAGGTCTGCTTTTTAAAATTTTCCATGGCGCCCTGCATGATACAATCGGCGTGCTCCGATCCTCGCGGAAAATAAAACAGTTGGTCTGCAAAGGGCTCGGCAAGTGCCCGAACATCTTGGGCATTGATTTCTTTGTTCAGATAGCCATGTTTGACCGTTCTGCGCATGGACAGCTTCTGCAAAGGGTATTCATCGGGCGTGCTGCGGTGCAGGCGGATTTTCACGATATCCTGCTCGAACGGGCTGCGGGCGATCACCTCAACTTCAGCCTTAAATCCAAAATGTGAAGCCGCCAGCACCAGGTTTTCGGTAAAGGTCCCCAGAGAGAGGAGCAGTTCCCGGTTGTGAGGGTCGACAGCGGGCAATTGCCGGCTTGAATCAGCTGCAATAATCCACTCCTGCGGACTGACGATGCGTACACCCCAGGGTTGGGTGTTATGGCCGCTGGGTGCCAGGCTGGCATAGTGCAGAATGGAGAGATGTTTTTTCTCCAGCCCGAGAAGGGGTGGTCCAGCAGAGGAAGATGATTGGAGATCTTGGCGGGTGATGCTGCTGCAGGCGCTGATCAAGCTCCCGGCACTCATGGCGCCGACCCCTGCGAACAGGGACTGTTTCAGGAAATTTCTTCTATTTATTTGCATGTCGGTCTCCTTTGGATGGTTTATCTGTGGATCGGTCTTTAAGGAAGGCCAGGATGATGATGTTGATGGCCGCTTGAATACGCTGCCACCCCTGGTCCGATTTGAGGTCGATGCCGTTGAAAATATCGATGTTACGGCCACGGGTGACCAGATAGCTCAACCCGGCCCCGATAACGGCGGTCAGGGCCTGCAGGTCCACGTTGACCTTGTGCTGATCAAAAAACTTTTCGTAGAAGTGCATGATCGTACTTTCCCGCATGGCTTCCAGTTCGGCGGTCAAACGGTTGCGTTCCACCATTTCCCAGGCCATGATTTCAAGGGTCAGGGGGCGTGATTGCAGGGCACGGGTGTAATTGAGCGTGAGTTGAGAGAGCTTTTCGGAAAGCGGCAGACGGGCATAAGCTGCCTGGTCTCCCCCGGCAAGCTCCTGGATGGAGGGCCAGAAATCGCTTTCGCGGCCAAAGGCCTCCATGAGTTGTTCCATGCCGCCGAAGTAGCGATATATGAGGACCTTGTCCACACCCGCTTTCCGGGCGACTGCATTGACACCCAGGGCGGTGAATCCTTTTTCAGACAGGATGGTACCTACGGCTTGAATCAACTTCATGCGTGTGGCCTGACGGTCCCGGACGACAGGACCGGCACTGGTTTGATTTTTCATAGTTTCTCCCTTTAAAAATATAGCCATACAATACTAAGTCACTTGATGGTGACAAAAATATCACCCGTCGGTGACATTGTCAAGCCGGTATCTGGGAAAATTGAATACCAAGTAATGTAAAGTTACAAAAAGAACTACTTCAAAATTTTAAGTTTGAAAGAAAGGAGGGGCAATCGATTTGGGCTGCTAGGGTCCCGGACTGATCAATTTAACGGATGGAAAATAAGTGCGATACCGGGACAGGTCCCTGGTGATCAATGGGATATCAAGTATGGCCGCATGGGCGCCGATATAAAAATCGGGCAAGGGGGAGCGCTTTATACCACTGTTTTTCCTGTAATTCAAAAAAGCCTTTCCTGCCAAAAACAGAGCCTCTTTGGGAATTTCAACCATCAGGAATCCGCCTTTATGGAGGGCTGATTCCAATTCCTCTATCCTTTTGAAACCGATGGAAACTTCAGTATACACAATTGGATTGATGTAAAGATTTGTATATACGCTGTATTTTGCTAAAGCGGATTCAGCCCAATCAGCCCACTTAGGATCGTCGAGAAAAATGTCCAAAATAACATTTGCGTCAACCAGAAGACCTTTCATCGGCCCGTCCTGGTCATGGACATGATTTCATCCGTGGTCATCTTAACGGTTGCAATACCGCGCAATTTTGTGAACTTGCGGGTTGCGGCTTTTGGTCCTTTTCTTTTCACCAGGTAAACGCGGCCTTTTTCCTCGATAAAATCAATTTCCGTAGCCGGGGTTATCATCAGTTTTTCACGGATGTGCTGGGGGATTGTGACTTGGCCTTTTGTTGTTACTCTCACGATTTAACCTCCAGTAATTAGTATTACTGGTAATGGTAATACTGATAGCATGCGATGTCAATCACGAAATGCAAAATTGAAAGTCGCTTTTTCATAGCTGTTGTGCTAATTAATTTCGTGTTTTTCGTGTATTAGTGCAAGATTCAGGTATCAATGAACGAAAAGGTGATCCAAATGAAAGTTGACGGCAGAGAGATGCGGCCCATCTGGCTGGGTCAGGATGGGCAGACCGTACAGGTAATCGATCAGCGGCAGCTTCCCCATGAATTGGTTGTTCTTGACCTGACCACGGTGGATGATGTCATCATGGCCATCCAGGAAATGGTGGTACGGGGTGCGCCTCTCATCGGGGTTACGGCCGCTTACGGTGTTTTCATTGCCGCGCTCAATGCTGAAGGCCGGTCTGATCATGCTGATTTTATCAGACAGGAATGCGGGCGTATCAAGGCTGCCAGGCCTACAGCCATCAACCTCATGTGGGGGGTGGAGAGGGTGGTTGCCGCGGTGAACGAGATGCGCGGTGATACTTCCCGGATTGAAGCGGCCAGGGATGAGGCAGGGCGCATCGCCGAGGAGGAGGCCGAAAATTGCCGCCTGATCGGAGAGCACGGTGTGGCCATCGTGGAGGAGATCAGCAAACAAAAAGACGGTGCCACGGTCAATATCCTGACCCACTGCAATGCGGGCTGGCTGGCCTGCATAGAGTACGGTACGGCAACAGCCCCCATGTATGCGGCTTTTGATAAGGGATTGGATATTCACATCTGGGTGGATGAAACCCGGCCGCTGAACCAGGGGGCCAGGCTCACGGCGTGGGAGCTGAGCAAACACGGCATCGACCACACCATTGTGACGGACAATGCCGGCGGCCATCTGATGCAGCACGGCATGGTGGATCTGGTGATCGTGGGAACGGACCGCACCACCCACACCGGCGATGTGGCCAACAAAATCGGCACGTATCTGAAGGCGCTGGCCGCCCAGGACAACCAGGTGCCGTTTTACGTGGCCCTGCCGTCGAGCACCTTCGACTGGGAACTGAAAAACGGTTTGACGGACATCCCCATCGAAGAGCGGGACCCGGACGAAGTCCGCTTTGTGCAGGGGCTCGATCAGGAAGGCGTAAAAAAAGTGATGATTTCGCCCGATTTCAGCCGGGCGGCCAATCCTGCCTTTGATGTCACACCCGCCCGACTGGTAACCGGGTTCATCACTGAGAGAGGTGTCTGTGAAGCCAGTGAAGAGGCCATCCACGGGCTTTTTCCGGAGAAAACCCTTTCCAAATGACGCTTTCACATATATCAATGTCCAATGCATAGAGATTAACTTTGATGTCTAATACTAAGGCAGGGCTAAAGCCCTGGGCTACATTGCTAAAAGCTGATTGCTTTGTAGCGCAGGGATTTATCCCTGCCAAAGCCGTCAACGGGTCTCCGTCAGATTCGGCTCTTAATGTATTGACATCTTATGTTGAATAGCCTTTATTGTTCGCCATGCTTACGGAACTGGAAAAGAAAGTTATTGTCGCCGTACAGGGGGACCTGCCCATAACAAAGACCCCTTATCAAGACATTGCTAAGGAACTGGGTATTTCCGAGGAACTCCTCCTGGATACCTTGAAGAGCCTGTGTGAACGGGGTGTGATCCGTCGTTTCGGCGCCACCCTGCGGCACCAGAAGTCGGGTTTCACGGCCAATGCCATGGTCGCCTGGCGCGTGGAGGAGGAGCGTGCCGATCAGGTTGGCGAAATATTTGCCGCCTTCAAGGAAGTCTCCCACTGCTACCACCGAAAGCCGACCCGGGACTGGCCCTACCGTATCTACACCATGGTACATGCCGGTGATGAGGCCGAATGCCGGGCAACAGCTTCACGCATGGCCGAGCAGGCGCTGGTGAGCGATTATGAACTCCTGTTCAGCCGTGAGGAGTTGAAGAAGACATCCATGCAATACTTCAAATAATAAATTCGGGCGAATAAATTGTCGTAAACAATTTATTCGCCCGAATTTATTATCAGACGCGGCGGCGCCGCTAAACCTTCATCCTATGGTTGAATTCAACGAATCTCATGCAATGCTCAAGAAAACCTCATATCTTACTGGTAAACCCCTGGATCCACGATTTTGCCGCCTATGATTTCTGGGCCAAGCCCCTGGGGTTGCTGCAGTTGGCCGGCATTCTGCAAAACCACGGCATGGCCATTTCCTATATCGACTGTCTGGATCGGTTTCATCCTTCCTCATCCCCCACAAACCCGATGGCACGCTATGGACGCGGTCCTTACCTTAAAACCCCCATCCCCAATCCGCCGGGTTTGGAAGATGTCCAGCGGACCTATTCCCGCTATGGAATTAAAAAAGAGTGGTTCCGGGAATCAATGGACAAGGTGGGTAAACCGGATCTTATCCTGGTCACTACCCTTATGACCTACTGGTATCCGGGTGTTCAGGAAACCATTCACGAATTGAAAAACAGCTTGCCGGATGCGCCGGTGGTGCTCGGTGGTGTATATGCCAGCCTCTGCCGCGACCACGCCAGGCAGCATTCCGGAGCAGACCAGGTGGTGAGCGGGCCGGGTGAAGAGGGGCTGCTGGACCTGGTGCAGGCCTTCACCGGTTTTAAGGCAGCGCCCCGATTCGATCCGGAGAACCTGAATTCCTTCCCTTACCCGGCTTTTCAGCTTCAAAGCCTACTGAACTATGTGCCCTTGATGATGTCGCGCGGCTGTCCTTTTGCCTGTGCGTACTGCGCCTCAGGTTTTTTAAATCCCAATCAAATGCAGCGCAGTCCAGCGTCCGTGGTTGCGGAAGTCGAATTTTGGCGCCAAAAGGAAGGAGTGGTTGATTTTGCGTTTTACGATGATGCGCTGTTGGTGAATTCCGGAAAGCAGATTATTCCCATTCTTCAGCAGATCATCCACAAAGGGCTTAACATACGCTTTCACACCCCCAACGCCCTGCACGTCAGAGAGATCAACCAGGAGGTGGCTGATCTCATGTTCCGGGCCGGCTTTAAAACCATTCGCCTGGGCCTTGAAACAGCGGCCTTTGACCATCGCGACACCCTGGACAGCAAGGTTACCGCAGACGAGTTCTCAAGGGCGGTGGACCATCTCAAGGCGGCGGGATTCAGCAAGGAGCAGGTAGGCGCCTACCTGCTTTGGGGCCTGCCCGGGCAGGCGGTTGAAGAGGTGGAGGCATCCATCCAGATCGTGAAAAACTGCGGCATTACCCCTGTGATCGCCCACTACACGCCCATACCGCACACGGACCTGTGGCCCCAGGCTGTGGCTGCATCACGGTATGACCTGGCAGCGGACCCTGTATTCACCAACAATGCCGTCATGCCCTGTCAAAAGGAGCCCTTTTCATGGTCAGTCATCAGCCGGCTGAAACACCTTGTAGCGGAGGAAAATTAGTTGTTTTTGGTTTAGAACAGGTTGTCACCCTCCTGCACAAATCGCTGAAAACCTTCTAAGTCATCACCGGCTGCCGCCAGGCGCCGGACGCCATCCTTGAGACTCTCGATATCGGCTGCAATAGATAGCCTTAAAAAGTGCATGTCTTCCGTGCCAATGGCCCCAAAAGATCGCCTGTCCATAACTGCAACGCGGTGGTTGTAGAGGGCAAACATCTGGAACAAGGTCGAGGGCGAAGTGCAGCTTCTTTTTTCTATTGGCAGCTTTTCCATAGCGTCGAATACGCCCAGGCGCCGGCACAATCCTGCGATGTTGGGGAAAAGATAAAAGGCGCCCCCCGGTGTCTGGCAGCTGACGCCCTGGATATCATTGAGCATGCCCACTATCACATCGCGCCGCTTTTCAAAGGTCTTTGCCATTTCAGCCACCCAGGGGCCGGATGCCGGATTTTCGAGGGCGACGACGGCACCGGCCTGGTTGTAAGGGGGAATGCAGGAGAAGTAGTTGATGTTCATGTTTTTAAACGCATCCGCCTCTTCCGCAGTGGGCAGAACAGCATAGCCGATGCGGCCGCCTGTCCAGGCAAACGATTTCGAGAAGCCGCTGCTGATGATGGTTTTTGCTGCCATGCCGGGAACCGAAGCGATGGAGTGGTGGGTTTTGCCGTCAAAGATAATGTTTTCGTAAATTTCATCTGAATAGACCCGTGTGTGCGGAGTGCATTTGCCCAGGATGACCTGGGCCAGTTCCTCCAGCTGTTCTTTGGTGGCAACACCGCCGGTGGGGTTGGAGGGGAAGTTGAGAATGATCAGCTTGGTTCTGGGGGTGATGAGTTGCTTCAGTTGTTTGGCTGATATGGTAAAATTTTGCTCCTCCTCCAGGTGCAGGGTGACCGGGACTGCCCCGATGTAACGAATGAAGGACTCGTAGATGGGGAAGCCCGGGCTGGGGTAGATGACTTCGTCGCCCGGGTTGCAGTAAATCTGCTGGGCAAACCCGATGCTGGGCTTGCCTCCCGGAAAGACACAGACCTGTTCGGCGTTCACATCCAGCTTTCTGGTGGCGTTTATCTGCCGGGCAATGGCTTCCCTGAGGGGCAGAATCCCCTTGGGGTCGCAGTAGTGCGAATTGTCGAGCTGGATATTGCGGATGACTTCCGCTTTGACCCACTCGGGGGCACTGAAGTCAGGTTCACCAAGGTTCAGCTTGACCACTGCGGCACCGGATGCTTCCACCTTTGCAATGTGGGGCCCTATTTTGAAGGCGTTTTCGGTTCCAATCAGTAGATTCCGGTCTGCGTATAGGCTCATCTCATAATTCTCAACTATTTCGGCCGTGGCTTATGCTGCGTATGTCATTAGCGCTGACGCGCGT
>JBDLJD010000093.1:0-17309 GCA_039714495.1 Thermodesulfobacteriota bacterium
CCCGCACCGGCGGCCTTGGCCACATCCATGACCCGCACCGCCTTGTTCAGAATGACGGCCCTGTCGGCTTTGATGACCACCAGACCATCTTCCGTGCCTGCAAGGCGTTTTTTCAGGGCCGCAAACAGTTCATTCAAGGGGACTTCCTGATTCTCCAGAAATGCCCTGCCCTTTTTATCGACCACAATAGTGATCTCCTTTTGGGTCTGCGGGGATGTTGCGCTGGCTTTGGGAAGTTTTATCTTAATGCCCTCGTCCACCATGAAATTGGTGGTCAGCATAAAGTAGATCAAAAGCAGAAACACGATGTCGATAAGCGACGTCAGGGGTGCCTGCAACTGATAAAAATGCCTTACTCTTTTACGAAACAGCATGGCTCCTCACTCCCTTTATGGTCAAGGCCTTATTGAAAGTTGTCACTTTTATCGGTTTTAAAACGCCTGTCTTCCATCTTTTGATTAAAAAATGAACATCGAACATTCAACGTCCAACATCCAACGTCGAATTTAGTTTATCAGCTTATTGCATTCAGCCAAAAGCCAATGGTTCGATGTTCAGTGTTGGACGTTCATCTTGATCACTCCCTACTGCCTACTCCTTACTGCTTACCGGTCTGTCCTCTGACACACTGGTTTCAGACCACTGGTGGCTCTGGGGCACCAGCTGGGTGTACCTGGTCAGGAGTTAATTGCTTTCATGAAAGTAACCGCCCCATCCTGAAGCCGGGCCTCGTAATTATTGACCCGGGCGACGAGATAGCTGTGGGCCAGAATGATGGGCAGCGCCACCGACAGCCCCAAGGCTGTCGTGAGCATGGCTTCCCAGATGCCGCCGGCCAACACGGCTGCATTGACCTTGCCGCCCATCTCCTGGATCACCATAAACGCCTTGATTAAGCCGATAACCGTTCCCAGAAGACCCAGAAGCGGCGAGATATTGCCGATGGTGGCCAATGCCTGAAGATAGCTGGAAAGGTCTCGCACCTGCTCCTCTGTGGCGTGGGCAATGACTGTTTCCAGGGTCTCACGATCTTTGTTCTTGAACTCCAGGGCCTGGGTCAGGACATATCCCATGGGGGAGTTGCTTTGTACGGCAGCCTCATAAGCGCCGGCATCGTCTTTCTGCTGTATCAGCCCGGCAACCTTACGCGCCAGTCCCTTTCCCCGCTTTCTAAGGCGCGTGAAGCGTATCAGCCTTTCCAGAAAAATCGCCAGGGCAAAAACGGAACACAGCAGGATCGGTATCACCAGCACCCCGCCTTTTGCCAGAAGATCAAACATCCCTACCTCCTTTAAACCTGCAGCAAAAACGCACCCTCCGGGTGTCATTAGCGCTTCATTGACTAAATTTATTTAGTTGATTTATTTTCTGTTTATTGCAATAATTTTAATTTGTTAACATATAATTATTAATGTCACTTATAATCTTGATCCTGCCTCTCTTGCTGGATTCCGGATCTCATCTCGCCGCAGGACGAGATTCGTCCGGAATGACGGCATTTTGCTGGTCATCCTCTAACTTCTGGTCTCTGACCTCTGTCCTCTGGCACTCCGGCCTCTGGCCTTAAAACGTCTCTTCCACATCCCCCACGCCATCGAAGTCCAGGTCCTTTTTGCGCATGGTCATCCGTTCTTTACTGTCATAGGTTTCCCAAAGGTCCACCTTGCCATCGTGATTGGTATCCTCTTCTACGGCAATGATCAGGCCCTTATCATAGTGAAACCAGGTATCCATTTGTCCGTCGGTGTTGCCGTCCTTCTCGGCCCGCACCGCATTGCCATCGGAATCGAAGTACCACGCTATCGACACAGGGCCGGCTGCCCCTTTTGCCTCTTCATTTTTTACAAGAATCCCTTTTGCGTCATAATACTCGCGCTGAAAAACACCCCCGTGGGAAGTTTCATCTTCTTCCTTCATCCTGAGGACCTCGTCCCTGTAAAAAAAACGTGAGTCGATTCGTTGATCACCGTCCGCATCGATTTCAACCACCACCGACCACTCCGGTCGGCTAAACCACTGTGTGGTTTCAAAACGGCCGTTAAAATCGTCATCCCTGACCAGTTTGTGACGACTTCCGGCTCTATACTGCAACCGCAGATCCGGCTCTCCGTCGCTGTTCCGGTCCTGTTCCATGGCCGTTAGCTTACCCCCGGCATAATACTGCCAGGCATCGGGATGGCCGTTGGCTGTTGTGTCATGCTCGGATCGGGTTCTATCTCCTTTTTCATCGAAAAAACTGGTCGTTTCCATTATACCGTCAAAATCCGCATCTTCTCGTTGTAAAACCGGCTTGCCGTCTGCAAAGGTAACCCTGCGGTCCATAATACCGTCTGCGTTTACATCCACCTGCTTTTCAACAAGATGCCCGTTTTTAAATAGGCTTATGGATTCCGGTTTTCCATCGCTGTTCCCATCTATTTCCTGTTTTGCGACCCGTCCGTCCCTGTACATCCGGAAAAGGTCCATTTGCCCGTCACCGTTTGTGTCGTGGCTGCTTGTGGATGGCGAACCGTCAGTACCGTACCGTGTGATGGCATCCGCGCGGCCGTCCCCGTTCTCATCCTTATGCCGTTCATGGGGACGTCCGTCCCGGAAGAAGTCCCAGGTATCGACTTGCCCGTCACCATTGGTGTCCCGTCTCGATTCCAGAAGCAGGTCTTCATGATAAAGATGAGCCGTAGCAAAGCTGCCATTGTCACGGATATCTGTTTTTACTTTGGAAACCTGGCCCTGGGCGTTGAAGGTAATGACCTGAACCACGCGGCCGTCACGGTCAAGGCGTTCCTGGGACACTCTTTTTGTCTTTTCCAATCGATCCCGCGTATCGATGACACCATCGAAATCCGTATCCCTTTCAATTCGGACAAGGTCCCCTTTTGAATAGATTTGGAAAACATCTTCGATGCCGTCACGGTTGGAGTCGATGTGAAGTTTATCCAAACGGCCTTCTACATCCAGATACGCGGTCTGATCTATTTTGCCGTCCTGGTCTGTGTCCTTCTGCTGGACCTGGTTATCGGCCATCAACATCCCGCAGTTCAGCAGCAGGAACAGCAGGGCCATCACTGCGCTCAATAGCCGCCTGCCGGCAACAGGTATCGTGCAGGTGATCCGGTCTGATTGTATTTTTTGCAAGTGCCGCATACTCAATCTGCCGTCATATTTCAAATTGACATTAAAAGTGGTATATATGCCTGATGGCACTGATTATCAATGAAATCTTTTATAGTATCCAGGGGGAATCGACCTTTGCCGGGCAGGCTTGTGTGTTTGTGCGACTTACCGGATGCAACCTGCGCTGCTCCTACTGCGACACGCATTACGCCTATTCGGAAGGCTCCCCCATGGCCGTAGAACAGGTAGTGAAAAAGGTAGCCGCCTTTGGCTGCAAACTGGTGGAAATCACCGGCGGCGAGCCGCTGCTCCAGGCAGACACCGGGCAGCTCGTCGATATGCTTCTTGAAAAAGGCTTTGAGGTGCTCATGGAAACCAATGGCAGCCTGGACATCAGCAAAATAGATCAGGCCTGTAAGAAAATTATCGATATCAAGTGTCCAGGCAGCGGCGAGGCAGACCAATGCGACGTTGCTAACCTGCAGCGGATGTCCGCATCCGACCAGCTTAAGTTTGTCATCAGCGACCACCGGGATTACCTGTACGCAAAAAAAATGCTGCTGCGCATTCCGACCAAGGTGTTGCCCGGTAATATCCTCTTTTCGCCTGTCTGGGACAAGGTGCCCGGCCGTGAGCTGGCCGCGTGGATCCTGGAAGACGGGCTGCAGGTCAGGATGCAGTTGCAGTTGCATAAGATAATTTGGCCTGATATCGAACGAGGGGTGTAACAAAAAAGGATAAATAACTCTCCAATGTCAGGCCGATACGGCAGAAAACATGACTCTTAAGGAGTAATCTAAAACATGACGGATAAAAAAAATCCCGCCGTGGTTCTTTCCAGCGGCGGACTGGATTCGACAACGGTTTTGGCTATTGCCAGGGAACAGGGATACGCCCTCTACTCCCTCAGTTTCGATTACGGCCAGCGGCATGCCTTTGAGCTTTCCGCTGCGGAACGCGTGGCCCGGGAACTCGGTGTAGAGCGGCATCTGGTTCTGCAGACAGACCTCACCGCTATTGGCGGTTCTGCCCTCACAGACGATATCGCGGTTCCCAAACACAGAATATCGGACAAGGGGAGCGACCCGGAGATCCCCATCACCTACGTACCCGCCCGCAATACCATATTCCTTTCCTATGCCCTTGCCTTGGCCGAAGTGTTGGGGGCTGCGGATATTTTCCTGGGGGTAAATGCAGTGGATTACAGCGGTTACCCCGACTGCCGTCCGGATTACCTTGAAGCCTTTGCCAAAATGGCCAATCTGGCAACCCGTGCAGGTGTCGACGGAAAGACGTGTATTGAAATCCATGCACCCCTGATCAACATGAGCAAAGCGGAAATCATCATAGAGGGAAACCGGTTGGGCGTGGATTACGGAATCACCCATTCCTGCTACGACCCGGACCCGTCCGGCCGGGCCTGCAGCGCCTGCGACAGCTGTATCCTGCGCAAAAAGGGATTTGAAGAAGCCGGCATAGCCGATCCGACGCGCTATATTTGAAATGAGAAATAAAAAACGAACATCGAACATCCAACGTCCAACATCGAACTTTGAACGATGTTTTCGGGGGTCGGCTAAAAGTTCCCAAAGCCAACTGTCAGACGCTGATAAACCCAGTTAAATATTGGACGTTGGATGTTCGATGTTGGACGTTCATATTTTTATCAACAATTTATAGATGTTGGAAATATGAAAATCGCCCTCCTCCACTACCACCTCAAGCCCGGAGGCGTCACCACTGTCATCCGGCATCAGGTTGAAGCCCTGCAAGGGCACGGCAGCGTTATGGTCTTGGCCGGCGCTCCGCCGGGCACTGCATGGCCCGTCCCCGTCCGGCACATTCCAGGCATCGGATATCGGAACGATACAGCAACGCCTATAGATCCTCATAAGGTCGCCCGGGAAATTCACCAGGCCATCCGGAATCAATGGGGCGGGGAGTGTGACCTTTTGCATATCCACAATCCCTTGCTTGCTAAAAACCATGCCTTTCTGGATATTCTCAAATCTCTTCAGGAAAGAGGCATCACCCTTTTCCTTCAAATCCACGACTTTGCCGAAGACGGCCGGCCCCACGCCTATTTTCAAAGCAGCTACCCGCGTGACTGCCACTATGGCGTGATCAACTCCAGGGACTACAGTCTGCTCCTCGATGCCGGCCTCAAACCTGAAGGCCTGCACATTGTTTTCAACCCGGTAAAGCCTTTAGCCGCCAACAGTCCGCCCTCCCCTGGCAACGAAATCCTCTACCCGGTAAGGGCCATCCGGAGGAAAAATATAGGTGAAGCCTTATTGCTATCTCTCTATTTCAAACACAGACCAGCCCTTTCCATTACCCTCCCCCCCAACAGTCCGGCCGATATAACTGCCTACAACGGCTGGAAAAAATTTGCCCAAAAGTACAGGCTGAATATCCGCTTCGATGCAGGGCTCGACAATGAATTCGAGCAACTGGTCGGCCGGGCGCGGTTATTGCTGACCACCAGTATTACGGAGGGGTTCGGCTACACCTTTCTCGAGGCCTGGACAGCCGGCAAACCGGTATGGGGCCGTGACCTTGCAGATATCACCCGGGATTTCACCCGCAAGGGCCTTCGCCTGGATCACTTCTACCGGGACCTGCTGGTACCGCTCTCCTGGATGGATCACCAACTTTTTTTCGATCTTTGGAAGAACTGTATCCTGGAAAACAGCGCACCCTTCGGGTTAGCCATTGTAGAAGAAAGCATCGACCGTGCGGCTGAAAAAATGATAGAAGCGGGTCTTATCGATTTTGGACTGCTGGACGAGTTCTTCCAAAAGCAGATTATGTGCACCCTCCTTGCAGAACCCGTAAAAAAGGACCGTCTGGCTGTAATCAATCCGTTTCTAAAAAACCCCGGCTTGGAAGGCCTTGCCCATGAACGCATCAACCACAACCGGCAGATGATCCTGGACAAGTTCAGTGCCGGGTTTTATCGGGAAAGCCTTTTGAACACCTATCAGGCTGTTATGCGCACTCCTGTGAAACAGCGCATTGACAAGCATTGCCTGGCTGCATCCTTTTTTAATCTTGATGCTTTCAGTATGCTGAAATGGGGACGCTATGCTGAATGAAATCCTTAAAAAGAGCAGCATCCTGCCTCTGGAACCGATCCCCACCGGACTACAGCCAACAGGAAAAATAACCTGCAATCTGCAATGCCTGCTTTTCGACGTCTACGGAACGCTTCTCATCAGCGGCTCTGGTGATGTGGGTACGGCCATGCAGACCATTCGCGATGACGGGCCTATAGAACAGCTGCTGTTGGAATTTAATGTCAACCGCCGCCCCGGTAAAGTCCTGGATGATTTTTTCGCTGCCATCGCCAGCCAGCATTCACGGCTCAAAGCCAATGGCATCGATTACCCGGAAGTGAAAATCGATGATATCTGGATGCAGGTCCTGGGGTGGCACCACAGGGACAAGGCACGATCCTTTGCACTGGCCTTTGAGCTCATTTCCAACCCGGTGTACCCCATGCCCGGGCTGCACCAGCTTGTGGAGAAAGTCCACGAAAGGTGCAGCATGGGCATCATTTCCAATGCCCAGTTTTACACCCCCTTGCTGTTGGAACGGTTCTTCAAAGCATCTCTTGAAAAAACGGGCTTCGCTAGAGACCTTCTGATCTTTTCCTATAGAACGGGATATGCTAAACCTTCGGGACATTTGTTCAAACTGGCTGAAACCCAGCTGGAAAAGCACGGCATTACCCCAAGCGAAACGCTCTATGTGGGCAACGACATGCTCAATGATATCCTGCCTGCCCAAAGGATGGGCTTCAAGACCGCCCTCTTTGCCGGCGACAAGCGCTCGCTCAGGCTCAGGCAGGACGACACAAGGTGCAAAGGGGTACGGCCGGATGTAATCATCACCGGACTTTCGCAGCTGATCGATCATATATGATTGCATTAATAGGTGGTTAGTGCACTGACCTTTTGATTGGAGGTTAACAATGAAAGAAAACTATGAAAAGCTCGGCGCTTTTTATCTAGGCAAGGAGTTTGACCAGGCGTCCCAAACGGTTAAAGACGATATCATTTTGTATGATTCCAAGGATTTAAGCACACACGCCGTCATCATTGGAATGACCGGCAGCGGTAAGACCGGACTCGGGATTAGCATTATAGAGGAAGCCCTAATCGATAATATTCCCATTATCGCCATCGATCCTAAAGGAGATATTCCAAATCTGCTTCTGAGTTTTCCGGAGTTTGATCCAAAAGATTATCGCCCCTGGATAGATCCTCAGGACGCACTAAACAAAGGACTCAGCCTGGATCAATATGCCGCGCGTCAAGCTAAAATATGGCAAAAAGGTCTTGGCGCGTGGGGACAAGGGCCGGAGCGCGTCGCCCGCCTAAAGGCTTCTGCCGATTTTACCATTTATACGCCTGGCAGTTATGCAGGCAAGTCTGTCAGCATACTACGATCCTTCTCGCCGCCGCCATCCGAGATTCTCGGAGATCCTGATCTCTTTCGAGAACGGATCCAAACCACAGCCACTAGTATTCTCGGCCTGTTAGGCATGGAAGCAGACCCTGTTATCGACCGTGAACATATCCTGATCTCAAATATTTTTGAAACTGTTTGGTCTGAACGGAAAAGCCTGGATCTCGCCGGACTGATCCATGCCATTCAGGCACCTCCTTTTGAATATATCGGGGTGATGGATATTGAAGCATTCTATCCAACGCAAGAACGTTTTGCTCTTGCGATGCGCCTAAACAACCTTCTGGCATCTCCGGGTTTTGATGCCTGGATGGATGGTGATCCACTTGATATCGGGAAAATGCTTTATACCCCCGGGGGCAAACCGCGATGCTCCATTTTCACGATCAGCCATCTGTCGGATTCGGAACGCATGTTTTTTATTTCAATGCTGCTCAATGATATTCTAGGCTGGATGCGTACCCAACCCGGCACCTCCAGTCTACGTGCCATTATATACATGGACGAGCTTTTCGGATACCTCCCTCCAGTGGGAAATCCACCTTCAAAGAAACCGCTCTTAACACTGCTAAAGCAGGCGCGTGCCTTTGGTCTGGGCATCGTGATGTCCACTCAAAATCCAGTTGACCTCGACTATAAGGGACTTTCAAACACCGGGACCTGGTTTATCGGTCGACTCCAGACGGAACGTGATAAAAGCCGTGTTTTGGAAGGCCTGGCAGGTGCTGCTTCCGGCAGCGAGATCAACCGGAGTCGAATGAGAGAGGTACTTTCGAGCTTGGGGAAACGCGTTTTTCTATTACATAATGTACACGAAAACGCGCCTGTAATTTTCCAAACCCGCTGGGTGCTGTCATACTTGCGAGGACCAATTACAAGAGATCAAATTAAGGTCCTTATGGCTGATAAGAAGCCCGATAAAACTGTCGATATAACAACCCGCATTTCGCAGCAGACAGCAGACGATCAATTTCCCCCTGACAAATTCCAATCTTCAAAAAAACCGTCCCCGCTACCGGCTGGAATCGACTCATTCCATATAAGCAGCTCAGGTGCGGGTCATGGCGTCGTATATCATCCCGCTATCGTTGGCTGTGTGGGTATTCACTATTCCAATGCCAGATATAAAGTGGAAAATACAATAAAGATAGCAATGGCCTCCCACCTGGATGAAGGGCCTGTTCCTTTGGATTGGGATAGTTCAGTCGAATTTGACCCGCACTCTTTTGTGAGCAGTGCGCTCACTTCAGGTGAATATGCAGACTTACCAATTGCGGCAAGAAAAGCAGCCAACTATCGCAAATGGAGCAAGGACCTCTCGCGCTGGATTCGCCAGAACAAGCCCATTGTGCTTTTACGCTCAAAGAGTTTTCGCCTCACCAGCAGAACAGGTGAATCCGAAGGGGAGTTTCGGATGAGACTGGCTCAGATAATACGCGAAAAACGCGATCTGTCAGTCGAGAAACTGCGTAAAAAGTATAATAAAAGATTTTCAACCCTCAATGAGCGTCTGCTACGGGCCGAACAAGCGGTTGAAAGAGAGGGCGAACAAGTCAAAGCAAAAAAAATGCAAACCGCTATTTCATTTGGCACTGCACTCCTTGGCGCCTTCCTGGGGCGAAAAGCGATAAGCGCAACTTCAGCGTCCAGGGTCGGGACCGCCATGAGATCGGCCAGCCGGGTCCGAAAAGAAAAAATGGATGTGGTTAGAGCTCAAGAGAGATCCGAGGCGATCCGCCTCCAGTTGTCAGAACTCGATGAGCGTCTTCAAGAAGATATATACAAAATTGAGTTATCAATGGATGCGCAAACAGAAGAGCTTGAAAAAATTAGTGTGAAGCCTAAAAGTACGGATATCGATTTTGAAATTTTTGGACTGGCGTGGATGCCCTATAGAAAAGACATAGGTGGCGGGCTGAAACCGGACTGGAAGCTTCGTTAGGAGAAAAACATGCTAAACTTGCTTATCGTAATGATCGCCGCGGTCCTTATGATCACCCTGCTCTATTTTGAAAAACTGAACAACTGGAAGAAGTTTCTGCCCGTCAAAACGGTGCTTTCCTGCCTTTTTATTTTTACCGCCGTGGTTCAGCCCCACCCCCTCTCAGGCTACTATGGGCTGATTCTTCTCGGTCTTGTCTTTTGCCTGGGGGGTGATGTATTTCTGGCCCTGCCCCAGAAAAAAATGTTTCTCCTGGGCCTGGTTTCCTTTCTGGTTGGACACGTTTTCTATGTTCTTGCCTTTTTGACAGTCGCTGGTATGAACGGCTTTGCAATCATTGGTACGCTCCTGACCATCGGGGTCAGCGCCGGTGTATACAGATGGCTCAAACCCCACCTGGGAACCATGAAAATACCTGTCATTTTTTACATCCTTGTTATCAGTGCCATGCTGTGCGGGGCCTGGGCCATTCTCGGCGAAACAGGGCTGGAAAGGCAGGGACGCCGGCTGGTGTTCATCGGCGCGTTGAGCTTCTATGTTTCCGACCTGTTCGTGGCCCGCGACCGGTTCCTCAAGGATGAGTTCCTGAATCGCATGCTCGGGCTGCCGCTATATTATGCCGGACAGTTTATGCTGGCCTTCTCGGTGGGGGTTTTACAATAAAGGGTCTAAAAGCTTTTGCTACCCCCAGCGTCATTCCCGTGAAGGCGGGACACATGGTGAAGCGTCAGCGCTATCCAGAAAGCGATTCGCTGAATGCCTGGGTCCCTGCCTGCGCAGGGATGACGAGTAAAAGACCCGGACCTTTCATTTAAATACAGCTACCATTATCGGGGTATGGCCCTGGATTTCAGTCAAAGGGTATTCTCAGGTTGTACAACCCATCCTTGAGGAGCGCCTCAACGGGGAGACCGCCTTTTTCAAATACCTTGATCATGCCCTTGTTCTCCTGGAGCACCTCGGCCGTAAACCCCTTCAGCCCGCGCTCCCTGGCCAGGCGCATGAGCATGCTGTAAAGGTGTTGGGCCAGCCCTATACCCTGATATTTCTCGTCAACGAAAAAGCCCAGGTCGCCAAAATTACTTCTCTCGTCTCTGGCAAACCTGGCCTCGGCAATGATAATCTCCTGACCGGGTTCATTGATCAGGGCCACAACCGACATTTCATCGCGGTAGTCGATATTGACGTATTCCTGCATCTTGCCATGGGGCATGGTCGATATGGGGAAAAAGAATCGGCTGTACACCGCCTTTTTGGAAAAGCGGTAAAAAAAGTGGCGCATGGCCTCTTCGTCGGAAGGTTTGATGGGCCGGAAGCGCACCTGCAGCCCATTCTTCATCTCGTGCTCGGTGGCCACTTCCATGGGGTAAAGTCGGGCACTGTCCGCCAGAAAAATCTGGTCCTCGAACAACAGTTTTTTCTCCTTGGCATCCGCCACCAGCTTTTCACGATCATCCGGATGGGCAATGTCGATGAGGGCCTGGGCCCGCTCCCGGATGGTGCGCCATTTGAGATTGGCAATGCCGTATTCGGTTACCACGGCATCGATGGATTCACGCATGTGAAACTGATTGCGCAGGTTGCGCAGCATGACCACGATATTGGGGGCGCCTTGTCTATTCCGACTGGGCAGCCCTATAATCGTGCGCCCTCCTTTGGAAATATCCGCACCGGTGAACAGATCCGCAGCCTTGCTGGGCCCTGAAGTAATGTCGAATTTTCCCGCGGAAAAGGCCAAACGACCCAGAAGATCAACCTTGCGCGCCTCATCCACGACCACGAAATTGGGGATGTTGCCGATTTTGATGGGGTCGAATACCTGCTCTACACTCTGGAACTCCACCAAAGGGTTGCGGTCCAGCCACTGCATCAGTTTCCGGGTTCCCATGGCATAGGAGGCCACTGATTTACCCCGGTACAAAGGCTTGCGGTAGTTGGTCACAGCACCGCTTTTCACCAGGTCCATGAGGGCGTCATTAAAATAGGAGGTGTGGATGCCAAGGTGGCGCTTGTGCACCAGGTGGCGGCCGAGGGCGTCGAACAGGGCCCCGGTCATCAGGCTGATGCAGTCCCCGTCCTTGATGATCTGGGCAATATTGGCCGCAACCTGGTCAAAATCCGACCGAACCGGTTTGCGTTTGGAGTAGGTCAATGGTTCTGTTGATTCGACCAGGAGGTTGAAGTCGGATATGGAGACAATGGTGTCGCCAAAGGTGAAGGGGATGTCCGGGGTGATCTCCCCCACCACTATATCGGCGCGCTCCATGGCTTCCCTGGCGATATCCACAGCCACCCCCAGGCTGCAGTAACCGGCTTCATCCGGTGGTGTGATCTGAATAAAAGCGACATCTATGGGGATGCGGTTGGATTTGATGATTCTGGGCAGTTGGGAAATTCTGGCCGGTATGAGGTCCACACTGCCGGCCATAACAGCTTCGCTGGACACCCAGGTGGAAAAAAACGTTTTCAGCCTGTAATTCTGGTAGTCGAGCTCTTTCAGGTTGATATAATTACTGTGACTGGTCAGTTGGATCACTTCCAGATCATTGGCATCTGAAAGGCCCGACTCGATCAGGCTCTTCACCAGAGTGCGCGGTTCAGCCGTACCGCTGCCGATAAAAATATTCATGCCCGGCCTGATGTATTGCAACACCTCCCCTGCCGTCACCAGCTTGTTCTTCCATTCTTCTCTTCTATATTGACTCATTACTCACTACCTCATATGGTGAAAAACACATCCGGCAAAACAACAAACAAGCGTCATTAGCCCTTCGGGCGTGATTAATGCTTCGCATGTAATTAGGCCTGAAGGGCAAGTGACACCCGGAGGGTAAATTACACGCGCAGCGTAAATGACCAAGGGTTTTAATCCGTGAAATCCGTGTCTGATTTGAAACCGCCAATCAAACAACCTGAACCCGTTTCTATATTCCAAAGTTAACCGGTACCCGCACCGTGTTGCCGGCTTTGTTGTTAAACAGCAGATACCCGTTGTCCCTGCCGTACAGAAAGATGTCCCTGGTAATTTTTACATCCTGGCGGCAATATTCCAAGAGTTCCCGTATACGCTTTTGTTTCCACCATTTCAAGGCCTGCAGCCCATCGGCGCTTTTCCGTGAGCCCAGGGTCACCCTGGCCAGATTGTCCAGGGAGAGCCTGTAGCCCAAATGACGGTGAACCTCTTCCAGAATATCCAGCGAGGGCAGACGTTCAAAATCCAGATCAGTATAACCGCTCAGGACCTTGTAGTCAAAACGCTTGGAGTTGAAGCCGATGATACAGTCGAGGGCCTGCAGGTGTTCAATCAATTCGGGGACCTGCCCCTCCAGATATTCGTAGTATCGATCCTCGGCGGAATCATACAGTACGCCGCAGCTTACTTTCATGAGGTCGGCCCGGTGCCAGCCGCCGACTTCCTGGGCGGAGCGTTGGGTTTCAAGATCGAACACCCCATAGCGTGTTGCCGTTGACGCAACAGGAGGGGCAGGCAACGCCGCAGGTTCGGTGTTGAGGACCGGACGTCTCCGTTTCCGGGCTTCCCTGCGCTTCCTCAACCTGCCGCCTAATTTCCCCTTGATCTTTTTTTCCGGCCTATTGGGTGTTCCCGAGGATTGCCGCGCAGTTGACCTGGCCTTGGGGGCCTTGTCGGCTTCTTCTTTCTCCGGTCTGCCCGCCCCTTGTTCAATCGCGTCCAATCCAAGGCCGGCAGGCGACTCCCGATGCGGCCGTGCCTGTTGAGCCGCTAGCCCTTTCGAATCCTGCATCGCTCCCAGAATAAACACGGCGGCGGTCTTGTCGATGGGCCGGTTTCCGGAACCGCATTTAGGTGAATGGACACAGGAGGGGCAGCCGTTGCTGCAGGGACAGCCCTGAATGGCCTTTAGGGTAACGGTCAAAAGGGATGGAGCACGTGAAAAAGCCTGCCTGCTCAACCCTGCCCCGCCAGGTACACCGTCATAGATGAATACGGCGGCACTGTTTAGCTGCGGATGGAGGGGAATGGAAATACCGCCCAGGTCTTTCCTGTCTGCCATTACCAGCAGCGGGAACATGCCGATGGCAGCATGTTCCACGGCATGGATGCCCCCCATGAAATGCAGGTGTGCCGACTCGACTGCATGTTGAATATGCGCAGGAATCTCGAACCACATTCCATCGGTTTCAAAGGTCTGTTCCGGCAGATCCAGGGGCACCCGGTCGATGCGTTTGTGGGTCCGGATACGCCAGCGTTCATATCCGCTCACCTGCTCCGTCACTTTGAGTCTGCCAATGGAAACAGTGGTGCCCCACACCGGCTTTTCCTCCCACACATCGATAATCTCGGTAGCTTTGTGCGCCCTGACCCGTGTGTAGTAATCCACCTCTGCCAATGACACCCGGACCGTGTTCGTGTCCAGATCGAGCTCGTCCACCAGGTAGGTGCCGCCTCTGTGCAGGTATATGGCCCCGGGGTGGGTCTCTTTGAACGCCCTCAAACCGTCGATTTCACCGCGGTGCTCTCCATCCCCGGTGTCGACGATCTGGAACCGGCTGCCCGATCCCCTCAAATCGATGTTCCGCTGGGGCGCTTTGAATTTGGAATACCAGATGTCGCCATCGGCGCTGTTGAGCAGCTGCCCCTCCTTTTCCAGGCGTTCCACGGACGACACCACAGGCGCCTCTGTCATGAGCGGTTCTTCCCTTTTCAAGGGCAGTTCAGCTGCCGCACACAAAAGGTGTTTGGCCATGATGCCCGGGTTATTGGGGTTGATCACCGCCGCTTCAGGCTCCCGGCTAAACAATTCATCCGGATGGCGCATAAAATACTGATCCAGGGCATCTTCACCGGCGATCAATACAGTTCCCGACTCCTGTCCGCTGCGGCCCACACGGCCTCCCCGCTGGAGGGTGGCCACAATCGTTCCGGGATACCCCACCAGAATACAGAGGTCCAGATCACCGATGTCGATCCCCAATTCCAGAGCACTGGTCGAAATGACAGCCAACAACTCACCGCTGTTCAATTTGGCTTCGATCTCACGTCTTTCCTCGGGCAAAAAGCCGGCCCTGTAGGCGCTGATGCGCTGGGCGTATTCCCCGGCACTGGTGCCGGCCCACATGGCGATCAGTTCGGCTAATTTTCTGGACTGGGTATAGACAATGGTACGCAACCCCCTCGGCAGGGCCGACTTCAGGAGCATTATGGCCGTCTGGGCCGGCCCTTCCAACGGATCGATAAAAACGGTATGACGCCTGCCGCGGGGATGACCGCCCTTGAGCACGGTTTTCACGGGTAGACCGGTCAACTGTTCAGCCAGTTCGGCCGGATTGGCCACCGTGGCCGAATTGAAAATATACCTGGGGTCTGCCCCGTAATATTGACAGATCCGCCGCAGCCGCCTGAAAACCTGGGCCATGTGAGAGCCCATGACCCCCCTGTAGGTGTGGACTTCATCCACCACCACCATTTGCAAATTTGAAAAAAAGGCTGCCCATGTTGTGTGGTGAGGAAGGAAGGAAAGGTTCAGCATCTCGGGATTGGTCATGATGACACCGGGAGGACGTTCCCGGATCCGCCTGCGCTGCGGCCCGGATGTGTCGCCGTCGTAGATGACCGCCGATGGCTTGCGGCCGCTAAGGAATGCAGCTGTTTTGTTGAAATTCAACAGTTGGTCCTGGGCCAGGGCCTTCAGGGGAAAAAGATAGAGCGCCCTGGCATCGGGGTCGGCCAAAAACAAATCCAGATAGGTGAGGTTGTACACCAGCGTTTTGCCGGACGCAGTGGGTGTCGCCACCACCACATGCTGACCTGATCTTGCCAGATCGATGGCTTGAGCCTGGTGACGATACAGCTTATCAATCTTGCTGGCCTCAAGGACTTGGTTCAGCTTGTCAGGCCAGGATGTTTTGGGATCGGACCACTGCGGCGCCTCGGCAGGGAGGATTTTATGGAATACCACCTGGCCCCCGAGCCGCTTGGACGCCTTCAAGGCCTGAACATACTCTTTTACCCCGAAGGGGATATCCGTATCCCGGCTTGCGACTGACATTCCACCTCAAACGGTATAGGCCCTCACCATCCTGTTCGATTCAGCTTCAGGCAGAAGGCCATATGGACACACAAAATTGGGTTATCGGCTTTACCCCAACCTTGGGGTTGAAATTTCTTAAAATATGACTATACTTCAGTTTAAACGAACGATACATGAAAATGTGTGACAAGACAACGTATCCTTTTCAAGCGGAACTATGCATACCCAGCAGAAAGATGAAAACAAAGAAAAAATTCTTGATACAAATCAGCGGCGACGGAAGATAAGGCCCCTTCATGGGGCCTTCCTCATACCACCGCCTGTGCCGCAGGGGGGCGCTGATTTGGAAGATCCTTTTTTATCCAGAACAACCCTGACATGCAAAGCGGTCTCAAGCAATTCCTTTCCCTCCGGCATTGACCGCAATTTCGCTTTTTACCCGGGAACATCACCATCATGACAGACCAGATCTTCGTACTGCTCGTTCTCATTGTTTTGTCCGGCTTCTTCTCTTCGGCTGAGACATCGCTTTTCTCTATCAGTAAAACCAAAGCGATTCATCTGGCCAAAAATGGGGGCGCCACGTACCGGCTGATCCGGCGGATGAAAGAAGATCCCCACACGCTGCTGACCACGATCCTCATCGGCAACAACCTGGTCAATGTTGCCGCAGCCGCCCTGGCTACATCCGTGGCCATACAGTCTTTTCCCAATTTTGCCATCGGCATCGCCACCGGCGCCATGACCTTTCTGATCCTGGTTTTCGGCGAAGTGTTTCCCAAATCCATTGCCACCCGTAACAACATTCTCATCGCCAGAATGGCCATTCATCCCATTTACTGGCTCTCCTTGCTGTTTTATCCCGTCATCAAGTTCCTGAACTTCATTCCCTGGCTGACCGGCCGGATCAAAAAGCCGCAGGCACTGAGCGAAGAGGAACTGATGACCTTCGTGGAAGTGGTGGAGGAAGAGGGCGAAATCAAGGAGGAGGAAAAAGAACTGATCCATAACATATTCGAGTTCGACGACACCAACGCCTCTGAAATCATGACCCCCCGCGCGGATATGTTTGTGGTAGACATCAATGAAGACCTTAAAATCGAAGAAATCATCGATTCGGGTTTTTCCCGTATTCCGGTTATCCGGGATGACATCGACGACGTCATCGGGGTGCTGAACATAAAAGACCTTTTCAAACACCTCGCCGGCGGTGAAAAAGAGATCGATATCGCCCAGATAATGAAACAGCCCTATGTGGTGCCGGAAAACAAAAAGCTGGACAATCTGCTGCACCAGTTCAAAAAAACAAAAACACACATCGCCATCGTTGTGGACGAGCATGGCGGCGTATCCGGCTTAATTACCCTTGAGGATGCCCTGGAGGAACTGGTGGGCGAAATCGTCGATGAAACCGACAAGGATGAGCCCCACATTGTGCCGCTGAAGCATAAAACCTGGGTGGTTCTGGGTAAAACGGACATTGACGATGTAAATGAAGAGATCGGCATGGGGATACCGGACTCAGCGACCTTTGACACCTTTTCAGGCTACGTCCTGGACGCCATCGAAAAAATCCCCGCAGAAAACGAGGAGTTTACCCTGGGACGCTTTCGCGTCACGGTAAAAGAGAAAGACGGTAACCGCATTGTCCGCTACACCGTCGGGGAAATCGAGCCGCCGGAGCCCCGGGAGACGGAGGACGGAGCCACAGTAGGGAGTAAGGAGTAGGCAGTAGGGAGGGGCCAGAGCCACAGAACTCCAGAGGACGG
>JBDLJD010000094.1:0-17262 GCA_039714495.1 Thermodesulfobacteriota bacterium
CACCGAACTCCTTGGTAAAATTTTCAAACAACTCTTCCGGCCACCACTCGGCCCAGTCGTAGATGTAGAGTTTGCTGCCTTCTTTTTTCACCTGGTCCATACATGACTTGGGAACCGGGTAATCCTTGTATTTTCCAGCAGCATAAGCGCTGGACAGGCTACCCAGCATGAATACCATACAGATGATCAGGGCCAGGCTACCTTTGAACAGTGTTTCCCTCTTCATATTTTTTCTCCTTTCTTGTGCTGTACGGCCGCTGTATGGAGCATGCATGCAGAGCCGAATTGATAAACATTAATTTGTCGGGCCAATGGCGTCGTCGGTAACGATGTGGTATGTTGTCCAATCCACCTCCTTCACGACTACAAATAGAAGAGCAGTTTTCTGCATCATTAGAAATGTGTGGGATCTTCATGAGGATACCCTGAACTAATTTCACGAACTCACTGATAAATCAAGTTGTTTATTACTTCAATTTAGTATCTATTCCGTTGAAATCACATCATGTTTGCACACGATATCGGTATTAAGCGCACGGTTTAGCAGGGATAAATCCCTGCGCTACAAAGCCGTCGGCTTCAGCCCTGCCGGAACCTGACCATTGGGCGTTGGATATTAGCACAGCACTTCCTGTACAGCCTCGTCAAAAGCCTCGATAGCCTTGTCCGCATCCGCGTCCGTGTGCGATGCGGAGATGAACCAGGGTTCGTGCACGCCGGAATCGGGCATGACCCCTTTTTCAAAGAGTTTCCAGATGACCTCGGCATAGATATCGTGGCTGGTGGCAGCCACATCCCGGTAATCGAAAACACCGGCTTCCTCGGTCAGGACAATGGCGGGCATGGCCGGCGGCCCCTGGACAAAGCCCGGGACGCTGCGGTCGCTGAGCACCTGGTTAAAGCCGTTCATGAGCCGGGTTCCATGGGCATGGACCTTGTCCAGGGCGCCGGCTTCCAGTTCGTCCAGGGTGGCGCAGGCTGCGGCCGTGGCCACTACATTGCCGGCATAGGTTCCGCCGTGGGGGATCTTCAGAAAGCCGATGTCACCCATGACCTCCTTTTTACCGCCGATGGCGGCTATGGGGAAGCCGTTGCCCAGCGCCTTGGCATAGGTGGCAAGGTCGGACCGTATGCCAAAATACTCCTGGGCGCCTCCCTTGGCCACGCGGAAGCCGGTTTTGACTTCGTCGAAAATGAGGACGATGCCGTATTCGTCACACAGCTTGCGTACGAATTCCAGGTAGCCTTTTTTGGGCATCACCGAGGCGCAGTTGCCCATGATGGGTTCCATGATGATGCAGGCGATGTCGCCCCAATGGGCTTTGACCTTGTTTTCCAGCAGTTCCTCATCGTTGAAGGGGACCATGTGGACCAGGTTTCCCAGGCTCTGGGGCATGCCGGACCCCTGGGGAACCTTTACCGGTGCACGGCGGTAGCCTACCGAGGTAAGCGGTGGAAAGGTGCTCCACAACACGGCATCGTGGAAGCCGTGGTAATGCCCCTCGAATTTGAGAATTTTGTCCCGGCCGGTGTAGGCGCGGGCTATCCGGATGGCGTGCATGGTGGCTTCGGTGCCTGAATTGGCATAGCGCACCAGATCCACACCGGTCATTTCCTTGATTTTTTCGGCAGCCTTGATTTCATACTCATGGGTCATGGCATACACGTTGCCGATGGACATGGCTTCTTTGACTTTTTCCAGCACCGCCGGATAGGCGTGGCCCAGGATGACCGGGCCGAATCCCAGGCGGTAGTCGATGTAGCGCTTATCGTCCTGATCCCAGATATAAGCGCCTTCGCCTTTTTTCAGCACCAGGGACTTATCGTCGCCCCAGTAACGGTAGTTGGATGTGACCCCTGACGGCATGCAGGCCAGGGCGCGTTGAAACATCTCCCTTGTTTTATTACCGCTTTGCATATTTCCTCCTTACAGCGCCTTTTCGGCGGTTTTGATGATGTGTTCGAGTTCCCTGCAGCTGGATTTATCCAGCGGTGCAGGTACGTGATTTTTCAATATCCATTGCAGTTTTTGCCGTGCGGCTGTCACGGCATCTGAAAATTTACCCTCTTCCGGCTGCCACTGATGGCAGATGCCCGGATTCCAAAGGTCACGCAGGTTTTTCAGGGTGTAGGCGTTGTCCAGGAAGTGACCGCCGGGCCCGACGTTGTGGATTTCCTCCACATTCAAAGTTCCCGTGGTGACGGGTATGCCGCGGAGCATGCTTTGGACAGACTGGACGATGTCGTTGTCCATAATCAGTTTTTCCGGGTGAAGGCGCGTGTAGGTTTCCAGCATACCGACGCAGGGAAGCAGATCAGGCCCCATGGCGCAGATGTAAAAGGCATCAACGGCGTCTTCCTTGCCCACCTCCCAGCGGGCCGGGTCGCGCAGGTCGCTTCCGCCGAAGGACGACATGACCGGCAGGTTGTAGAAGTGACCCAGCTGGGTTGTGCTGGCATAAAACGGGTACTGGTTGCGTGTGGTGACCACGCAGTCGCCGGTAAAAGGGTTCATCACACCCGAGAACAGGGGGTAGGTGACTGGTGCTCCCGGATAAGCGAGTTGCAGCAGGCAGACGGCGCTCAGGATTTCTGCGTTCCCCAGCACCAGGGTGCCGGCAATGGATGCCGGTCCGGTGGAACCCATGACCGGCATGGCGGCAAAGCCCACGGGCAGGCCGGCTTCAGCAAAAATAAGGGCTGCCTCCAAGGCTCCGGCATCGTTGTTCAGGGGCGAGATGGGGCTGATAATAGCGGAAAGCGGCGGTCGGGATTTCATCTGTTCCGTGCTGCCGGCGACCGCCCGGGCCATCTCCACTGCTGCTTGGGCGCTGGACTCACTGACGCAGCTGGCGGTGAGAACGTGTTTTTCGGTATTGAGAAAGGAGGCTTCCATTTCATGCAGGGGAAGTAGTTCATGGGGCCTGTCTAGGGGCGCCACCATGGGCCAGTAAAAGCCGATGGACGGGAGAAAGTCGGCCACCCGAGCCATCATGGCCGTGTCCGCTTTGGTGGATGGCCGTTCATGGCCCGTGTCCGGGTCCACGGTAACGGTTCCTGTCCCTGCGGTTCCGCAATAGGAACGCGTGCCGTCAAGCACGAGGTCGAGGGCATCATCTCCCCGGGAACCTAACCGGATGGATTTGGGCGCTTTCGACAGTGCGGCCATCAAAAGATCCGGAGGAATCTTGACAATCTGGGATGTGAAGTCCACATCCGCACCGGCATCGGAAAAAACCGTCAACGCCCGCTGTGAAGGGAACCGGACGCCGGTTTCTTTCAGAACAGTCTGGGTGGCATGGTGCAGCTGCTCCAGTTCCTCATCAGCCAACGCCTTGATCTGCATGTCCGGGTTAATTTGAATGGGTTCGATGCTGGCCATATTGGTCATCCTTTTAAGAATTGTTCCACATAATTTATTTAGCGTGCTATTTTAGTATTCAAATTGTCATTTACTTCGTGTCGTTACGCCTGTGGCTGTAATTTGCGTTTCGCGCGTCATTGATTGTGGCCCCAATGCAACCCGCAGTTTAGCTTGGCAGGCTTGAAACCCTGCGCTACATTTCTGCTTCTGGCATTTTGTTAATGTAGTCCAGGGCTTCAGCCCTGAAAAAACTTTGTGTCCTTTGTTTACCCAGTGAAACCCGTTCTTGTTCCTGTTTCACCGGGGTGCCTTTGTGGTTACCAATTATATCCCAACCTTGGCTCTGAAATGATTGACCGAGTTGATGTCGATATCCAACAGTTCGGCAATTTTCCATTTGGCGGCAATTCCCTTGGCGCTGCCGGAAACAGAGGTGATAATGCCGATGTCCAGGTCTTCACGCACCTGGCGCATGATCTCTTCATCGGTCAGGGCAAGCACATCGATTCCAAGCTTGTCCGCCACATAGGTTTTGGCCTCATCGATCTTCATCCTGCGGGTCATTTGCATCCAGGCCACCAGATCTCCGGCAGTCCGAATGCCACCCATGGCTGAAGCCATCACATGTGCGGTGGGCATTCCAAATATGTCGCCGGTGCCCACCTACAAACCATCCGCCTTTCCGATTTGCACCAGGGATTTGGATGCCCTGGTCACGGCATCCACCGGTGGCACTTCAAACATGGGAACCCCGCAGACGCCCATGCCCACATTGGGGTGCACCGGGATGTCTGCCACGGCCACGGTTTGTTTGACAAAAGTGATGGCACGCGCCAGGTTCCAGGGAATGGATTCGCTGGTGTTGACGTTGATGGCCGGTCCGAAGATGTCGGCGCCGGCCTCTTCCACAACTTTGACCTGTTCGTGGGGGTAAATGCCGGCCAGGCGTTTCCCCTTGTAGGCGATGTCGCCGTGCATACCCATCACAAACTCAGAGGACATGCCTATTTCAATGGGCATGTCCGGCGCCACGGCTTTGAGCTTCTCAATCGCCTGAAGGGTTGCCTTGAAATCGGCATCACCGGCTGAGGCGGCGGTGTCGAAGTTGATGCCCTCACACCCCACGGCATTCATCTCTTTGCCGATGGTCACCAGATCGGCGGCAAGGTGCTCCATGGCGATCTCCTGGGCCTCGAGGGCCTCTTGTATTTTTCCCTGGGGCAGCAGTTCGGCCGGATTGGGGTAGGGTCCGTCCGGCTGAAAATAGAGCCCCATGTTGGGCTGGGATCCGTAGAAAAACGGTGCCGTGGTCATCTGGGAGGCATTGTAGTATTCCTGGGTTTCGTAATTGATTATGGGTTTGACCTGTTTAAAACTGTAGTCGGTGTGGCCCATGGAGATGGTGTCCGCAGCACACGCCCGTTCGTAGGCCAGCAGCGATTGGGTCCGGCTCATGGGGATTCCCTGGCCGCTGTTTTCCTGGTCGGCATAAAAAAGCATGCTCACGGCATCGTCGGTTACAATGACCTCTTCGCCCGGGGCGACGCTGACCACTTTTGACGGATCGGCAATGATGTCGAACAGTTGTTCGCATTCTTCCTGGGTCAGTTCGGGGATGCGGGCTCTCTCCGCTGCATCCCGGGTCCCTTTGAGGATGTCGTCCATTATTTTTTCGGCCGGCAGCCAGACCCGTTCTCCGTCTCCCATTCTGCACATAATTTTGCCTGACATAGGCATCCTCCTCAGTATCCATTATGATCTTTTCGCCAACCACAAAGGCACAAAGGACACAAAGAAATAAAAAACATTAGTGAATTTTTCATCACGAAATCACGAAAGAAAGAAACCACCAAAAATGAATATTATAATTTCGTGCTTTTCAAGTTTCGTGTTTTCGTGATTATTTTTTCCTTTTGTCTCCTACTTTATACCTTTTTCCGCATTCCCAAATACGCATTCCGAATTTGGGATGCATTTATCAGCCTCCAACTCCAAGACGAGAAATATTACCCTTTGTGTCTTTGTGGTTTCAAATCAGTTTACGCCTCAGCCTTTTTGATGATCCGCTTAAGTTCCTTGACCATGTCGTCGGGCAAAAAGTCGGGCGTATGGGCCTCCAGAATTTCTTTTGCCTTCAGGTTGGAGGTGTACTGCATGCTTCTGGCACCGTCCGCCTGCCAGTCTTCGCGGACCCGGCGGTCGATGATGGTGGCCTGAATCTGTTCTGTGGCCAGGTGGTCCATGACGTGGCGTTCTGCCAGGAAATGGCCGCCGATCCCGATCTCCTTGATCAGGTCAACGCCCATCAGTTCATCGTCAAAGCCCACGCCGCAGACGATCCGTTTGACCATGGCGGCGATTTCATCGTCGATGACCAGTTGACCGAAGCTGAAGGTCATGCCCATCTCGAGCATTCCCGGACCGTAAATCAGGTTGGCTCCGGCCAGTGCGGGAAGAAGGGCGCTGAGCGTCTTTTCATGTCCCGCCTGGGCATCTGATATTTTGGCATCCGCCTACCCGCCGGCAACGTAGCTGGGCAGTCCGTAATAGTTGGCCAGATCTGCCGCTGCAGCACTGATCATGGCCATTTCAGGCACCCCTACGACGGCAGTGCCGTAGCGCATGTCAAAGGTGGTGGAGGAACTGCCGTAGATCACCGGGGCGCCCGGGTTGGTCGCCTGGGCCAGGATGATGCCGGACAATACTTCCGCATTATGGGTGACCAGAGCGCCTGAAACCGATATGGGACTGGTTGCCCCGGCCATCACCATGCTGAGCACATCAATCGGTATCCAGTTTTTAGCCGAAACCACGATGACGTCGGCAGCTTCCTCGATAAGCTGCAGCGGGCTGGTGGGGCAGGCGCTCATGGAAAAAATAGGCCGCCGTTTCAGTGCTTCCTTGCCGCCGGCCACGACTTCCGCCATCTCGATCATGATTTTCAGTCGTTCGCCGTTCTCGGCTTCGCAGGCATAGTGCTTGGTACAGTTCATCAACACCGCTTCGAACATGTGGAGATCATGGGAGGATACGGGCTTGTCCCGGGCCTCCACCGGCGACGAGAGCACATCCATGTGCTCGAGGGCATCGGTGAGACGGGCGATTTGGGCCACGTCCTCTTTGGTGGAATCACGGATTTCCCCTGTTTCCAGATCCTCCACCTGGACGCCGGTCCCGAAGGTGGTGAACCCCACTTCGCGACCGCCCATCATGAAGTCCTTATCGGGGTCGCGTCCGGCGAGCAGGATCTGGCTGGGGCACAGGGCCAGGGCCTGCTTGACAAGATGCTCGGGGAACTTGGCTACACCCGTTTTCACGTTTACCCAGCATCCCTCCTTTGCCAGGATTTTCAAGGCTTCCTGTGAGTCGACGCGTACACCCGTGGACTGCAGAACATCTAGGGTGGCGGCATGAATTTTGTCCAGGGCGTCGCGGGTCAATGTTTTCAACCCCCACCCGGTGCTCATCACCATGCCTGCTCTCGGGCCTCTTTTCATTGCGTGGCCTCCTTTTTATTTATATTATTGGCGGGTTGGCATCGTTAAACACATGCAGAGAATATGTCCAAAAATGTAGACGAATGGATTGCGAATGTCAATAATAAATTGCGAAAGTAGTTATATTTTTGGCCATTTAATTGCGAAAATAGAAATAAATTTTCGATTAATCAATTGACGGGTGGTGCCACGTATGGTAGCAATGAAAGCGCATCATCCTATAAAACCAGCAAGAACTCACCTGTAAGAAAAATAGTTTGGGGGAAATCATGGCAAATCATAACAAAGACATCGATTACGCGATAACCCGCCTGCTGCAGCAAAACGGCCGCATCCCCAATACGGAAATCGCCAAGACGCTGAAGGTGTCGGAAGCCACAGTGCGAAACCGCCTGCAAAAAATGATCAAAGACGGGCAGATGCAGGTTGTGGCCATCATCAACCCCCTGCAAAACAGGGCCGGCATCCTCGGCAACGTAAAAATAAAGGCGGACAATGCCAAGCTGGATGAGATCGGTGAGGCCTTGGAAAAGCTGGAAGGGATTTGGTATATTGCCCAGCTCAGCGGTGCCACAGATTTCGATCTTGAGTTCTTTGTGGATTCCCAGAAAGCGTTCGGCAAGCTAATCAATAAAATCAATAAAATAGACGGGGTCATCCATGTGGAAACCTCCCTCACGGTGAGGTTTCTGAAAAACAACTGGCGATTCGGCATACCCGGGAACTGAGCCTGTAGTCAATGAGGCAAAATGCTTTTTAAAGCCACAAAGACTCAAAGGCGCGAAGAACCTTGAATTCTGAACCTCGAACTGAGCGGTTTTGTCCGACCTTTTCAGTATGCGAACCTGCATATCCGTCTTGACTTGCATCCCTTGGGCACGCTATACATCACGCTAATATCACGAATAAAATTGATACCATCCCACTCACCATAACCTTTCCGTATCAAAAGAGGTTTTTTGAACAGTTACCTTGACATTGCCAACAGCCCTGCCATGTGGCTTGCCTGTTCGGCAATTATTCTGGTTGTATTTTTCCAGGCCATACGGTTGACCATGATTTCCTTCCGGGCCGGAAAATCACTGGGGTTGTCCAAGGAGCAGATGCTGTCGGCTTTCAGGATTGGATTCACGACGACGCTGGTGCCGGCCATAGCCATATTGTTGGGCCTGGCCCTGTTGATCCCGAAACTGGGCCTGCCTTTTCCCTGGATGCGCCTGTCGGTCATCGGTGCTGTGACCTTCGAGCTTATCGCCGCCGGGACAGCCGCCACCGAACTGGGGCTGGACGGTCTGAATGGGGAATTCAACACAACCATTTTCACCAATGTGGTTTGGACCATGTCATTGGGGGCTATATTGGGGCTTTTTGTGGTGGCCTTTTTTACACCTAAAATAGACAAGTTGAAGAAAAAGGTGGCCGGCGGGGACGAAGGTTGGATGAAAGTGCTGACGGCTGCCGCCTTTTTCGGGGCCGTGAGCTATATGGTTGCCCAGCCGGTTTCCAAAGGAGGATCACCGTTGGTCGCCCTGGTGGGAGGTTTTTTAACCATGGTGGTCATCGGGGCCATCATCCGGATAGGCAAGCAGGCTTGGCTGAAGGAATGGGCCCTGGCGTTAGCCATTTTGGGCGGAATGACCTTGACTGGCCTGGCATTCCATTTTTTCAATATTGGGGGATAAGGCTTTGAACAAAGAACGGCTGTACCACGAGGAATTTATAAAGCCTGTTGAAAAAACGGGCAGATACACCATCCTGGCAGCCATTTTCTGCATGTTTTTGCCCGGCATTGTCCTGTATATTGTCTGGGGGCTGGTACCCGATATGGGCCCGCTGGTGAGAGCCCTCATAGCGGTTTGGTCCTTCATGGCCATCATGGGGATTTTGGAGCCGATTGTCTACTATCCGATTCTGGGGTTTGGCGGAACATATATGTCCTTTCTTGTGGGCAACATAATGAACCTCAGGGTGCCGGTTTCGGCGACGGCACAACAGGTCGTCGGAGTAAAAGAAGGCTCACCGGAAGCCGAGCTGGTTTCAACGCTGGCCATTGCCGGGTCGCTGGTGGCCAGCGAACTGGTTCTGATTCTGGGGGTGCTTGTATTTTTACCGGTAATCGGTCGCATTCAAGGGTCGGGCATGGCCGTGGAAGTTGCCTTGAATCAGGTGTTGCCGGCTTTATTCGGCGCCCTGGGAGGGATCTTTCTCTTCCGGTCCCCCAAAATTGGCATGGTACCGCTGGCATTGGCTTTTGCGATCGCTTTTATAAAGAATGATTTGCCCTATTCGATCGTAATTCCTCCGATGGTCGTCATTTCGGTCATTGCCGCCAGAATCATGTACAAAAGGAAGTGGGTCAAGGGGGAAGGGATGATTTAAAGAACCAGAGGGCGGAGGACGGAGAACCAGAACCCCAGAACCTCAGGCCTCAGAGGACAGATGGGCAGTAAGCAGTAAGGAGTAGGGAGTAGGCAGACATCGAGTTAAGCGTTATCAGAAAAGAGTTAAGCGTGGGCTGTCTGCGTACAGCGTACCTGCAACCTGCAACCCGAAACCATCGGTTGTAGTGACAACTTTTAGCCGGTAGTTTGTGGCCCGAACAATCGACAGGCACTAAGGAGATAACATGGATTACACCGAGGCATTTGCCGCTGTGGATAAGAATGAGGCGTATATTGTGGACATCCTCCAGAAACTGATCAGGATCGACACGACTGTACCGCCGGGAAAAAATTACGGTGTCCTGTGTGATCTTGTGGAACCCGAGTTTCAGAGATTCGGGTTCGAAACCAAAAGGGTGATTGTTCCTGATGAAAAGGTGCGCCTCATCCCCGGTGACATGGAGGGGGAGAGAATCAATCTGGTGGCATCGTTGCATAACGGCAAGCCTGCTGTTTCCGCTTATGCGCACATGGACGTTGTCCCTGCCGATGGAAACTGGACGCAGGACCCGTTTGGCGGTGATCGGGTGGAGAACAAGATCTATGGGCGGGGAACAGTGGATATGAAAGGCGGCATCGCCTGTTTTCTGGGGGCGATCAAGGTTTTGCACGAAATGGGCCTAGAACCGCATTATGCTATCAACTGTTGCTTGTGTACGGATGAAGAGGTGGGTGTATACCCCGGCGCCCGCTACCTGGCGGAGGAGGGCTATTTCTCGAATCACCTGATGTGGCTGGAACTGGGGGCAATGGAACCCGTGGTTACCATCGGTGCCGCCGGCTGCGTTAGAATTGATTTGAAGGCAATAGGCGAAAGCTGTCATTCCGGAATGAACTACCTGGGCGTAAATGCCATAGAAGAGCTGATTCCCGTATTGAACGAGCTGATGGAGCTGAAAAGAGAGGTGGAGCAGCGGCTTTCGAGAATCCCCACCTTTCCGCTTCCCGGATGCCCATTTGATAAGATGACGCCCATGTTCAATCTGAATATTGTCAGGGGCGGAATGAAGGAAAACATTGTGCCGGCAGAATGCGATCTGGTCATCAACCGGCGATACATCATCGATGAAAACTATAATGATATAATTGCGGAAATTGAAAGTGCCGTAAAAAGGGGGCGGGAAAAATCAAAGCTCCTGGACCTGAAAATGACTGTGGTGCAAGCTTACCCGCCGGTGGAAATCGACCCGGATAGTCCGGCAGCGAAAAAGATGAAGTCAGCCATGCAAGCCGTCAAGGGCTACGAGGAGTTTATATACGGCGGCATCAGCGGTTCCACGGATATGGGGTTTGTGGCGCAAGCCCTTCAGCCTGAGACCATCGATGTGGCCGGCTTCGGCCTGATACGGGCAGGTAATATCCTGGCGCATGCAGCCGATGAATTTGTTTTTGTAGAAGACCTGGTCGATATGACCAAGGAATTGGTGCACTACATGGCGTATTAGAAAGCCCGCATTCTAGTACAGCCTTGTTTCCACGATCTCTTCAATGGTAACGCCCAATACGGCAAGCTCCCGAAAACAGTAGGCGCGTTGATGGGCTTCTATTTCCTCGGGAGAGAACAAACCCTTTTCTCTGAAAACGTCATTGACCATCATTTTGGCAAACACGGACGCACACTGCCCGGTTGAGTAAGATTCATGGCTGATTTGTGCTGTTTCAAAGGCTTCCACCAGGCCAGGGGCGCACATATAGCTGTCGATGCACACAGCCTTGCCGTCTTTTTGACCCTGGACCCGCACGAGGAAGGCGCCTTCTTCCATTTCCAGGCCTTCATCGATGATGGCTTTGATTTCGTCCGGATATTTGGGTGCCGGCGGCGTCAATTCGAGTACCAGGTCCATGGGTACGATGGAGGTGCCCTTTATATTTATGGGTTCCAGGGAAAGCAGACCCATCTTATAAAGATTTTCGGACAGATCAACAGAGGGGCCGCCGTATTTGAATTCCACATCCTTCACCCCCTTCAACACCTTATCTTTCAAAAGACCCATGGTGATGGGCTCGTCGTGTTCGTGGTCCACCATGCGGACAGGCTTGGGAATGCCCTTGAACGTCATCATTACAGGTCGGCTGAAAGGTTTGTCGGTAATGATTTCACCGCTTTCGCAACGGAAGGTGAGGTAGCCCATATCGCCTAAGGCTACCTCCGGGGACCACCAGAAGGGGGTGAACCGATTGGCCCAGACGCCGTCATACACATAGATGCCGATCTTGTCACAGGTGTCCATCCTGTCCACCGATTCCCTGGCCATGATATTGGCCAGGCCCGGGGTGGAACCGGCCCCGACCAGAGCGGTCAGGCCTTTCTCCCGGAAGCGGTCATTCCATTCGGAAAAGATCAGCTTGTAGCTTTCCACAAAACCGATCTCCTCGATCATGGGGCCGGCCATGTCCATGTAGTTGGCATTGACGGCCAGGGCCGCTTCCATGATGATCAGGTCGTATTCCAGGGGAAGGCCGTTGACGATCATGTCGCAACCCTGGGCAGCCTTGACCACATTGTCCACCTGGCCGGCATCCAACTGCAGGGATGTGGCTTTATCCAGCGTGTTGCCGAGTTCTTCGGCAGCTTTCAGGTCATAATCCGCGCAGATGATTTCCGAGACAGCGGGATCTTCGTTCAGCCGTTTGGCGATGGTGCTTCCCTGGGCGCCTACACCGACGATGATGACTTTTTTCATTTAAGGGTCTCCCTTATGGGTAATATCGAAATCGACAAAAATAATTTGAATATCGTTAATAATTGACAGAATATCATCGAAAGTCAAGCATAAAATAGCGGCAATTAGGGGAGTTTTAGGGATAGCTAATAGGCGGTAATAATGATAGTCAGGCTGATGCACCCTTTCCATTGCCCTTTTGTCAGACGGGAGGGAAAAGTGGTTAGTGGCTCTCAGTATTTCACCCTCCCCTAACCCCTCCCGTCAAGGGAGGGGAAATCAGCTTTTAGCTGCCCGCAACTCTTCTTGCCAAAACGCTTGTTTAGGTTAGGGGGACTTCAATAATATGCTTTTGGCGGTGCACTCACCCACAGTCCCTCTCATCGAGGGAGGGGGATATTGGCCATTGGTATTTTAGGATATCGCCTCCTGATCTCCCATTCTGAAAATAGTTTGATGAGGATAGCCGGGTAGACTTCTTCAACCCAAAATAAAGAGAAATAGTGAACTGCCTTTTTGCGGATTATTCATATTTTGTAAAGGAGGTTAGGGAAAGGATTAAGAGAAGAAGCATTGAGCTAAGTGCTCCCCTCCCTTGACGGGAGGGGTCAGGGGAGGGTGAAACCCCAAGCTTCACTTCAAACACTCCCTGCGAATAGTCTCTAGAACGCCATCGATATTGCTTAACACCTCATTGTTCCAGAACCGGAGTACCTTGAAGCCATTTTCAACCAGGAAGCGATCTCTCTGAATATCCTTTTCTTTGTGCTGGGCATGCTGGCCACCGTCCAGTTCAATGACCAGTCTTTTTTCAAAAGAGACCAAGTCAACAATATAGTTTTCAATGGGCTGTTGTCTTCTAAACTTAATACCATCCATTTGTTTGGCTCTGAGATGGCGCCATAATGTTCTTTCTGCTTGGGTTGCATTGTGTCTGAGGGATTTGGCGTGTGTCGTGAGGATTTGTTTGGGAATGGTTTTCGGCATTTAGCTCACCCTCCCCCAGCCCCTCCCGTCAAGGGAGGGGAGTTAGTAGATAATGGCAATCGGATGGTTGCCCTCTCCTAACCACTTTTATCAATGGCGGAGGAGACCCCTACCAATTTATTCCAGCCGGGATAAGTTCCCCATGTGTGTGCTCAAACTTATAATGGGAATTTATCCGTGCAAAGCTCTTCCCACGGCTTTGAAAGCCGTTTCCATGGTAACCTCGGCCAGCGTGGGGTGGGCGTGGATGGTTTCGGCCAGTTCTTTGACCGTGCGGCCGGTGGTGACGGCCAGCGTGCCTTCGGCAATCAGATCAGTGGCATGGGGGCCGATGATGTGGACGCCCAGGACCTTGCCGCTTTCACTGTGGGACACGATTTTGGCTTCACCGGCCAGTTCGCCGATCACTTGGGCTTTGCCTATGGTCCTGAACAGGACGGTGTCGGCCCTGAAATCCAGACCTTTTTCTTTGGCCTGGTCCTCGGTCAGGCCGACATTGGCCACTTCGGGCGATGTAAAGATGGCCCCGGGAACAGCATCATAGTTCATTTGGCGATTGCCGCCCATGGCGTTTTCAGCGGCGATGATGCCTTCGGCAGAGGCCACATGTGCCAGCATGACCTTGGCCGGCCCCAGGGCGTCGCCGATCGCATAGACGTTTTCCATCCCGGCCCTGAGGTGGTCGTCAGCCGTTATCCAGCCCTTTTCATCCAATGCGAGGCCGATATTCTCCAGCCCGATGCCGTAAGCGTTGGATTTACGGCCGATAGAGACCAACACCTTGTCCGCTTCAATCTGGAGCGGTTGAAGATCCTTTTCCTTGATATTTTCGGCAAAAGGCGATGGCCCGATGGTTACCGAGGCTTTGGCGCCTTTTGCGTCCACGGCGGTTACGGTCTTGTTGAGCAGGAACTTGATTTTTTTCTTTTTCATCTCCCGCTGCAGCACCTTGGAGCAGCCCGCATCAACCGAAGGCAGGGGCAGGAGCCGGTCCAGGGCTTCCACCACTGTTACCTGTGTGCCCAGATCGGATAAAATACAGGCAAACTCACACCCGATGACGCCGCCGCCCACGATGACCAGGGATTCCGGAACCTTTTCCAGATTGAGGGCTTCCGTACTGGAGATGATTTTCTGCCCATCGTACGGGAAAGCGGGTATTTCCAGGGGCTCTGACCCTGTGGAAACAATCAGCGTGTCCCAGGCAACATCGAGGGTTTCCCCTTGGGCGGTCGTTACGGCCAGTGATCCTGGCGTGTCAATAAAGCCTGTGCCTTTGAGGTGGCTGACGCCATTGTGTTTTAGCAGGTTTTCGATGCCGCGCACCTGGGTGTTTACGATTTTTTCCTTGCGGGCCATCAGGGAAGCCATATCTACCCTTGGCGACCCCTCCAGCTGGATACCGAATGCGTTGCAGTTCTGAAACTGGTGCAGCATTCCGGCCGTGGTTTGCATGATCTTGGAGGGGATGCACCCGCGGTTGAGGCAGGTGCCGCCCAAAGCGTCTTTTTCGACCAGCGTAACTTCCGCACCCATCTGGGCCGCTCTCACTGCAGCGACATACCCGCCGGGACCACCCCCTAGTACGGCAATTTTTTGGCTCATTTGTACACCTCCGCATGATTGATATCGCTCAATCGCCTATCAGAATCCCTTTTAATAAGCAACCGTTTAAGGCGCCTTGATACTTGTAACTATTTGTTAAACGTTTTACTATCTACTATTCCGTATAAATAAATTTTCCTGATTGCCGGTGGATCTCTATTGATCATTGCCAATACGGCAAACATATGAACATAGAGTAGTAGATATAAAAATTAATTACTATAAAGGGGGAAGTTATGACATTCATCAGGGTAGACATGACCAAGAGGACTACAATGGTCGAGGAAACGCCGGGAGAATACAGGGGGCTGGGCGGCAGAGGCTTGACGTCGATCATGATCAATAAGGACGTCCCTCCGGATTGTGATCCGCTGGGACCTGAAAATATGCTCATATTTGCCCCTGGTCTATTGAGCGGCACGCCCTTGGTGAACACCAGCCGGATTTCCATCGGAGCAAAAAGCCCTTTGACAGGCGGCATCAAGGAGAGCAATGCCGGCGGGACCGTGGCCGCCTCCCTGGGAAAGATGGGAATTGATGCTATCGTCGTAACCGGTGCAGCACCGGAAGATGCTTTGTATGTTTTACGTATCGGGCCTGAGGGTAATGTCTCTCTCGAACCGGCCGATGAGTACAAAGGCATGCGCACCTATGCTCTGGTGACCGAACTTTTGGCTGCCTATGGAGAAAAAAAGGGGGTTATGTGCATCGGTCCGGCCGGTGAGTTAAAGCTGTCCTCAGCCTCTATTCAATCAACGGATGTGGATGGGCGACCCTGCCGGGCGGCCGGCAGAGGCGGCATGGGGGCTGTTATGGGTGCCAAGGGGTTGAAAGCCATTGTCGTGGATACCCGGGTCAAAGCGGAAAAACCGATTGATGACCCCGCAGCCTTCAAGGAAGCGGTTAAAGTGTTTGCCGATGCGGTGAAGAAAAACCCATTCTCGGGGCAAACCCTCAGAGAGGTCGGCACCGCCGGTTTGGTGGGGGCGGTCAACTCGGTGGGCGGGTTCCCAAGTTACAATGCTACCAAAGGGGTCATGGACGGCTGGGAAAAAGTTTCAGGTGAAACCATGGCCGAAACAATCAAGGGCCGGGGCGGCAAGGCTAGTCACATGGGCTGCAGCCAGTGTATTATTCACTGTTCCAATGAGTATGTTGATGAAAGCGGTGCCTACATGACCTCGTCCCTGGAATATGAAACCATCTGGTCCATGGGAGGCATGACCGGCATCGATGATTTGGATACCATCGCCCGTCTGGATTTTCTGGCCGATGATATCGGTCTGGACACCATAAACACAGGCGTAGCCATGGGCGTGGCCCTGGATGCAGGGTACAAACCCTTTGGCGACAAGCAGGCGGTGCTGGAGATGATGGAGGAAATAGCATCCGGGACCGAATTCGGACGGGTACTGGGCAACGGCCCGGCTGCCGTGGGCAAGCATTTCAATCACGAACGGGTTCCGGTGGTCAAGAACCAGAGCATTGCCGCCTATGACCCGCGGGCCATGCCTGCCAATGGCGTTACCTATGCCACGTCTCCCATGGGAGCGGACCACACAGCCGGTAATCTAGTGGGATCGTACCTGGCTGGGATGCTAAATCATGAAGACCGTCAGGCCCAGGTAAACGCCAGCTTCCAGGCGCAGGTGGGTATGGCCGCCCTGGACTGTACGGGAATGTGCCTTCTGGCCGGGGGCGCCATTGGCGGCGAGGCTGGTGAGGCTTTTTTCAAGATGATCGAGATGCAGCTGGGCCGTCCTTTTGATGCCCAGGCCTATTCGGCATTGGGCGCGCAGGTGTTGAAGGCTGAGATGGAATTCAACAAAAAGGCCGGCTTCACCAGCGAAGACGACCGCCTGCCGGCGTTCTTCTATGAAGAGAAGCTGAGTCCCAACGACCATGTGTTTCCCATCAGTGCGGAAGATCTGGACAGTACATTTGCGGCATTGATGGGAGAAAAGTAGATACCCGGGTCAAAGGATCCCCTAGAAAAAAGGGCTTGACTTAAAATATACCAATCGGTATATTTTTGTCATGCCTGAAACCGGAGAGTCAAAAGCGGAGCGCACCAGGCGCTTTATCATCGAGAAATCCAGCACCATATTCAACAAGAAAGGGTATGTTGGAACATCCCTGTCAGATCTGACCAAAGCCACCGGACTCACCAAGGGCAGCATTTACGGCAATTTCAAGGACAAGGACGAGGTTGCGGTGTGCGCCTTCCACCACAATCTTGCTTTCATCATCCAATCCCTGACATCGGAAATCGACAAGGCTGAAACATTTATCGAAAAGCTGCTGGCTTACCCCAGGGTCTACCGCCGGAATATCAAAGGCATGCTCGCCATGGGCGGCTGTCCGGTTCTGAACACGGTCATCCATGCGGACAACACCAACGACACCCTGCGGGGTCTGGCAGCTGATACTATCGTCGACTGGAAAAGGGCCATCATGAAACTGGTATGCAAAGGCAAAGCTGCCGGTGAAATCAAGATGGACACGGATGAAGCCATGGTGGCTGAAAACATTATTTGCCTGATCGAAGGGGGCAACGCCATGACCAAGGCCACGGGTGAGGAAAGCTATATGCGCAACGCCATCGATCAAACAGAATGCATTATACGTGCAATCAGCAGATAATTTTTATCAACTATGCAGATACCGCATGGTATCATTTATAAAAGGAGATCTTTATGTCAGAG
>JBDLJD010000095.1:0-16773 GCA_039714495.1 Thermodesulfobacteriota bacterium
GTGCTGGGTGCTTTTGTTGCCGACGCCCTGGCCCTGGGGGTGCACTGGGTGTACAACACCCATGTCATTGACAGGAAGTTCGGCCGAGTAGACGGCTATCTTGACCCCATGACATCTTATCACAAGGGGAAAAGGGCCGGCGAGCAAACCCACTACGGGGACCAGATGCAGGTTTTGATGGAATCTGTGGCTGCAGTTTCTGGATTCGACCTGGAAGATTTTAGCGGGCGTTGGCGCAGGTTGTTCGAATCCTACTCAGGCTATTTCGACAGCGCCACCAAGGACACGCTTCAACATTTGTCTGCCGGCATGGATGTCAATTCATGTGGGTCTGCTTCAGACGACCTGGCCGGCGCGTCCAGAATAGCCCCCCTGTTTACCGTTTACCCGGATGATCTGGAAAAATGGGTTGCAGCGGCGAGAAAGCAGACGGCATTTACCCACAATCACGCCGACGTAATTGCTGCGGCCGAATTTTTTGCGCGCACGACGGCTGCGGTGCTGGCCGGGGCAAAACCTTTGGAAGCTGTGGATACTGTCGTGGATGGTCATTTTAAAGGCAGCAGCATCGAAACGCTGGTAGAGGACGGATTGGACAGCCAGGAGATGGATACACGCCAGGTGATTGCCGACTTTGGTCAGGCCTGCAGTGTTGAAGCGGCTTTGCCGGGTGTCATGCACCTCGTTGCGCGGTATGCGGACGATTTTAAAGGGGCCCTGGTTGAGAATATTATGGCCGGCGGCGATTCGGCTGCCCGCGGTATCCCTGTTGCCATGATTCTAGGCGCATATCACGGCATGGGCGCCATACCCGACAAGTGGCTGGAAGGCCTGGCCGCCAAAACACAAATTGACAATTTTTTTCATAGCGCATGACCTACAACTTCGACCCTGAGCGCTGGTACGACAACGAAAAGGCCTTTCTGGATCATCAATACCGTTCCGGGGAGATTTCTGAAAAAAAGTATTGGGTAGCCCTGAAAAACCTGGAGAATAAGCTGGAGGAGATGTGGACGCGTCTGGATAGTTCATATCAAATACCTGAAGATGGATGAGGATGAACAAGAAATATGCCGATAAGTCCGTTGATGCAGGGGCGAATTGCCGCCCTGAACGATATTGAAGGAGACCGTGTCCCTGCGGGCCTTGTGCCGGTTGTGGATGCCCATGTACACGTGTTCCCGGGTCCGATTTTCAAAGCCGTGTGGGGGTGGTTCGAGGAATATGGCTGGCCCATCCGCTACCAGTTGAAATCCGAAGATCTACTTCAATACCTGTTTTCGCGTGGGATTTCCCATGTGGTGGCCCTGCAGTATGCGCACAAGCCGGGCATTGCCGGAGATTTGAATCGATACATGGCTGCCCTGTGCCGGCGCTTTCCGGGCAGGGTGACCGGCATGGCCACCGTCTTTCCCGGCGAACCGGAAGCAGGGGCTATTCTGAAAGATGCCTTTGAGATGGGGCTTTCCGGTGTCAAGTTGCACACCCATGTCCAGTGCTTTGACATGCAGAGTGAGGCCATGGACCAAGTGGGCGCTATCTGTGAACAGGAAGGGAAGCCCCTGGTGGTGCATGCCGGCCAGGAACCCAAGAGCCCGGCATACAAATGCGACCCCTACCTCCTGTGCAGTACCGATAAAACAGAACGCCTGCTAAAGCGCTATCCGGACCTGAAGATGTGCGTGCCCCACCTGGGCATGGGAGAATTTAACGATTATCGCCGGTTGATCGAAACCTATGACACCCTATGGCTCGACACGACCATGGCAATTACCGATTTTTTCCCCCGGGATGAGGCGGTGCATCTGGCAGACATGCGTACGGACCGCATCATGTACGGCACGGATTTTCCCAATATTCCCTATGCCTGGGACCGGGAGTTGAAAAAACTCATGGAACACCCCCTGGCGCCTGACGCCCTGTCCAATATCCTGGGGGGCAATGCCGTGGCATTTTTCAACCTGAATCTTGCATGAAGTTTGATGTACTATAAATAGAAAAAAATGAACTACAAAGGCACCCCTGTGAAACAGGAACAAGAACGGGTTTCACAGGGTAAACAAAGAACACAAAGAGTCTTTAATATAAAAGGCCTCCGATTCGTGAAGGATTTAGATCCAACTTGCCTGATCAGGGTTGATGAATGTCTAAGGGAAGTCATACACAATACAAAAAGCTGTTGATCCTCGACGGAGCCGTCAACCTGCTGCTTGGGGTTCTTCTGCTCTGTTTTCCTTTGGGACTGGCAACCTGGCTGGGGGTTCCAGAGGGGGGCCTGAACTTTTACCCGGGCATCCTGGGGGCGGTACTTTTCGGCATCGGCGTGGCCCTGCTGCTGGAAGCCTATGGTGAACAAAAGGGCATCCGCGGGCTCGGGCTGGAAGGGGCGATTGCCATCAATATCTGCGGTGCCGGCGCCCTTGTGGTTTGGCTCCTGGCGGTTCCTTTGGAAATTTCTTTGCGCGGTTATGTGGTTTTATGGGTCATTGTGTTATCTGTACTGCTGATAGGCATCGTGGAACTCGTCCATCAGGTTTGTAGGAGGTATAAATTATGAAAAATATCAGAAAGATAAAAATGATGTTAAAGGGACAGCCCACCATGGAGGGGGCCGGTGTTCACCTGAAGCGTGCTTTTGGATTCAGCGAAGCGCCGGCATTGGACCCGTTTCTTTTGCTGGACGATTTCCATTCCGACAATCCCGAACATTACATCAAGGGGTTTCCCTGGCATCCCCATCGCGGCATCGAGACCATCACCTATGTTCTTCACGGGGATATCGAGCACGGTGACAGCATGGGTAACAGCGGTGTTATCGGATCGGGTGATGTTCAGTGGATGACGGCCGGCAGCGGGGTCATCCACCAGGAGATGCCAAAAGGGAGCGGCAGCGGTTTGATGTGGGGCTTTCAGCTTTGGGCCAACCTGCCGGCAGACCATAAAATGATGGCGCCTCGGTACAGGGACATAAAGGCGGCAGACATACCGAATGTCGAATTGGAAAACAATGTCCGGGTCAAGGTCATTTGCGGTTCTGTCAATCACGTAAATGGCCCGGTTCAGGATATTGTTATCGAACCCCAGTACCTGGATATTACCGCGCCGGCCAAAGCGAAATTTCAGCATCCAGTTGAACCGGACCACACTGCGTTTGTCTATGTGTTCGCGGGAAGTGGTTTTTTCGATGAGCAAAAAAATGAGCGTATTCACCCGGAGACCCTGGTGCTGTTTGAGGCGGGTGAAGTCATTGTGGCTGAGGCCGGAAATGAAGACCTTCGATTTATTCTGGTGTCTGGCAAACCCCTGAATGAACCCGTGGCTTGGCAAGGGCCAATCGTGATGAATACCCGGGAAGAACTGGAAACGGCCTTCAGGGAATACAGCGAAGGTAGCTTTATCAAGGAAACCGGCCAAAGATAGGAGACCTGTTGCGTGAAGGGTTCGCACACATTGCGTTTGAGGTTTCTGATGTGCGCACTGCTGCAGATTCGGTAATCCGCCATGGCGGCAGCTGCATCGGTGAAATAACAACAACCGAGGTTGAGGGGGTTGGGTCCCTGACGTTCGTCTATTTGGCAGATCCGGAGGACAATATCATCGAACTACAGGCGTGGGGCACATGATGGGAAGGCTGCATGCCCTTATCAGATAAAACCAAGCTGCGCCAAGAGCGATTACCAGGTGGGGCCGCCCAATATCCTGGCGGTGCTGGACAGCCTGAACCTTATCGGGTGTGCTGTTGCCGCAGTACAGACACTGGGGCCCGGGATCTACGTCGCCATGAACGGCAGGGTGTTTCCCCATGACCGGGTTCGTAAAAATGTACGGCTGAGCCATTTTGAAGAAATCAAATGAAGGAACCGGTGAAAAGCCGCTACGATCAGGTATATGAACTGGTGCGTCTGATTCCTCCCGGCCGGGTGGCGACCTACGGCCAGATCGCGGCTTATGTCGATCGTTGCACACCCAGAATGGTGGGGTATGCCATGGCAGCCTCACCGCCGGGCCAGGATGTCCCCTGGCACAGGGTCATCAACAGCCAGGGCATGGTCAGCATCCGCGCCAACGGAGAGAGGGATATGCTACAGCGGCTCCTTCTGGAAGCAGAAGGGATTTTCTTTAATAAAAACGGAAAGGTAGATTTAAATGCAGTGGGTTGGAAAGGACCTTGAATGATACCGACGAAAATCAATTCATTTTTTATCCGCCAGGCAGAACCCGATGATGTGCCCTTGATCCTTTCGTTTGTTCGGGAGTTGGCAGAATATGAAAAACTGTCCCATGAAGTGGTAGCCACCGAGGCCTTGCTCAAGGAGACCCTTTTCGGTGAACGCCGCACGGCTGAGGTGCTGATCGGGGAATACCAGGGCATCCCGGCAGTTTTTGCCCTGTTTTTTCACAATTTTTCAACATTTCTGGGCCGACCCGGTATCTACCTTGAAGATCTTTTTGTCAAACCATCACTCCGGGGAAAAGGGTTGGGCAAATGCATGCTCACCTACCTGGGGCGTCTTGCCCGTGAGAGAGGCTGCGGCCGTCTGGAGTGGTGGGTGCTGGACTGGAACACACCGGCCATCGACTTTTACAAATCCATGGAGGCGGTTCCCATGGATGAATGGACCGTATTCCGGATAACCGGGGAATCCCTGGAAAAATTAAGCCGAGAATTTAAAGCACCGGATTGAAGAAGATGGTGTGTGGCAAATAAGGTTCAGGTCGCCGCAAGCGGCCTGGGGCCGCTGTTTTTAAAGCACCCAATGATGTGCCCGTCGGGTTGAAACAGAATACCGTTTCCTAGATTACCTTGTCGCCCTTTTCAAGGTCCTGCTTGTACTGGTCGTGGTATTTGAAGACCTTGTGGATATAAGTGCGGGTCTGCCTGAAGGGGGGTACACCACCATATTTCCGCACATATCGGCTGCCGGCATTGTAGGCTGCAAGGGCAAGCTCGACATCGCCTTCAAAACGGTCCAACAGCTTTTTGAAGTACATGACCCCGCCGTTAATGTTGTCTTCCGGATCAAAGCTGTCTTCCACACCAAGCGATTTGGCGGTTACCGGCATCAGCTGCATCAGCCCCTTGGCACCACGTTTTGACACAGCCTTGGGATTGTATCTGGATTCAGCCATTATGATGGCTTTGATCAGGGCCGGATCCACCTGGTGAGTGGTTGCCGCCTGGTTGATGAAATGCTCAAATGGGGCATCAGGGCTTTTCTTTAGGGAGGCAGCTGCCTGAGGCGCCTGGATTTGTGCGGACTGCACATTTGTGCGGACCACAACCACCTCAGGAGCGGGAAGGCTTTTCTCGGATATCGGCGCCGTTATTACCAATGGCTTGGAATCATAACAGGCCGCATCCACTGTATACGTCTGCTGGCTATGGATGGAGGCCGGTATGCCCAGGGCACCCACCACCAGCACAACAACCATGAGATTAGGTAAAGATATTTTTTTTCGCATATTTTAGATTGACCTTTTATAGTGTTTCAGTGAATACAATATTGCCGTACTCACTAAAAATTGCAATTATGGTGCCAACAGGGGGGGCAGAAGGCTTTTATTGGTATTTATTAGTATTTATAGGATCTTATGGTGTATATGGGCTTATTGGCAACCGGCTGGAACACGGTATAAAAGTGTGTAAAATAATACATCTTTGAAAATTATTTCATATATATAAATAATCAGTTAACTATGCCTGTCAAATTGCAAGAACACTACATATGGTATAAATAACCCTAATAGTATTATAAAAAACAAGCAGCTGCCATTTAAATGCTATGGCGGCACATTAACAGCCGTATTGATCCGGATCAATGGTATCGGAAGATGGCACAAAAGAAGATAACACCAGAGAAAGGAGATGCCCACATGTCAAAATTCGTATTTGTTCTAACACGCGGCCTGGAAGACCCTACACGGGTTACCCGGACCTTCCAGCTGGCCAAGGCAGCGCATGAAAATCACCATGAAGTCAGTCTGTTTCTTACCGATGATGGGGTGGTTCTGGCAAAAGAGGACATGGCCGACAACGTCGTGGCCCCGACGGGTGATGAAGCGGGATCACACCTTTACTACCTGGTGGAGAACAAGGTGCCCATCTATGTCTGAATTCCCTGTGCCGAGGCTCGCCAGGTTGGCGAGCAGGATATTGTCGGTTCCGCGGCGTTGGCAGGGGCGCCCAAGCTGTTCGAGATTTCAGAAGGGGCAACTGTATTAACTTTTTAATCCTGGTTTTCTCCGACGCGTGCAACGTTCAGGTAATAGAGTGAATAGTACAAGGTGTAGGATGGTCAGCAAAACGTTTGATGCGTTGAAAGGATAAAAATGAAAGAAAAAAGCTATGTTGTTGTGGTGCAGTGCGATATTGTCATGGAACGGTGCTCCGGCTTTCTGTGTGAGCACGCCTTTAACACGCGAACCGGCGGATTCGAGGCCTATGCTTCAGAAAAACAATACCGGACCATTTACATGACCTGCGGCGGGTGCTGCGGGCGGGCCGTACACCGCAAACTCAGCGACCTTATCCGGATGCTCAAGAAGGTGGAAGAGGTTAAAAAGGACCAGATCGTCGTTCACCTGGCATCGTGCATCACCCGGGACAATTACCATGCATCGCCTTGCCCCCACCTGGACTACCTGAAAGGGCTGATCGAGGATAAATTGTCCCTGGATCTCAAGGAAGACACCTATATCAGTAAAAAATCGACCAAGCTGCGCGAAAAGGGCACCTACAAAAAATAGACAAAGGCGGGCATGCCCGCCTTTGTCTATTTTCTAATAGCCGAAGCGTCGTAACGCCTTAGTGTCCCTGCTCCAGTTTTTCTGGACCCTTACAAAGAGTTTCAAGAACACCTTGGCGCCCACCATGCGTTGGATCTCCTTGCGGGCGTCTTCGCCGATCTGTTTGAGTTTACTGCCCTTTTTGCCAATGAGAATTCCTTTTTGGGAATCGCGTTCCACGTGAATAGTGGCATCGATGGCAATCAAGGCCCCCCCTTTTTTTTCGACAAAACGATCAACGGTGACGGCCACTGCGTAAGGAATTTCCTGCCCGGTCAGTCGGAATGCTTTTTCCCTTATCATTTCAGCCGCGATAAAGCGTTCCGGCATGTCGGTCAGTGCGTCCTCGGGAAACAGGGGCGGCCCCGCGGGCAGGGCTTCCTCCATAGTTGTCACCAGCGCGTCCACCTGGGTTCCGTGCTTGGCGGAGATGGGGATAACCGCTTCAAAGGGATGGGTGTGGTGCCACATATCAATCTGTGACAGCAGGGCAGGCTTTTTTACCAGGTCGATTTTGTTGAGTGCCAGCACAGCTTTGGTCTTTGTATTGCCGAGGGCTTTGATCAGCATTTTTTCCGATTCAGGGTCCGATGCCGACGCATCCGCAACCAGCAGGATTTGGTCCACGTCTGCAAGCGTTCCCAGGGCCACATCGACAATGCGGACATTCAACGGTTGGCTGGATTTATGTACACCCGGCGTGTCTACAAAAACCAGCTGGGCGGATTCGCGGTGCAGGATGCCGAGAATGCGGTTGCGGGTGGTCTGCGGCTTTTTGGATGTAATGGATATTTTGTGGCCCAGGAGCCGGTTGAGCAGAGTGGATTTGCCCACATTGGGCGCCCCTAGTATGGCCACGAATCCTGATTTGAAATGTTCTTCATGCATGGGTGTCTTCCTGGGCAGCTTTTTTAATCGCCCGCCATATTTGGGTTTTTCCTTTTCTGGTTTTCACCGAAAAAAGGAGCAGCTCTTCCTTGTCTCTGCCCACGGCAGCAGCGATCAACGCCTGCTGTTTTTTTTGACGGGTTTTGGACAGCTTGTCGGTTTTGGTAAGGACCATGAGGCAGGCAAGTCCTTCCCGTGCCAGCCAGTCTATGAAGTTGAGCTCCTCGTTTCCCGGGGAGCGGCGGATATCCATGATCAGGAGAACCGCCTTCAACGATTTCCGTGAAGAGAGGTAGGTCTCGATCATGGGGCCCCATTTCTTTTTAACGGCAGCGGGCACCTTGGCATATCCGTATCCCGGCAGGTCCACGAAGGACAGCATCCCGTTAATTAAGAAGAAATTGATCAGCTGTGTCCGGCCCGGCGTCCGACTGGTTTTTACCAGGCGGCGACGATTGACCAAGGTGTTGATCAATGACGATTTGCCGACATTCGACCTCCCGGCAAAGGCGATTTCAGGAAAATCCGGCAGCGGGTACTGGGAGGGTTTTACCGCACTTGTGATGAATTCGGCCGATGTGACGATGAAGGGCTTTATGTCTTCGGCTCGCCTGGCAACCATTTACACCACCTTGTTCAAAGGGTATTCGATAATGCCTTCGGCTCCGGCCTTCAAAAGGTCTGGAATCAGGTCCCGGACAACGGTGGTGCCGACCACCGTTTCTACGGAAAACCAGGTAGAGTGGTACAGGGAGGCGACCGTGGGGGCGTTCAGGCTGGGCAGCAGGCCAACGATCTTTTCCAGGCAAGCTTCCGGGACATTCATTTTCAGACCCACCAGTTTTTCTCCCAAAAGGGCGCCTTTGAGGAGCAAGGCTATCTGCTCGATCTTGGTTCTTTTGTCGGGATCTTTCCAGGCGGTGTGATTGGCGATAAGCTGGGTATTGGTCTGCATGAGGTCGTGGATGATGCGCAGTCCGTGGGCTTTGATGGTGCTGCCCGTCTCGGTTACCTCCACGATGGCATCGGCCAGGCCGGATACGACTTTTGCTTCGGTGGCTCCCCAGGAAAACTCGACTTCGACATCGATGCCTTTGTCTTCAAAGTAGCGGCGGGTATAACCTACCAGCTCCGTGGCGATTTTTTTGCCGTTCAGATCTTCAAGGGTTTTTATGCCGGATTGGTAGGGTACGGCCAGCACCCACCGCGCATGCCGTGAACTCACTTTTGAGTAGACCAGGTCGGTGACCACGTGGATATCGGATCTGTTTTCAGCAATCCAGTCCTTGCCGGTCAGACCGGCCTCCAGGGTCCCGTTTTCCACATAGCGGGACATTTCCTGGGCCCGGCAAATGGCACAGGAGATAGTGTCATCGTCAATTTCAGGGAAATAGCTCCGGCCGTTCACATCTATTTTCCAGCCCGATCGCTTGAACAGGGCAATGGTTGCACTCTGCAGGCTGCCCTTGGGCACGCCCAGCTTTAAGGGTGTATTCATTTTTTGTAAACCTCCTTGGGATCAAATACGGGCCGGCCGATAATTTCGATAGAACCGTTTTCCACTTGTTTGAAAAAACAGCTTTTATGACCGGTATGGCAGGCGGCTCCGCCCACCTGTTCGACTTTCAACAGGATGGCATCGCTGTCACAATCGATACGAATTTCCTTGACCATCTGGACATTGCCGGATGTCAGGCCTTTTACCCAGAGTTCCTGTCGGCTGCGGCTGAAATAGGTGGCTTTGTTGGTTGCAAGGGTGGCCTCCCAGGCCTCCTGGTTCATGTAAGCCAGCATCAGAACGTCGCCTGTTTCAGCTTCCTGGGCAATGGCGGGGAGCAACCCGCCGGTTTTTGAAAAATCAAGGTCGATCATAATATCTCACCTGTATTTATAAATTTTCAGTTATTGATATACAATGCATATATGAAAAATGTGGTATCGTATATACTTCATGTTCATTATTCGTATCTATGCATGAAAATTTATCAAATCTCATACAAAAATCAGGTAATAACCACGGTGTCTTACCAAGTCAATTTATTTTTTTGGCTTGTCTAAAACAGTTTGGTATTGTAGAAATGTCATTTGCGAAATTTGAAACGCTCAACTTAGGCAAGACTTAGGAACCATGTCCAAGCAACCATCTGAAAAAGCCGATCGCAAGGGCTCCGGAAAAAAGCCGAGAAGCCTTTTGTTCAAAATATTCCGCTGGCTCACGATTCTGTTTCTACTGATGCTTTTAGCCGTGGCCGGCACGGGTTACGCCATCTACCGCTACATGGGCGATGACCTTCCCAAGATCGAAACCCTGGCCGAGTACCGCCCGCCGGTCATCACGGCAGTCTATTCGGATGACAACCGTAAAATAGGGGAGTTTTACAAGGAACGCAGGATTGTCGTGCCCCTGTCCGATATTCAGCGCCCCCTGATGGAGGCCTTTATTGCCGCCGAGGATGCACGTTTTTACAAACACAAAGGCATCGATTTAACCAGCATTGTCAGGGCGTTTTTCAAAAACCTGGAAGCAGGGGCCATTGTCCAGGGCGGCAGCACCATCACCCAGCAGGTGACCAAATCGTTCCTGTTGACGCCTGAAAGGAGCTACCGGCGTAAAATCAAAGAGGCGATTCTGGCCTACCGCATCGACAAAACCTTTGCCAAGGCTGAAATCCTCTATCTGTATTTGAATCAGATCTACCTCGGGCACGGGGCTTACGGGGTGGAGGCGGCCGCGGAAAACTACTTCGGGAAATCCTCCAGGGATCTCAACCTGGCCGAATGTGCAATTCTGGCCGGCCTGCCGCAGGCTCCCAGCCGCTACTCTCCGTTCCATTACCCGGAGAGGGCCAAGCAGCGGCAGATATACGTGTTGAATCGAATGGTTGCCGAAGGATTCATTACCAACGTGCAGGCGACCGAAGCCATCAACACCGAACTGGACATCAAGCCCAGGCGCAACTGGTATATAGAAAAGGTGCCCATCTACACCGAGCACGTCCGCCGGTATATCGAAAATAAATATGGTCCGGAGATGCTGTATAAGGAGGGGCTCCAGGTTTACACAGCCGTAAATATCGAAATGCAGAAGGTCGCACGGGTCGAGGTGGAAAAGGGCTTGCATGACCTGGATCAGCGCCAGGGATATCGAGGCGCCCTCAACCGTTTGAAAAAAGAGGAAATAGAAGACTTTTCCAAGGAAATTGAAGAAGAGGCCCAGGAACAACCGCTGGAAGCGGAAACTGTTTCCGAAGGGGTCGTCATTAAAGTGAGTGATAAAAAGGGCGAGGTCCTGGTGCGCGTGGGCAAAGAGCAGGGGGTGATAAAACTCGATACCATGCGCTGGGCCCGCAAACCCAACCCGGAGGTTGCCTTTTACAGCGTCAAGGTGAAGCGTCCGGGCCAGGTGTTGAAAACCGGCGATGTGATTCAAGTCAAGGCGGTTGCCAAAAACGAGGAAACCGGTTTGTGGGATTTTTTGCTGGAACAGAAACCCATTGCCGAGGGGGCGCTCCTCTGTATTGCAGGGGAAACCGGGCATGTAAAGGTCATGGTCGGGGGGCGGGATTTCATGGAAAGCCAGTTCAACCGGGCCGTACAGTCCCGGCGGCAGCCCGGGTCGGCCTTTAAACCCGTCATATATGCCGCAGCCCTGGACAAAGGCTACACAGCAGCGACAATGATCATCGACTCGCCCATCGTATTCAAGGACGAGCAGATGGATTTTACCTGGAAGCCAAAGAATTACGGCAAGAAGTTTTACGGCCCCACCCTCCTGCGGCAAGCGCTCGCCAAATCCAGGAACGTTATCACCATCAAGATTCTGCAGGATATCGGTGTGGATTACTGCATCGAATATGCCCGCCGCCTGGGCATTACCTCCCATATAAATCAAGATCTTTCCATCGGCCTGGGGTCCTCGGGGGTATCGCTGCTTGAAATGGTCAATGCCTATTCCGTGTTCGCCAACAACGGGTACCTGGTGCAGCCGGTATTTATTACGAAAATTGTGGACCGCGACGGCAACGTACTGGAGGAGGCCGCCACGGTACGGGAAAGGGTCCTGGACAAAAGTACGGCCTACATTATGACCAATCTCCTCGAAGGGGTCGTTCAGAACGGTACGGGACGCCGGGTCAAGGCGCTCAAGCGGCCTGTGGCCGGCAAAACAGGCACTTCCAACGATTTGTACGACGCCTGGTTCATAGGATACACCCCTCGTTTCATTACCGGCGTCTGGGTCGGATTTGACGACGAGGCCTCTTTAGGAAGGGCCGAACAGGGCGCCAGGACGGCCAGCCCCATATGGCTCGGCTTCATGAAAAACATCCTGAAGGACAGGCCGGTTAAGGTGTTCAAGGTGCCTGAAGGGGTCGTGTTTGCAAAGATAGATGCCGAGACCGGTCTTTTGCCCATCCCCGAATCCAACGATACGATATTCGAGTGTTTCAAAGAGGGTACCGCACCCACCGAGTACACCAAGAGGCCCGATAGGGTCACGGAAGCATCGGATTTCTACAAGCTGGACATGTAATAATAAATTTTCGGTTTAGGTCGGGTACCTTAAAAAGATAGATGGCGAACGAAATAATGCCGATTTCTAAAACGTAAAGGTACAAAAATTTATTATGCGGCTTCGCTTGATCATATTGGTCCTATCGCTGCTGGCCTTTTTGTCGGCATCCACCGGTGGTTTTCTTTACTATTCATCCCTGCGGCGGGCGGCCTTCAAGGAGGCCGAACGGCAGGCCAACACCCATATCGAGCTCATCAAGAAAAATCTCTCCTCCTTCCTTTCGGAGAACATCAAACCGGTCAAGGCCCTGGCCAGTATGGATGAAATGCTGGAAATGCTCGTCCGCCCGAAAAGGGAGGCGCTGATCCGAGCCAATGCGGTGCTGGATCTTTTCAAGGCCTCTCTGGAGGTGGATGTGTGTTATTTGATGAACCATGCCGGCACCACCGTGGCCTCTTCCAACCGCAATGCACCGGACAGTTTCGTGGGCAAGAATTTTGCCTTCAGACCCTATTTTCAACAGGCCATCCACAGCGCCCCTTCAACGTACCTGGCCCTGGGAACCACCTCTCTCAAAAGGGGGGTTTACTTCAGTTTCCCGGTGTTTGAAAAGGGTGAGGACATCCCCATCGGTCTCGTGGTGATCAAAGCGTCCATTGACCAGATCGAAAAAAAATTGAGTCTTTCGGGCGATGAAATGATTCTGGTGACGGATCCGGCCGGAATCATTTTTATCACCAACAAGAGCCCGTGGCTGTTCCATACACTCCATGAGCTGTCCCCGGAGGAGGCTGCAAGGATTGCCAGTTCCCGGCAGTTCGGCAAGGGACCCTGGCCCTGGACCGGCCTGCGTTTTGAAGGCGACGTCTCTGCACAGGACGCGGAGGGCAACCGCTATATCGTACATCGCGAAGATATCGACAATTACCAGGGTTGGCGTTTTCTCCACCTGATAAACGAGCAGGCTATTTCAAAAATGGTGTCAGCCCCGTTTACCCAGGCGGCCGGGCCGGTTGTCCTGGCATTGTGCATCATGATCGGCCTGTCGGTTTTTGTTCTTTACCGGAAGGCGTCGGGGGAGATATTGCAGAGAAAGGCTGTCGAAAGAGCGCTGCGCGACAGTGAAGAGCGCTACCGCACCCTTTATCACCACACACCGGCCATGCTCCATTCCATTGACCGGGGGGGGCGTCTGGTCAGCGTCAGCCACTACTGGTCGGAGGTTATGGGCTATTCAACAAAAGAGGTGATAGGAAAGCCCCTGGTGGATTTTTTAACGCCTGAAAGCCGTGAGTATGCCGAGCAGGTTGTTTTGCCCCAATTTTTCAAAAGCGGCTTCTGTAAAGATGTCCCCTATCGTTTCATTAAGAAAAACGGGCAAATTGTCGATATCGTTCTGTCAGCCATCAGCGACCACAATACAGACGGGCAGGCCGAACGGTCCCTGGCGGTATCCATTGATGTTACGGACATCAAGGAATTGAAAAAGGCCCAGAATCAGTTGCGGCGCCTCTCCGCCAGCATTATGGCCAATCAGGAAAAGGAGCGCTCCTATCTTGCCCGGGAGCTGCACGATGAACTCGGTCAGGTGCTGACGGCGCTTAGAATGGATGCGGTCTGGTTTCAGGAATGCATGCAGGATTCAAATCACAATGGTGCCGAACGGGCGTTGGCCATGTGCAACCTGATCGATAAGACCATTGAAGAGGTACGCCTGATGGCCATCCGGTTGAGACCAGGCGTGCTGGACCACCTGGGCCTGGTGGATGCGCTGGAGTGGTACACGGCCGATTTTGAAAGGCGTACCGATGTTTCCTGTGTTTTCGAGCACGGGCGTGTGCCGGATACGGACGAAACCGTGGCAACAGCGGCGTATCGAATCACCCAGGAAGCGTTGACCAATGTGGCGCGGCATGCGGCTGCAAAGCATGTGACCGTCAACCTTAAGGCAGATGGAAGCCGGCTGCTCTTGTCCATTGCCGATGACGGGATTGGGTTTGATATGGCAACCCTGGAGGATTCCGAAGGTCTTGGGGTGGCCGGCATGCGCGAGAGGGCCGCCCTCCTGGGAGGGGAACTGGATATGGAGGCGTCCACAGGAGAGGGGACAACCGTCTATTTCAGGGTTCCGCTGAATACGAATAACGAGGCCTAACTATTGGAGACCAGATCTGATCAGTAGGGAGTAAGGGGTAGGCAGTAGGGAGAAATCCAGGGAAGTCGGCGGTCGGAGGACTTGGAAATTGATTATTCGTTATTGGATATTAGGCATTCGTTTTTTCTGAATATCCAATAATCAATAAAAATGAATCACGAAAACACGAAATCCAAAAAGCACGAAATGTTCAGAAATATTTTCGTGTTTTCATTCTTTCGTGATTTCGTGATGGAGGTTTTTAATTCGACGTTGGTTGTTGGACGTTGAATGTTTCTACATACACATAGCCGTACTTACGAATTGAAGCACTGAGTTTAAGGGGAGCAGGTTGGATGATAAATGTATTGTTGGCTGATGATCACAGTATTGTCAGGGCGGGCTTGTGCCGGATCGTCGAAGAGAGCGGCGACATGGCGGTGGTGGCCGAAGCTTCGGACGGTAGAGAAGCGATCCGGCTGGTCAGGGAACACCGTCCGGACGTGGCCGTCATCGATATCAGCATGCCCGAGATCGGCGGCCTGGAGGTTATCCATCGTTTGCGGCCCGAGTTTCCAGACCTTCCCATACTTGTTCTGACCATGCATGAGGAGCAGCAGTATGCCGTCAGGGTTATCGAGGCCGGTGCCATGGGGTATATCACCAAAAAGTCAGCCCCGGAACAGCTGGTCACGGCTATCCGCAAAGTGCATGGCGGCACGCGGTTCTTGACCGAGGAGGCGGCCGAGTATCTGGCCCTGCACGTAGCCAAAGGCCAGATTGGAAAGTCGCCCCTGGATCTTCTGTCGGCCAGGGAACTGCAGGTGTTGCGGCGGCTGGCGCTCGGGCATACCAACCGTGAAATCGCCCATGCCTACAACATCAGCATTAAAACCGTGGATACCTATCGCTTGCGCCTTTTGAAAAAGCTGGCACTACGTAACAACGCCGACCTCTCTCGCTTTGCCATCCAAAATCGGCTGATAGACGCCTAAAAACAAATTTTCACCGCTTTTTCAAAGCGGTGAAAATTTGTTTTGTAAGAAAAAATATGACAACATAATCAGAATTCATCCAATTGACGGTATGCTCCTCGTTTAATAGTTTCTAAACTTAGGTAATAAGCTGGATAGACCCCAATGTTGCAACCTTGGGGTAGATTCCAGGCCAGGACCTAAAAGGCGATGGCCTTATTATCGTTATCGGGTGTGTTCCAAAGACAAACGTGTTTGGAATGCGGTGCAGCCCTATTCCGGGTATAGCGGTTTGGGGAATAAAAGTTTAACCATCAGTACAAGGAGATATGAAAATGAGAAAAAGAACTTTAGGAATGGTTACAGGTATTTGTGTGATACTGGCGATCACCTTTGTCTTTACAGGCGCATCGTTTGCCAAAGAGAGAATCGTTTTTGGCGGCGGGCCGGCGGGTGGAACCTTCCAGGTGGTTGCCAACGCCGTTCAGGTCTATAAACCTGTCAAAGACGTAGCAGATTTTTCTGTAAAGGCGCAATCATCGGCCGGTTCGGTGGAAAACCTGAGGAAAACCGATGCAGGCCGCCAGCAGATGAGTGTGGTGTATTCCGGTCACGTCTACCTGGGCAGAAACGGAATGATGAAAAACGATACTAAAAAATATGAAAATGTTCTGGCGGTAGCATGGCTTTACGGTGCTCCGGCGCAGCTGGTTGTGAAAAAAGGTTCCGGAATCAAAAGCGTAAAGGATCTCGCAGGGAAAAAAGTAGGTGTCGGTAATGCCGGTTCAGGCGCGTTTGCCAACTGTGAGCTGTTCTTCACGCATATGGGCGTATGGGATAAAATCGAAAGAAACGCCATGGGCTACAACGATGCCGCGGCTGCCTTTGGTAACAATCAGCTCGACGCTTTCTGGCTCTTCACCGCCTTTCCGAGTGGCGCCGTGATAATGGCCGCCCAGACCAACGACATCGCCCTGCTCGACCTGAGTGCCGATGCCAAGAAATCCGGCTTTTATGATAAATACCCCTACTTCGGCAAACTTGCCGTTCCCGCCGGAACGTACCGGGGCGTGGATTATGACGCACCTTCATTCCAGGACAGTGCCCTGTGGGTGGCCAATACCAAGGTGTCTGCAGATGCTGTTTATAAGCTCTTGTCACTGATTTATACGGATGAGGGACTGGAGCATATGTACGGTCAGAAAAAAACCTTTAAGAAAATGAGCCTGGAAACCGGCGCCACCAATATCGTGACACCGTTTCATCCGGGCGCTGAAAAGTTCTGGAAGGAAAAAGGCAAATTGTAAAAAATACAGACCCGCGATGCAATGTGCGGGATAGATGCGATGCCTGCTTGAAGACCTAGGTCAAGCCCTGGTTCGTATGGGCATCGAATGCACTGCCTGTTTATCTTTGTCGCAGGGTCGAATTTTCCGGCTTGCCCGTGAAGGGAGCATCCAGCACGGGCAAGCCTTTTA
>JBDLJD010000096.1:0-16697 GCA_039714495.1 Thermodesulfobacteriota bacterium
TTTAAATGGTTTCCTTGATAAAAAAACTGGCAATAAGCGCAATTACACCGCATAAGAAAAGCACCAGAAAAGCCTGTTGGTAGCCCTCTACAGTAAAGGCGTTGTTTACTTTGCCCTGCTGTTCGAGCACATATCCCAGGACCGGTTGAAACACGGCCCCGCCTGCAAAGGGAAAAAAGTTGACCAAGCCGGTAGCCGTACCGGCCATCTGCACTGGAAAAAGCTCCTTGTTGGTGGTGAAGCCGATAACCACGATGGCGCTTGAAAACATTCCCAGACCGAAACAGAGGGCATAATGGCCGCCCAGGGGAATGCGGTCTGTGAGGAATGCCAGGCAGGCCGTCAAAAAAAGAACAATGATGCTCGAAAAGATGATAACTTTTTTTCTGGATCGCAAGAGGTTGGTGGACACGTAGCTCAACAGAGGGCTGCCCACGATCATGCCGATGGCCAGCATGGAGAGAATCTGGCCGGTTTGGGCCTTGCTGTAGCCGTACACCTGCAGCAGATAAGGCCCGCCCCACAATCCCCCGAATGTGAAGAACACGGCTGCATCAAAAAAGAACCAGATGGACACCGGCCAGAAGTACGGGTTGGTCAGGACCTTTTTTACGCTCTCCAGCAGTGTGATCGTTGGAAGGCTTTCCTGGGACGGTTCCGCTGACGGCGATGGCCAGCCCATGTCCGCGGGACGGTCCCGGACAATGAACCAGACCAGAACGGCCAGGCCCAGGGTGAAAATGCCTACGGCGATGAACGACATGCGCCACCCTATCCAGCTGCTGAGCCATACCAGGGGCGTTGCGGCGACCAGGGAACCCAATCCACCGATGGCCATGAGGATGCCGGTCATGACGGCAAATTCCCTGGCGTGAAACCATTCCGCCAGAATTTTCATGGTGGGCACAAAAAGCATGGCCACGCCCAGCCCGACCAAGGTGCGGCCGAGAATGGCGACAAAGACGGTGGGTGCCAGCCCCAGGATGACGGATCCGATCAAGGCGATGATAAAAAACAGGGTGATGGTGTTGCGCGGCCCCCACGAGTCGGAAAGCAGACCGGCCGGCAGCTGCATGGCTGCATAGGGGTAAAAATAGGCGGCCCCTAAAAAGCCTGTCAGGGCACCGGTGGCCTTAAGATCGCGCATCATGTCCACGGCCACAACAGCCGGGCAGAGCCGGTGAAAATAGACCAGCAGGTAACCAAAGGAGAGCGTCCAAAAGATGATCCAGCGGTATTTTTCCGCTTTTGCCAGGAGATCTCCGTTTATCATGTGGGCTCCTCTTTGTGGGCATCATCTGATGTTAATGGAAAAAATATATCTGTGTAATCTATGCAATCCGTGTCTAAAGATGACCTTCTATACGTGTTCGACATCCGTATGGCTGGAAATTTCGGAGTTAGTGGTGCACAGATCGGAAACAGAGAGTGCGTGAACATCGTCATTGCCGGTCAGACGGGCGAAATCCTGCAGCTCAGCAGTGGAGGCTGTGAGGAAATTTTCCAGCCTTTTGGCAGCCTTGGAAACATTCAAATTGGCCCGCAGCAAGGGGTCCTGGGTGGCAATGCCCATAGGACATTTGCCGGTGTTGCAGATCTTGTATTGCTGGCAGCCGATGGCCATCAAAGCACTGGTGCCGATGGCCACAGCATCGGCACCCAGGGCCAATGCTTTGGCAAAATCAGCTGAAATGCGCATCCCGCCGGTGATCACCAGGCTGACATCTGTGACAGCATGTTCCTGGAAGTACCTGCGGGCACGGTAAAGGGCGAACAAGGTGGGTACGCTGGTGGCGGCCTTGACGAACTTAGGCGCCGAACCCGTGGACCCGGCCCGCCCGTCTATGGTGATGAAATCCGGGCCGGCAAAGAGCGCGGTTTCCAGGTCTGCTTCCACATGACCGGCGGCAAACTTGATGCCCACGGGTTTCCCTCCGGACGCCTCGCGTAGCCAGCCCACTTTCTTTTTCAAATCATTTGGGTTGAGTATGTCAGGATATTGAGCTGGGCTGGTAATGCTCTTTCCGGGTTCGAAGCCCCTGATTCTGGCGATTTCCTCGGTGACTTTGTTGCCCGGCAAGTGTCCGCCCATACCGGGTTTGGCTGATTGCCCGAATTTGATCTCCACAGCGTCCACCTTTTTGAGATTGGCAGCATTCACGCTGTATTGGTTGGGAATATACTCGAAAATATAGCAATGGGCGCGTTCAAAAGATTCCGGAAGAATGCCACCTTCCCCTGAGCCCATGGCGGTTTTCACGGCAGCGCTGCCGATTGACAGGGCGACCTTGGCCTCTTTTGAGAGGGCGCCGAACGACATGTGAGAGATGTAGATGGGTGTCTCCAGGACCAGGGGCTGGGCTGTACCCGGGCCGATGACCGTGCGGGTGGCCACCGGTTCATCCGCGTTCAAAGGCAGTTTCGCCAGCTGGGCCCCTTTGATGAGCAGGTCGTCCCAGGAGATGGTGGGCTTGCGGGTACGCATGGGTTCGCTGATGGATTGTCCGGTTTCCGCCATTTCATGGATATCCGCCATGGTTGTTTCGAATTCATCGGCGGGTCGTAACAACGCCTCCAGATCGCTTGGGGCATCTGAAGGGGGTTCCTGATCCGGTGAAGTTTCCGGCTCTTTTTCAACAACCCGTTCATAGAGCTTTTTCGGGGAGCCGCATACAGGACATAGCCACTCTTCCGGCACATCGGCCCAGGCTTCGCCACCTTTTTTTTCGTCATAAACATATTCACATACAACACATCTGTACTCAGCCATAATTTCTCCCTAAACGTCCAGGTTGGCAGGTTCGTAATATTCCCGGGGGCGTTTGCAGTAAGGGCATCGCGGAGGGGGTTCGGTACCTTCGTAGGTATATCCGCAGACGCTGCATTTCCACCGTATGGGAGATTCCCGTTTATAAACCAGATTGTTTTCAACAAGATGCAAAAGGTGCCGGAACCGGTCTCTATGCTGTTTTTCAATCTTGGCAATCTGGGTGAAAAGGATCGCGGCTTTCTGGTGCCCGTCTGCTTCTGCCTGTTGAGCGAAAGCCGGGTACATGGCCGCACTTTCATAGTTCTCGGCGTCAATGGCTTCCTTTAGAACCGTTGCCGTATTTTTGCGTCCATGCATCAGTTTGTACTCTTCCAGGGCATGGTACATTTCATTGTCCGCTGTTTCTTCGAAAATTTTGGCAATGTAATGATACCCCTCACGGCGGGCGACATCGGCAAAATAGGCATAGCGGTTACGGGCCTGGGACTCGCCTGAAAAGGCAATTTTCAGATTTTCATCGGTTTTGCTCATAGGATTGTCCTCTGGGAAGGGGATAAAATAATGCGTTGATGGCAGCTAACTGAAAGTTTCTATGGCCGGTTTGATTCACCAGCTTTCTTATATAATATAAACAGTAATCGTTATCACGTATATCACCACATTCGTTTTGTCAAATTCTATCATACCGGGCACGTTAAAGTGCCAGCATAGCTTGACACTGACGTAATTTGATCTATATATTATATATATAACCTTCTAAGACAGTCCTTTTGGCCTGAATGTTGATTTCACGCCTGCTTACTGATTCGAGTTAACCTCATCACGCGGAACATATCTGACCTTTCAAGTCTTAATGGATTAATATGAATGGATTAATAGCGAAACAAATTATGAATGTAAATGTCTTGGCCGCAAAACCCGACTGGTCGATCCATCATCTGGCTGAGTTTTTCATGGAAAAATGCATCTCGGGTGCACCCGTCCAATCCGACGCCGGAATTCCTATCGGAGTGGTGTCTCTGACCGACATCGTTCACCATGAAACCCAACCTGAAAAAGACCGGCAATGGCCCCATGACTACTATCTTCATGGCCTGGAACGAAGGTATGCCAGAGAGGAGGCCGGTGCTTTCCAAATAGAGGCAGAGCCTGATGTGACGGTGCGTGACATTATGACGCCTTTGATATTTCAGATTCCTGAAGACACACCATTACAGCGCGTAGCCGATACGATGATCAAAAACCATATTCACCGGGTGTTTGTAACCCGGGATGACAGGGTTGTCGGCATTATATCGACTGCGGATATGCTCAAGGTTATCAGAGAAATGTGATACCAGCCTCAGTTGGGCGTCGACATCAGGTGCCGATAACAGACTGCAGCAGATCCAGAATCGGCTGAGGGAACACACCGAGTGCCAGGGCGACCAGTGCGAGCAAAAGAAGGGGCAGCGTCATGCTCAAGGGCGGGTCCTTGATGTTCTGCCCGGCCAAGCGTTTATGAAGTGGCCCAAAAAAAATCCTGATGCCGGTCACGAATGTGTATACTAAGGTGAGCAGGGTTGAAAGAATGGCAAGGACAACCATGATGAGGCCTAGCGGATTCGTCCGCATGGCCTGAAATGCACCGGTGAAAAAAAGCCACTTTTCCACGAACCCACCAGCTTTAAAATATTCCTCCAAATCGATTCACTACGATAATCACTGCGGCCCCTAATTAGCGCCTTACTGACGGCGGATGGTGATATTCCGATTTCTTGAGCTACTTGTCTGCCGCTTTTGCCCAATTTATCAACCGCTAACCAACAAATAATAGACCTTGCTCTGCTCTGTTTTCGCTGTTTCCTATTACCCTTGACTAATTCCAGTGGGATATCAAAATGTTCGCTAACTTTACTGATGAATAATCTTTGGGATCTCTAAAAATTGCTTTACGTTCGATACTACGAACGATAATATGATGCAGGGCTCCGGGGGCATCTATGCGAGCTTTACGAGGCATGACTATTTATATGATTATCCTAAAATTTGAAACGCTCACTTTAGGTAAAAATTTCCATTGCCGTGATTAAAATGAAACCCAGGCCATGGGCTTTGGAGCTGATATCCGGAGCTATCGGAATTGATGGCGTACAGGCCATGGTCCATACTACCCACATAAATCGCACCATCCTTACCGATCGCCGGAGATGAACTGATACCGGCATTTGTTTTAAATCGCCACCTCAACTCACCTTCAGGCGCGATCGCATACAAATAATGATCGTCACTGCCGACATAAATCGTGCCATCCTGTCCGATGGCCGGGGAAGAGGAAACCTTATCCTGGGTCTTAAACCGCCACCTCGGATTGCCATCCTTGGTAAGTGCATAAATATGGTGGTCCCAACTTCCCACATAAACCGTTCCGTCTTTGTCTATCGCTGGAGAAGAGTTGACGACGTTGCCGGTCTTGTACCGCCACTTCAGGATCCCGTTACGGTTGATTGCATAAAGATAATGATCCCAGCTTCCCACATAGATGGTGCCATCCCTTCCGAGGGCCGGAGATGATTGTATCCAGGATCCTGTCTTGAAAGCCCATTGCGGGTACCCGTCTGCATCAATGGCATATAAATAACCATCCCAGCTACCGATATAGATGGTTTTGCCTCTTGCAACCGCCGGTGAGGAAGATATCTTAAACTCGGTTTTAAAGCGCCACTTTAAATTTCCGTTCTTTTCGACCGCATAAAAATAATTGTCATAACTGCCGAAATAAGTCGTTCCGTCACTGTCGATCGCGGGTGAGGATGCTATGGGCTGTTTGCCGATGGACCTAAATTTCCAACGCAACGATTTATTGGGGTTGATGGCATACAAATAATGATCCCAGCTTCCGACATAGATCGCCCCATCATTCCCAATCAATGGCGTCGATTGCACCCAGAATCCGGTTTCATATCGCCATTGGATGTTGCCGGTCGGAGTGACGGCATATAAATGCTCATCGTTGCTGCCGAAAAGAATAATGTCTCTGGAGGTGATCACGGGTGAAGAAATGATCGGTCCGTGAGTATAAACCTTCCACCTCAGGCTCCCGGGTTTGCCATCAGCGGCCAACCCATGTCCTACCGCCAACAGCCAGATGAGAATCAGCGGAAACGGGAACTTCTTTAAAATTTTCTGATAGTATGTTTTCAAAAGAGTACACCCCGTACATCGTTTAAGTGAGGGCGACCGATACCGCTGTTTAAACATTTTATCCGGAACACTATCGTCAGGCTAATCATATTTTCAAAATCAAAAAGGTGGAAAAAAGGATTAGGGATACCAACACGCCGAATCCGATTGTCATGGGCGTCAGGCGCAATTCGATTTTCGGATCTTTTATTTTGCTGATAAATGATCCGCAGAGTTCCATGATCCGCCGATCGAGAGTGGTGCCGAAAGCAAGCAAGGGTCCCTTGCAAAAACCGATCACCTTGCCTCCTATGATCCGGACCGCCCAGTCCGTATCCAGGACAAAAGTGGGATACCCCTTTACAAGTTTGCGTAATAGCCAGAATCCCAGGAAAGCGAAAATAAACATTTGTGTAATTGAAAATACGCGTGTAACGGTAAACGGGACGTATTCTACCGGATAGGGAAGCATATCGTACAGAATCTTCGGATAGACCCCTAAAAAGATACATAGAAAGGCGAGAATGCCCATTCCGACCAGCATGTGCACCGGTGTGTTGAATGGAGAATCCTTTAATTTTGCCCGGATATCGTCCGGCGGTTCCTCGCGGCCCTGAAGCCAGATATTCCACGGGAGTTTTAGACCGGTATGTAAAAAAGTCCCGACGGTGGCACCTTCGAGCAGCAGGTAGATGATGGGTCGTTGAATAAATTCAGCCGCTTCGATTGTCATGGCCTTGCTGATAAAGCCGTTGAACAAGGGAAATCCGGAGATGGAAAAACCGCCGACCATATAGAGCCAGAAAGCGATGGGCATATATTTATACAAGCCGCCGAGTCGGTTGAATTTGGCCGTACCTACCACGGCCAGGGCACATCCGGCGCCCATGTACAGCAACGCATTGTAAATAATATGGCACAATGCGTGCGAGGCCGCACCGTTTAAACCCATTTCCGTTCCCATCCCCACGCCTGCAACCATATACCCGATCTGGGAAATGATATGATATGAGCACAGCCGTCTGCCATCATTTTCAAGCACCGCTAGAAACAGTGCAAAAACCGATTGAATGGCCCCCATCCACATCAGTAGTGGAACACCGGAAAAAGTGATTATCAAACAAAAAATGGCTGTCTTGGTAGTATAAGCCGTCATGTAGACTGAACCGCTGGGACTGGCCTCCGAGTACGTATCGGAGAGCCAGGAATGAAAAGGAGTGGTGGCCGAATTTATTACGAATCCCAGGAGCATGAGATTGTATCCGAGGTATTTGCCTTCCCATCCCCAGGGCATATGGGTAAATTCTATGGACCCCGTTTGATAAACATGCATTAAAATACCTGCCAGGATACATAACCCGCTTACATGGTGCCAAATAATGTAGCGAAAGGCGGCTCCTTTGGATCTTTGGGTACCCCGGAACAACAGAAGGAAAAACGGCGCCCAGGACATGATTTCGAGACTGAAAAAAAGCGTGAACAGGTCGCCGGCAAAAATAGCGCCGAGAGCGCTGCCCACATAGATCATTGCGACAACATGTTCCCAATCATTCTTCACTCCCAGTGCATAAATATTCATGCAAAACGCGGCGACAACATACACATATCCGAACAACATGCTCATCTTGTTGATTCTGACAATATCCAGGGTGTATTGCAGAAACGGGACATTCCATTTATGCAGGGCGGCGGGCCATGGCGGGATGGCGCCGAACGCACCCATGGAAGTTGATACCAAAATGGCCAACCCTGCCAGGGGCAGCGCAAGAAAGTAGGCTTGTTTAACCCTTTTCCAAGGGATAAACGGTATCAAAAAGCCACCGATGCAGATGACCAGTCCGGGATGGATCCAGCTATTCAATTCGATCTCCCTGCTCCTTTCTGGTAGTAGTCCTCATCAACAACGATAAAAACGCCCATTCCCTTGGCGATCAGGATAAGCAGCATGCAGCCGAACAAACCAAATAGGGCGAAAAATTGTGCTATATACTGAAACGAAAAATGGTAGTGGAAAATATGGTTATACAGCCAGTAAAAATCGAGGATCAGGCTCACCACCAGGAAAATATAATAAAGTCGCCAAAACAGTTTTCTGGGATATTTTCTCAACGTGTTCATGGATCACATGCCTCCGAATGTATTTTTCACGGCCATCTGGGCCAACGCATAAATGCCGAAGGTGTTAGGAAACAGACAATACACGATGGAAAATACGGCAGTGATAGCCAGGGGAATAACCATGAACAGATAGAGAGGCTGCTCGTACTCTACAACGGGTATTTTCTCGGTATATAGCTCGACTTTTGGTTCCAGATCGGTTTCAAGTGTTTCCGATGCAGGCATTTTTGCGAAAAATGCGGTTCGAATCACGGGGAAGAAATAAACAACATCGAGAAGCGAACCGGCACAGATAATTATTAAGAAAAAGAGTTGTCCCGATTCAACGGCCCCCAGGGCAACGTGCCATTTGCTGATAAAACCGGCCAGAGGAGGCGCCCCGCACATGCCGAAAGCGCCGATAACAAAGGCGCCCAGGGTGATTGGTAACACCCTGCCGATACCGTTCATATCGCTAATCGTCTTAATGCCGGTAATGGCTGTAATCGCGCCGGCGCACAAAAACAGCGTTATCTTCATGAAGCCGTGGAAAGGGATGTGTAGCAGGGCCCCGGTCACGGACATGGGGCTCAACAGCGCCACGCCAAGAATGATGAAGGAAAGCTGGTTTATCGTGGAATACGCCAGCAGTCTTTTCAGATTGTTCTGGCCGATGGCATAAAAGTTGGCAATAACGATGGTGACCGCTGCTATACCGGCCAGGACAACGCCTAGACCGAGAGCCTGCATCAGATCGATACCGTAAATATGACATACGATTCGGATGATGCCGAAAACACCGGCTTTCACCACGGCAACAGCATGCAGCAGAGCGCTGACCGGCGTTGGCGCTACCATGGCGCTAGGCAGCCAGGAATGAAGGGGCATCCAGGCGGCCTTGGCGAATCCGATCAGGAAAAAAAAGAAGACGACCTGTAAAGTGACTCCTGAAGTCGTGTCGAGAGCCGGGCCAAGAATCCCATGATAACTGAAATCCGTGGTCCCTACGAGAAAATAGGTCACCAATGTGGCGATAAGAAAAAAAACACCGCCGGTTAGCAAATACGCCAGGTACTTATGACCGGCCGATATGGCCTCGGGTGATTCTTCATGAGCCACCAGAGGATAGGTGGATATGGTCAATATTTCATAGAAGATGAACATAGTGACCAGATTGGCGGCGAAGGCAATGCCGATGGCCCCCAATAATGCCACAGCAAAAGAGAAGTAGAACCGCGTCTGGGCGTGTTCTTTTAATGTCCGCATGTAGCCGATGGAATAAATCGATACCAGAATCCACAAACATGATGAAGTGGTCGCAAAAATGAGTCCCAGGGCATCGACGCGAAAGGCGAAATCGATGCCCGGAAAAAGGTCAAACACGGAAAACTGAATCGGGCCGTTTTTCAACACCACCGGTGTCATGGACAGGACTGTCAGACAAAGGGCCAGGCTCCCCAGCAAGGTCCCGCTTTCTCTGATATTCGGCCTCTTCCCTGTAAACAGAATGAAAAGGGCCACGAGTGTCGGCCAGATAATCGCCCACACAGGCCGATAGGTTATGGAAAAAGCGTCTGGCATCAATCTCCCCAGACCTTTTTTCAAAGGTCTGGTCCTGTTTGGGGTTTGCGAAAAACCCGGGTTAAAATCCAGGAGGAATCGTAAAACGAATCACATGATTGACAATGGTTTGATTGAAAACACCCACTAAAACGATCACTATCGCAAGCGAAAATGCGGGTATCAGCATCGACAAGGGAGCTTCCCCTGCGTTTGGATTACCCGCAGGGTTAGCGTGCACCGGGACGGTTCCATGCGTATGGGTAAAAAGTCCTTTGTCGAAAACCCTAAAAAACAGGGCAATATTTATCAGGGTACATACCAGCAGGGCCGCTACAAAGCCCCACTGCCCGGCCTCAATGCCCCCCAGAAGCAAATACCACTTGCTAAAAAAGCCACATGTTGGTGGTACACCGATAACCGCCAGGGCTCCCACAGTAAAAATGGCGGCCGTTATGGGCATGGTCTTGAACATTCCCTTGAAGTCGTCAATGCGATGCCCATTGGTTCGGTACATGATCTGTCCGGCCACTAAAAACAGGCATGCTACCATCAAGGCGTCATTTACAATGTGGAATACGGCGCCTTTCAGAGCGATGGCGTTCGCGACGCCGACCCCCCCGATAATATATCCGATCTCAGCAACGATGACGTAGGTGAGCATACGCTTGAAGTCATCCTGAGACAGCGCCATAATGGCACCGAACAATATGGCAAATGTTCCCACCCAGACCATGATGTCGGTCACCTGGAACAGTACGGTGGAAAACTCCGGTTTAAAAACGGTGAACATCACCCGAATCATAACGTATGCCATCACCTTGGTCATTAAAGGCGCGACCACGGCGCTGACCGCCGACGGCGCATAAGCATAGGCATCCGGCAGCCATACATGCATGGGGAAAAGCGCCATTTTGATGCTCAGGCCGAAAAAAATGAATGCAAATCCGACCAAGACCATTTTTGAATGGTAGAGTTCTGGTAACAATTGCGCCAAATCCGCCATGTTCAACGATCCCGTTGCCATATACAGATAACCGACTCCCAATAGGTAAAAGCTGGCGCCGATCGTCCCGATAACAAGATAGCGAAAACTGGCGTACAGGGCCTTTTTTTCTCCCATGGCGATCAGCGCATATCCGGACAATGAAGCTACTTCAAGTAATACGAACAGATTAAACAAATCACCGGTAATACAGATTCCCAGTAAACCGGTAATCAGTAGGATAAAGAGACTCCAAAAAAGTGTTGTTCTCTCCGGTAGCTCCCGCTCGATACTCTTTTTTGCATGAATCGCCGTCAACAGACTCAGCAGTGAGATTAAAACCAGCATGATCGCATTGAGATGATCGATCCGATAGGCGATACCCCAGGGCGGTTTCCATCCACCCAACCAGTAGTCAATGGCGCCGTTTTTTATGACTGAAGCAAGAATCGCCGCGGCGGAGAAGAGACAGGCGGCCAACACCCCTATCACCAGAGGATACGTTGGCTTTTTGTACCGCCAGCCCGTAGCAAAGATGACGAACGAAGCGACCAGCGGTGTGACCACAATGATGGCGGGCAACTGTTGAACCATATGTTCCAACCTAAAATAAGGCGCCGAGGTCCGGATGATCCTTGATGGCTTTGATGAACTGCTCTGTGCGCACGTCATAACGCTTCTTGACGACATGCAACAGCCGTTGACTCATGATGTATCCCATATGATAATTATATTCGAAAAGGGCTTTCAATTTTATCGCCCTAAAAGAAAGTAGTTGTGTTGGTTCCGCGCAAATGGCATCGGTGCTGTAGTTTTCCTCGGTTCCATCCAACATGGCCGACCAACCGATCGAATAGCCCTGTTTAATCGAACTCAAGGAAATGGTTATCCCGGAGCCTATCCGCTGTTCCAGCAATACCTTCCCCTGGAGAATAGAATAATAACGATCTGCTTTGTCTCCCTGGCGGAAGACATACTCTTTCTCATCGTACTGGAGCAACTCGGTTATCGGAATCAGTTCGTCAAGCATGTCATCGGTCAGATAGGTCAGCATGACGATTTGTTTCAGATTTTCTCTGGTTATCATTCGTGCTCCTTTGTAACCCGCCACCAATGTTTCATGCTTCTCTGATCCTCTCCAGAATCTCGTCTTCTTCCAGGGTGCGGTACTGCTGATGAATCCTGATCACAAGCGCCAAGGCTACACCCAGCGTAGCCACTGCTACGACAATAGCGGTCAGCATCAGCACATGAGGCAGTGGATTGATATAGTGAGTTGCCGATATCGCTGTATGGGTGCTATCGTGTCCATGTTCGATGATTGGAATGGTGGCTTTTTCTTTGGCGCCAACGGAGACAAAAAAAAGGATGACGGCTGTTTGAAGTATGTTCATACCGATAATCTTTTTGACTATATTTTTCTTGGTCATGATAGCGTAGAGACCAATCATCATCAGGAATATATATAACCAGTAGTTGGCCTTTGAAATTAGAAAATCCAGAAAAACATCCATGCTTACAAGCCCTCGTCGTGTCTTCCGGCCGAGGCCAGGTTGTAGTACAATGTCACCATGACAGCCATTACGGCGATGCCAACGCCTATTTCAACAATCAGGATCCCGTGGGACCGGGCTGTAACCGGATCAACACCCAGAAGACCGGCCATCGCGCTGTAATCAAGGTAGTTCAATCCAAGCAACATGCATAGTGCGCCCGTACCAGCATAGATGAAAACCCCGAGGGAACTCAACATCACAGTTGAACGTTCACTCATCCGACGAATGGCCGACCGCAGGTTGAATGCTATAGCATAGATGATCATGGCTGCTCCCAGAATGACGCCACCCTGGAATCCACCGCCCGGACTGTGGTGGCCGTGGGCAATGACGTACAATGCAAATATCTGAATAAACGGCACGATCATTCGGCAGGTTGTCTGCACGATAAGATCATGGGGCACCCAATGCGAATCGATCCGTTCGAAGACCACCGAGTCCTCTGGAAACCGACCCTTCTTTTCGATTTTGAGGGTGATACCGGTGGGGATATGACGGTAGAGCCTGCTCCCGGATTCCGTTTTCTTAAAAGTTCGTAATAGAACAATGCAAGCAATACCAGCCGCGAAGATAACGATGGTTTCAAACATGGTATCGTATCCACGATAATCTGCCAATACAGCGGTTACAAGATTTGGAACAGACGTATCTTCCACGGCTTTTTCGATGTAGTAGGGCGATACATGGCTGCTGGCAGGCGACGTTGGATCGCCCCACGGTGGAAACTCAAGTGATCCGTAGACTAGCACACTTCCCAGGATGACAACCAGAATCAGTCCAATTACTTTCAATCTTGGGTCCTCCGCGATGTTCGAAACACGGCCGCCACGAACATTACTGTACTGACACCGGCGCCCACCGATGCCTCGGTAAAGGCCACATCAACCGCTCCCATAATGGCCCATAACAGGCACATCATGAAGCTGTAGGCCCCGAACAGGGTGGCGGCCCCCAGTAGATCCTTTACGCTCAAAGCTCCGACAGCCAGGATGATTACGATGATCAGGATAACAATTTCAATCTGCCAAATCATGCCTTGTCCTCTCCTGCAGATGATTTTGTCCACGGCTTCAATCCGGCCCTGACACCGGCATCGACAATGGCGTGCGTAGCCGTCGGACTGGTGATGAAGACAAACACAATAATCAAACTGATTTTCAAAGCCGTCAAAAACGAGCCTTGCGAAAATGCTATATATAGCGCCAGAGCACCAACGGTGGTCACCAATCCGAAAGTGTCGAGTTTACCGGCCGGATGCAAGCGGGAATAAAAATCCGGAAATCGAAGAATACCCAAGGTACCACCAGTAAAAAAAATAAGACCACATACTAAAAGAAGTGTAATAATCATATTCATTAATCGATATCTCCCCTTGGGTTCGCACTTTCATCATACAAACCTTTTCGTTTCTGAAAATATCGCGAAGCTGCCAATACAGTGATAAAATTCAACATGGCATAGGCCAGGGCAATATCAACGAACATCTCGACCCGATGATACATCAGTCCGATCAGAATCAGCAGCGTAGTGGTTTTGCTGCCGATGGCATTGACACCTATCAAACGGTCCAGGATCGTTGGTCCGGCTATCGCCCGATAGAGCGACAGAAACATCAGCAGACACAGATACAGACCGGCATATAAGAAAACATGTTCCATTATTCCTTGAATATACGTTTGATTTGGCGTTCCATTTCCCCGGGTAGCGGGTTACCCGAGGTTACATCGATGCAATGAACCGTAAAGCGACCCATTGCCGAAATATTTACAGTTATGGTTCCAGGGGTCAATGTGATGGAATTGGCAAAAGTTGTCCGGGCGATATCGCTTTCCAGATGACTATTAAAATCGATAATATGCGGATCGATTAACGTCATCATGCGTGGGTGAAAGCACAGACGCAGCACGTGCAGGTTGGCAAGCAAAATCTGATAGAGTAACCAGGGAACATACCACGCAAATCTAATCCAACAGGTTAAAAAACCAGTTTTCAATCCATTGGGGAACAGCAGGTCACTGGAGAAAAAGGTTACCAGCAAGCATGAAATCACCCCCAATGATAGATGAAACACATCGAGTTTACCTGAAAAAATCAACCAAAAGCCGATCATGATGATGAAGGTAACAATAAAGGGCAATGTGGCTGTCCGTTTTTCAGAAGGGGTTTGCGATTGATTCTGTGTTGAGACACGCTGGCCCAGATCTCGATTCGGTACTATTTTCTTATCAGCTACCAATTCTTGACCCTCTCCTCTTAACCCCTGATAATCTCATAGCTGGCCGATTTATATCCCTTCACTTTCCGGATGTGAAAAGCGAGGACCCGGCTCTGGTATTGGTCGATATAATTTTTAAGCTTTTTTTTGCCTTTACGAAACCGTGCGCCCTGAAGGTTCACGATCAGGCTGCCTACGTCGTTGACCCTTCCTTCGCAGAGCAGACGGGGACTGTCGCCGATCAATACCTCCCATTCCCCGGCGATGAAAATACCCAAATCTTCAAGCATTGGATAGAATTCCTCCATAACGTATCGGGTATACTCTTCATAGTCTTCTTGACTTTCGGTGGTGACGTTCCACATTTGACTAAACTTAATTGTGTTCTCACGAATATCGGTGGAATAGGCATCCTTTTTTCCGGTTGATACCAGCACCTTGTTCTTGTAATTTGTGATATAGTGTTGCAGATCCGACAGCAGCGTTCGATATTTATCACTCCGTAGCGCCTCTTCGAGAAGATCAAGGTCTTTGCTGACCGTTTCAAGAATGAAATCGCTGTAAGCCCCCACCATCACGGACCACGCCGCTACCGTATGCATGTTCAATCGATTTACACCCGGAATAAACTGGTTGATTACAAATTTTTCGTACTCATCTCTTTTTCGGGGGTTGACTGTCCAGTAATGATCTAATTTAACCGTCATTGTTTGTCCCTCCTTATGCTATCAGCTGTAGGGTAGTGCAAATGCGATGATACGCTTTACAGACAATTCAGATGGAAATAGGGCGTATCATCTGTTCTTAGGAGCGGCAGATCGTTTATCTTGATGACGCCAAGGGGCAGCACGCAGTACATGTTTTAAAGTAGAGATAGGCAACGAAAACAACGAGAATCATTCGAGACGCAGAGGCAGAGTCGCTAAACATGGCCATCGGCTGAATATAATAGATAATATAACATCAGTGAATTGTCCGGTCAACCCATTTGCTTTTTGCATACAGAGCTTCCTGAAAAAGCCTTCAGCCAGTATTCTGCAGAACTCTATACGTCTGAATAGGATAGTGAAACCCTTTTACCTCGATGGTACCGACCTCCTCGCAAGGTATTTCTTCATTAACCAAGGCCCATGAAGTATGCGACAGATATATCTCACCTGGTTGACAGGCCTGTTCCAGGCGAGAGGCAAGATTGGTGTTCAGGCCGATGGCTGAATATTCCATGAATCCTTCGGAGCCATAGTTGCCCACGTTAGCCATGCCCGTATGGATGCCGCACCGGATTTCAAAGGGAAACTGGATGCCCTGGTTCCACCATTTATCCCGAAGGGTTTTCATCTTAGTTTGCATCGCCAACGCCATGTGTAAACACGCCAAAGCATCTGCTTGCTCTCCTTTTGAATCCGGAGCTCCAAAGATGGCATAAATGCTGTCGCCGGTAAACTGTGGGATGGTTCCGCCCCATGTCCGGACAATCTGAGCCATTTCCCCTAAATATTCATTGAGCAATTTCGCCACGTCTTCAGGGTCGGAAGCGTCTGTAAATTGGGTGAAATCCTTGATATCGGAGAAAAACATCGTCAACTTGGTACGCTTGTGAGACAGCTCTGCGGTAAATTCACCCTTGAATATTTTTTCAGTTAAATGCGGATCAATGTACTTAGAAATCTGTTCCTGGGCTTTTTTAAGTCGCTTGTTGGTCTCTTCCAAAGCGTTCGACTTCGTAGTGAGTTCCTCTTCGCGTTGTTTCAGGTCGGTAATGTCAGAGTAAATAGCCACAGTTCCGCCATCCTCTGTCCTGCGTTCGGTAATCAGGATCCACTGGCCACCTCTACGTTGCTGGATCCGTGGTTCACCTGGATCATGGTGTAATGCTAGGCGGTCTGTGACCCACTCTTCAATACGGCCCTCGGCGTCAAGGATGTGTCCATTCTCAGCAGCTCGTCGAATGATCGATTCAAACGTTGTTCCCGTTTCGATGTTTATATTTGTGTTCGGGTAGAGCAATTCCCTATATCTGGTGTTACAAAGCACTAAACGGTCTTCAGGATCAAAGAACACAAAACCTTCCGATGAATTTTCAATCGCATCCACTAGTCTTTGACGTGCCGTTTCAATGTCACGCAAATTGTTTTCTTCGACCTCGATGGCGGTATCTCGAAAAACGACCAGAGACGCTGCCATGCGGCCGATCTCATCACCCCCGCCGGGTCCCGGCAGGGGGGCTCTCAGGTTGCCACCGGCAATGGCGAGCATGCTGTCACTGAGTGCGGTCAGTCGAGCAATCAGGTTACGCCCGACATAGAGCCATACGATAAGAAAGGAACTCACGAGACTCAGAGCAACGATGCC
>JBDLJD010000097.1:0-16507 GCA_039714495.1 Thermodesulfobacteriota bacterium
TGTTGCAGGCAGTTTGAGGCCGATATCGGCGATAAATTACGCTCGAAGAAAAATTGCATCAAATTACAGCGGAGCGTAGTTACCATACTTGTATAAAATTTATGCAATCCGTACCTGACAACATATATATGGTTCATCCGATTAAAGCGTACTTCGCTTCATGAAGTGCGAAGATTTTAAGTTTGAAGAAATCCATATCCCGATATCCATAAGCCTGCCTTTGAAGGGTTTTTATTTTGTTGTTAGTACCTTCTAAAGGCCCGGTTGATATAGGATAATCATAGTAGTTGAGGATACCAAAAGCGTGCCCGGCCAGTGTTTTGGCAAACTTTATCAACATTGCGATACCTGTACTTTGTGCCTTTTTTACCCAATCGGTAAGAATGGTTTCTGCATCTGATTTGCAGATCTGGCTCCATATTTGTCTTAGGTCTTCCTTGAGATAATAGGCCGTAGCCAGAGGCTTATTGAGGTTGAGAGCTTCCTCAAGGCGTTCTTTTTCATTTTTCTGTTCATTGAGATTGTAGGAGTTCTTTAACAAGAGCCAGCGAGTTCCTTTCAGTACTCTTTTTTGTAGCGGGCCTTCGGCTTCACGATGGATTGCCCGGCGTAGCTCAGACAATTTGTCGTTAAAAAGCTTGATCACATGGAAATGGTCAAACACGATTGTCGATTCAGGCAGGTTTTCAAGCACCGCAGCGATATAAGAGGGTGACATATCAATCGCAACGGCTTTAATCTTTGCCTTTGAGTATCTGAGTCTTTTGAAAAATGGTTTTAGAGAATCGACGCCCTTGCCATCACCAACGAAGATTACAGCACCGGTCTTCAAATCAAGTACAACTGTTAGATATCGGTGCCCTTTACCGATGCTGATTTCATCAATGGCGATGCGGGTTATATCTTTTAGCCGAGGACGTTTATACCGTCTGGATAGATAACGCTTTTGAATATCCTTAATCGTGTCCCAACTGACGCCCAGGTGGTTGGCAATGTCCAAAATGGTCATGTGTTTGGATAATGCCAAAGCATACCGTTCAAATGCTTTTGTATAGGATCTGCGCCACTCGGCAAATTGGATTTTTGTCTGACGAATGGCTCCGCAGCATAGGCATTCAACACGTTGAACAGGGAGCTGAATGAATACCGGTTTTGATCCTATGGGCACGGTTCGGAACATTCTTGTTTTTGTACCTCTACGTTTGACTTGTTTGCTGCCGCAGGCAGGACAGCGCAATGAAAAAGCTTTTGGGATGATGTAAAAAATTACGGCTCCTGCGCGATAAAAGGTCCGAATATATTGATAGCCATAAATACCGAAACCATGATACAGCAAACTGGTGGACATACGTTTTATCCTTTCTTTAAGGGTTGGGGAACTCTTTAGAAAGGGCATGTATGTCCACATTTTTCAATTAAAAGTACGCTTCATCCGGAAGATCCAAAATAAAAATAGTACTTGACTAATAAACATGACTTCTATAAATAATATTTATGAGTCATATTCATTTCAACTTCACGATCTACCTCGTTGCCGCAAGAATTGTAATTTTGAGTTAATTGCAAAATATCTATAATATTTATAGGGTAAGGATTATTTAGGAAAAGAAATATATACCAGTATAAACGGGGTCATTAGCATCATTACACCTGTGAATTATATTCATTTCGAGAATAAATATGAGGGTTTATTTGGAAGTTTGTCTCGAAAACACCATCCATGTGGAGCATTAGCGTCGTTGGTTGATGACCGTTCTGCAGGATTAATCCTCCCTATCGTCAATGAAACAGGCGAGAATAGAATTCAGAAAAGGTGACCAAATGTTTTTGCAACTTTTGTCCAGCGGTATCGCAATGGGCTGCGTATACGCCCTTATCGCCTTAGGTTTCGTACTCATTTATAAAGCCTCCGAAGTCATCAATTTTGCCCAGGGCGACCTCATGATGATCGGCGCCTTCATTGTCTTCACACTCGTCGACCGATTCCACCTGCCGTTCTTCTTGGGTTTTGTCGTCGCCCTAGTTGTTATGGCTTTTTTCGGCAAAGCCATCGATCGGGTGGTTCTGCGCCCTTTGGTGGGAGAGAAGGCGTTTGCCCTGGTCATGGCAACCATCGGCTTGGGAATCCTTTTACGCAGCATCGGTGGTATGATCTGGGGGTATGACACTTATTCATTCCAGGCCGGCATTACTGATTTCCCGGTAAACATTGGATCGGTGGCACTTTCTTCTGTCCATATCTGGATTATGACCGTGACCCTGATACTGATCGTAGGTCTCTATTTTTTCTTCAATCGTACCAAAACCGGAATTTCCATGGAGGCCGCCTCTCAGAATCAACTGGCAGCCTACCTTATGGGCATCGGCGTGAAAAAAGTATTTTCCAACATATGGGCCATCAGCGCAATGGTTGCCGTTGTAGCGGGTGTACTGCTAACACCAATTCAATTTTTGAACTACAACATGGGATTCATCGGCCTCAAAGCGTTTCCAGCGGCCGTGTTAGGTGGTTTCGGCAGCATTCCAGGTGCCGTTGTCGGCGGCATTATCATCGGTGTCTCGGAATCATTCGCCGGTGTCTATCTGCCGGATGGTTTCAAGGACATATTTGCATGGATTATCCTGATCGGCGTTTTAATGATCCGCCCTGAAGGCATTTTCGGAATCAAAGAAAGAAAGAGGGTTTGACGCATGCGTTTTGTAAAACGAATGCACTACTTGCAGGACATCCAGCTGTTTCAGTACACGAGCACAATGGTATGGTACGCACTGCTGGTCGGTGCGCTTCTGCTGGTACCGATGGTCGTGGGAACCTATTGGGTTTCCCTAATGATATTAATCGGTATTTACATCATCGTCGCATTGGGCCTGAATCTCCTGAGCGGCTACACCGGCCAGGTATCACTTGGACATGCCGCATTTTTTGCTGTTGGCGCGTATACATCCGCCGTTTTCACAACAAAATTCGGCGTGTCGTTCTGGTTGGCTCTGCCGGCGGCCGGCATCATGGGAGCCCTGGTGGGCATCGTCGTTGGGCTTCCGGCATTGAGGCTCAAGGGCCTCTATCTCGCCATCGCCACTATGGGTTTTGGGTTCATCGTGGAAGAAATCATTGTCCAGTGGGAGCATGTCACCAACGGCGTCAATGGTATGATGGTGAGCCGCCCGTCCATCGGCGCCTTTTCGCTGGAAAGTGACGAACGCTTCTATTACCTCGTACTGGTGGTGGCCCTGATCCTGATCCTGGCGATTAAAAACATCCTCCGCACCCCCACCGGCCGAGCTTTTATCGCCATTCGCGACAGCGAAATCGCGGCTGAATCAATGGGTATCAACCTGGCGATTTATAAGACAGCCGCCTTTGCCATCAGCGCTTTCTATGCCGGGATTGCCGGCTCACTGTTCGCCCATTTCATGTACTTCATCGGCCCGGAAAATTTTACCATCCTCGAATCAATCAGTTTTCTGGTGATGATCCTTGTTGGCGGTTTGGGATCGGTACATGGCGCCGTTTTCGGTGCGGTATTCATCACGTTCCTACCGGAGTTGATCAGCACGGCAAAAGATTATCTACCCAGGGTGATTGCCGAGCAGGCCGGCCTGCAGGCAGCCGTATACGGGCTGGTGCTTCTACTTTTTATTCGATTTGAGCCATTGGGGTTATATGGCCGCTGGTTAAAAATCAAATTTTATTTTGAAAACTTTCCTTTTTACAAAAAGGACACCTTTCGCAGGATCAGAAAATTTCACCGGACCGAGAAACAGTAAATCATGCTAAAAATGATTCCCGGTTGACCATAGGAATAAATCGATGAGTGAAAACCATTTTTTTCAAGTGTCGGACCTCTCCATACAATTCGGCGGTATCAAGGCGCTGGATAGCGTTAATCTCCAAGTGCGGCAAGGAACCGTCCATGCAATCATCGGCCCTAACGGAGCAGGAAAAACAACCCTTTTCAACTGTATCTGCCGGCAGTACAAGGCGGACAGCGGTGAAATTCATTTTCTAGGACATAACATATTGAAGCTCAAACCCCATCAGGTGATCTCCAAAGGCATTGCCCGCACATTTCAGAATATCGAGCTATTCAAGGATATGTCGGTTATGGACAATATGCTTCTAGGCCGGCATTCAAAGCGAACCACCGGCATATTTTCAGACATTGCTTTCTGGGGCAAGGCCCGGCGACAGGAGGTATTCTTTCGCAGGAAAGTGGAGGAAGTCATCGACTTCCTGGACATCCAGGCCTACCGTGACCAGTCCATTAATAACGTTCCTTATGGCGTGCAAAAAAATGTTGAATTGGGTAGAGCGCTGGTCATGGAGCCCAAGCTGATTCTATTGGACGAGCCTTCATCCGGCCTCAATATGGAAGAAACTCAGGATCTTGCCTTCTGGATTGAGGATATAAAGGATGACCTCGGCATTACCATCATACTGGTCGAGCACGACATGCGTCTGGTGATGGATACGTGCGACAGTGTGACGGCCCTGAATTACGGCAGTGTGCTTGCAGAGGGCAGCCCCAAAGAGGTCGTCAAAGACCCGGATGTCGTTAAAGCCTATTTAGGAGAATGAGCACAGCATGGCAATACTGGAAGTCAAGAACATAGAAGTTTCCTACGGACCGGTCAATGTCGCCAAAGGCATCTCTTTTGAAATAAACGAAGGTTCCATCGTGACCATTCTGGGGGCCAACGGCGCCGGCAAGACGACTATTCTAAGAACCATTTCAGGCTTGATCGAGCCGGAAAAAGGAAGTGTGAAATTCGAAGGCAAGCCGATCCATGGTCTCGAACCGGAAGAAATTGTCAAAATGGGCATATCTCATGTTCCCGAGGGGCGCGAAGTGTTTCCGGACCTTTCGGTTTATAAAAACCTGATGATGGGAGCCTTCATTCGTAACGACAGTCAGGGCATTGCCGAGGATCTGGGGCGTATATTCACCTATTTCCCTATTCTAAATGAAAGGAAAAACCAGCTGGCCTTTACCTTAAGCGGTGGACAGCAGCAGATGCTGGTCATTGGACGCGCCCTGATGTCTAGGCCCAAGCTGCTGCTCCTGGACGAGCCTTCCCTGGGATTGGCACCGCTTCTGATCAAAGAAATTTTCGAAATCATCACCCGCATCAATCAAAAGGAGAAAATCACAATTTTGCTAGTGGAGCAGAATGCAAGGATGGCCTTATCTGTAGCCCAGCACGGCTACATCCTGGAGGTAGGCCGCATGGTAATGGACGATACCACCGAACGGCTGCAGGCTAACGAGGATGTGCAGGAATTTTACCTGGGCATGCGTGAAGAAGGTGTTCGGGGTACGCGACGGTGGAAGAAGAAAAAACAATGGCGTTAAAATCAATCCAAAGGGAGGTAACCAAATGTCATTAACGAAAAAAAGTGCCTTAATTATCGTGACGATCATGTTTACGTTTGTTTTTGGAACCGGTTATGTATTTGCGGAAGAGGGGGTCACCGATTCGGAAATCAAAATCGGCGGCATCCTTGACCTCTCCGGTCCCATTGCGTTTATGGGCAAGAGTGTCAGCGACGGATCCAAACTCTATTTTAAATACATCAACGACCAGGGCGGAGTCCATGGACGCAAAATAAACTACCTGGTGGAGGATGACGGTTACCAGGCCCCCCGGGCTATTCAGGCGGTCAAGAAGCTGATCACCAGGGACAAGGTATTCTGTATATTCTCTGTGCTCGGCTCTGCTCAGAGCAATGCAATGTACCCCATTCTGGAAGGCAAAGGCATCCCCCTGATTCTGCCGGCCACCCAAAACCAGGACATGGGTGTGCCCCCCAGAAAATATCTTTTCTTGGGAGATCCCACCTACACACTTCAGGGCAAAGTGGCCTTGGAGTACATTGTCGAAGATATGGGTATTAAGAATCCCAAAATCGCCTGCATCTATCAGGACGACACACCCGGACACGATTGGCGAAACGGTGTCCGCATCGGGGCCCAACATTTCGGCCTTGACGTCCTCGAACTGTCCTACAAGAGAGGCACGGTGGACTTCAGTTCTCAGATCGTTAAAAGCAAGAATGCCGGTATAACGCATATGTTGGTATGGTCGCTGATCCGAGAACCGGGTATCATGATGAAGGAGGCTCAGCGCCAGCAATTCAAGCCAACCTACATATTCGCCACACCATCTATTAGTAAGAAAGTGCTCGAGCTATCTGGTGATGCGCTGGATTATAACGGTGAGATATACGGAACATCTATCTGGGTGGATGCATTGAGGGAAGAAACACCGAACTTGAAATTGCTCAAGGAAACTATCGATAAATACGGCATGGGCTCCGTCGGCGATGCTTTCTTTGTTTACGGGTTCCAGTCCGCGATCACTTTGGTAGAGGGGCTCGAGCGCGCAGGTAAAGATCTCACAAGAGAAGGTTTGATCAAAGCCCTTGAAACCTTAAAAGATTTTGATAACGGGATTTTAAGCCCGATTACCTGGGGTCCCAACCTGAGAGCCGGAGGCAGTTCGGTGAAGATGTTCAAGGTACAGGGAGGTGAATGGCACTCGATCATGGAGGGGTGGCGCTACACAAAAATTAAAGATTAGCGCTGGACAATCGGTTAAAGGAAACTCCGGTGCGATCGTTGCCCGGTTTTCCTTTAACCCCGTCCAGATTGGTAGATTGGTTCTTCAACTATAAAACCAAGGTCTTTTTTCTTATCGGATAAAATAACCCCCCTGTCGTGCGACCTGTGTAATTTGGGTCATTCCGAAGCTTCAGGATCAGGATAAAGAACATGCCAAAACGTACACGACTGGATCCGGCGTTAGACACGGTTCCCAAATTGTTTCATTCTCAGGTCAGCCGATTCGGCGACCGTGTGGTCATGCGTGAAAAGGTTCTGGGTGTCTGGCAGGAAATTTCATGGAATCAGTATCTTGAAAACGTGCAGATCGTGGGATCGGCATTGCTCGCACTGGGTGTGGTCAAAGACGAATGCGTCTCCATCATCAGTGAAAACAATCCCGAATGGCTCTACTCTGATATCGGTATCCAGTGCATTGGCGGCATCACCGTGGGGATATATCCCACAAACTCGGCCGAGGAAGTCGCCTATATCATCAACCACTCTGATACCCATATCTTTTTTTTACAAGACGAAGAGCAGCTCGACAAGTTTCTACTGACCAGAGAGGATTTGTCCAGCCTCTCCAAGGTCATTGTATATGACATGGAAGGTCTTAGAAAATTTGAAGATGATATGGTCATAAGCTTCGATGATTTCATGTCGCTGGGAAAAGCTGAGTTGGGTAACAACCTCACACGCTTCAACAATCTGTGGCCTCAAATACAGCCGGAAGATACAGCTCTGATCGTATACACTTCGGGGACCACAGGCCCTCCTAAAGGGGCCATGATCTCACACAATAACGTCATCTGTGCCAACCGGATGCTCGCGGAAGCCAATGTCTACTATGAGGGCAACGAAATTCTTTCGTTCCTGCCGCTTTGCCACGTTGCTGAAAGAAACTGCACCACATTTACAGGAATGGTAAACGGATATGTCATTAATTTTGCGGAAAATCTCGAGACCGTGCCTGCGGATCTAAAAGAAATCTCCCCACACTCCTTTTTTGCTGTGCCACGCTTCTGGGAAAAATTTTACTCGAATATTATCCTTCAGATGAAAGAGTGCACCTGGCTGGAAAAAAAGGTCTTTAACTGGGCCTTAAATATCGGACATGCTGTCCTTGACCGGAAAAGTAAAGGACAGCGATGCCCGTTGTCACTGAAAGCTAAAAATGCGATGGCCCATTTCCTGGTCTTCAGAAACCTCAAAAGAATGCTGGGGCTGGACCGCGCTCACTTCATGATGTCAGGTGGGGCCCCCATCTCCCCTGAAATCCTCCGATTTTTTCATGCCGTAGGTCTGCCCGTCCGTGAGGTGTACGGGCAGACCGAAAATACCGGTCCTGCCGCCATTCATCAGGGCGATGATATCAAACTGGGAACAGTCGGTAAACCCATGCCGGGATCCGAAATTAAAATAGCCGACGACGGTGAAATACTCATTAGCGGTCCTCATGTCTTTAAGGGGTATCTCAAAGCCCCCGAAAAAACCGCCAAAACGCTAATTAACGGTTGGCTGCATTCCGGTGATGTGGGTAAATTCGACGAGGATGGCAACCTGATGATCACTGATCGTAAAAAGGACATCATCATCACATCTGGCGGTAAAAACGTGACCCCGCAATATATTGAAAACAAGCTCAAATTCAGCCCCTATATCAACGATGCTGTAGTGATCGGCGACGGCCGGAAATTTTTAAGCGCCTTGATCATGATCGACAAGGAGAACGTCACCCAATTTGCACAGGATGAAAAAATACCTTTTACGACCTACAAAAGCCTTTGCCACAACGTAACCATTGAAGAACTCATTGAAAAAGAAATTGGTCAGGTCAACAAGACACTGGCTCAGGTGGAAACCATCAAAATATTTCGCCTCATTGACATCGAACTCACCAGTGACGATCCTGAACTAACCGCAACCATGAAATTGAAGCGAAAATATGTCAACGAACGATTCGAAGACCTGATCGAGTCGATGTATTAAGCACGGTTTCGATTAAATCGTCATCGTCTTAAAATCCCTTTTTGAACCCAACTGTAAAGAGACGTGTCCTGCCTTTAGTGCAAAGGAGGTGCGATGAATATTGCTTGCTTGCTTCAGGAGAACCTTCAACGATTTGGTGTCTATGATCAGTTTATTTATGTGGGATCAGATGAAAACCGTCGACTCACCAACCTCGACATCGAAAAGCGGGCGGCAGCCCTTGCTGCCAGCCTCCGCCAAAGGGGCATCGGTGCCGGCAAAATCGTTGCCGTTTGTGTAGGCAACATTGTACAGGTTCCCGAGCTGATCAACGGGGTCATGCGTGCGGGGGCCGCATTTTTGCCGGTCATTCACGCCCTGACGCCGCCCGAGATCAGCTACATACTGAACGACTCCCGAGCCGATCTCATCATCACCGAAAAACAGTTTTTACCAAAAATTGAAGAAGCCCTCGCAGACAGGGAATGGAAAGGCGATCTCGTCGTTATCGGCGGCACGGAGAAACCGGGTATCACCCCTTACGCCGAAATGCTTAACACGCCAGGAGAGAACGGGGACATGGAAGATCTCGGTGAAGACGACCTGGCAATCCTGATGTACACCTCCGGAACTACCGGCATGCCCAAAGGTGTTATGCTCTCCCATGGCAACCTGATGGCGAGCATGCGCGGCGGCGCTGAGGTGTGGCCGTATGGACACAGCGATCGCACCCTAATCACGGTTCCCATGAATCACATCTACGGCGTGCTCTTTTTTCACGAAAGCTGCGCCTTCGGTTCGAGCATCGTGCTCACGCCTTGGTTTGAAGCCCCAAAGGTTCTGGATCTGATCGTGAACTACGACGTAACCGTTGCGCCCCTGGTACCCACCATGATCACAATGCTGATGGAAAATTATGATCCCTCCCGGCACAATCTGAAATCCATCAAGTATCTGATAAGTGCCGGGGCGCCGCTGGCTGAAGAAACCTGGAAAAGGGCACAAGCGCTGTTCGGTGTTGAACTCTACCACGGCTACGGGTTGACCGAAGCCAGCCCCAACGTGGCTCGACAGATTCCGGGCAGGACTTTCAAGTACGGCTCAGTAGGCCCGCCGATTCCGGGTCTGGCGGTGATGATCGTGAACGATGACGGTCGGGAAGTTCCGCAGGGCAAAGAGGGGGAAATCATCTGTAAAGGCCGGGGAGTCATGCAGGGCTACCTGAACAAACCCCATGAAACGGCAGTGGCGCTAAAGGACGGTTGGCTGTACACCGGCGATCTGGGTCATTTAGATGAATTTGGTGAACTCTATGTGACCGGGCGAAAGAAGGACCTCATCATCAAGGGGGGGGAAAACATCGACCCGGGCATATCGGAGAACTGGCTTTACCGCCACCCGGCTATCCTTGAAGCAGCCGTAATAGCCATGCCAGATCCCAAGTATGGCGAGGAGGTTGCCGCGGCGGTGACGCTTAAACAGAACCAACAGGTCACGGAAGAGGAGCTGCTCGAACATGTCCGTGCCCATGTTCATCACTTCTTCGCACCTAAAAAGATATTCATTCTGGATGTGCTTCCCAAAACCTCGAGCGGTAAAATTATAAAAAGAGAGATAAGAAAGCTGGTCTGCCAGTGATTGGAGAACCCATTAAAAAGGTACGCGCGTTTCCCCACCTCTTCATGCCTTTACGGATCGGGCGGATTGAACTGCCCAATAGAATCGTCATGCTACCCATGACAACAGGCTTTTGCCGGTCCGATCAAACCGTCGGAAAACGCTTTATCCGTTTCTACGCCCAACGGGCGCGCGGCGGCGCCGGTATGATCGTGATTCCTTTTTCACCGATCGCAAGCGGTGAATTGGTGGAGGCTGGTATTTACGACGACCGCTTCCTTCCCGGCGTCCAACAGCTGACCGCTGCCATCCGCTCACACGGAGCAAGATCCTCCTGCCAGCTCATCACTTCTTATCATATTACTTTTGACGGATTTACGCCTGAAGCCGTGGCACCTTCGCCGGTTATGAACAAAATTCTGCATGCAGTACCCAGGGCGGTCACCCGGGAGGAGATCGGGTTTATCGTCGATAAATACGCTCAAGCAGCCTACCGTGCACGTAAAGGCGGCTTCGATGCCGTGGAAATTCTGGTAGGTGCCGGATATCTTCTGAACCGGTTTCTGTCCCCCATCGGCAATACGCGCAACGATGCTTATGGTGGAAATCTGGAAAACCGCATGCGCATCATTCTGGAAATCGTTGCCCGGATTCAAGAAACCGCTGGAGAAGACTTTCCTATCGGTGTGCGTCTGAATCTTGATGAACAAATGCCGGGTGGACACACCATTGATGAATCGGTAATAGTAGCCAGGGTTCTCGAAAATAGCGGTGTGCAGTACATCAGTTCCTACACGGGCTGGCATGAATCGCCAATCCCCACAGTGGCCCCCTCCCTGCCCAAAGGGGCGTTTGCTCACCTTGCCGTAAAAATCAGGCACACTGTTGATATCCCTGTCATTGCAGCCAACCGGATCAACGACCCGTTCATCGCGGAAAAAATTATCGCTTCAGGTAAGGCCGATCTTGCCGGTATGGGCAGGGCCCTCCTGGCCGATCCTGAACTCCCGGACAAAGCCAGACACGGCCGGATCAAGGAAATCATTCCCTGCCTGGCCTGCTCTAAATGCCTCAGTGAAATATTTTCCACAACCTACAAAAAAAGCGGGCAGCAGTTTATCGGTGTGTCCTGCGTTGTCAACCCCATGGCCGGCCGTGAAGGCCAGGAGTTGATGAAACCGGCCAAAAAAGCAAAACGTGTTTTCATTGTCGGCGGCGGGCCTGCGGGCTTGACAGCTGCCTGGGCCGCAGCCAAAAGAGGCCATTCCGTCACCCTTTTTGAAAAAGAATCTCTGCCTGGAGGATGGCTCAAGGTGGGTTGTCGACCGCCTCACAAAGAGGAAATTCTAACCCTTTCGCAAAACCTGGCACACCGTGCGCGCATAGTCGGTGCAGACATCCGGCTCGACTCCCCGGCTGACCCGGAAACCATAAATTCTAACAGACCGGATGTACTTATTCTGGCCCTGGGTGCATTCCCATTTGTTCCAGACATAAAAGGCGTCGGATTACCTCACGTGATGGACGCTGTTGACGTCCTGGCAGGAAACAGAACCATCGACGGTGATGTTGTGATTGTTGGAGGCGGCCTCGTAGGCTGTGAGACTGCCGAGTTTCTTCTCGAAAAAAAACAAAACATTACATCCGTGACCATCGTGGAGATGCTGGACCGTATGGCGGAGAATCTGCCTATGACGTACCGCCCTTTCTTTCTGGCGCGTCTGAAAAAAATGGGCGCCCGTTTGGAGACCCAATCCCGTGTTGAAGAGATAACCACCGAGGGAGTGAACGTCATAAAAATAGATATACCGGAATTCTTTCCGGCAGATGCCGTGGTGCTTGCATTGGGTTTGAAAACGGATCCCGGAATTGAAAAACGCTTTGCCGGGCTGGCCGACGAAATCTATTCCGTAGGTGACTGTGTAAAACCTCGCATGATCAAGGAAGCCATAATAGAAGGATTTGACGTAGGACTAAAAATTTAACCAGAAAGGTAAGCAGAAAAGACAATGGTATATGAAACCATTCGTTTCGAAGTTGAGGATAAGGTCGGCGTCCTGACCTTGAACCGTCCGCAGATGGTCAACGCCATCAACCGTCAGATGACGGATGAACTGATCGATTTCTGGCAACATCGTAACGAAGACGCAGACGTTCGTGTTGTCGTGGTGAGAGGCGCCGGAGAGCGCGGGTTCTGCTCGGGTCTTGATCTCAAAGATGTCCAGGAAATGTATGCTGACCGTCAAAGCCGTACTCCCGAAAACACCTACAATTTCCAGCGGCGTCTGTCTCTGATGTTCCGCCTCATGCGCAGCGTACCCCAGCCGATCATTGCCGCAGTTCACGGGGCGGCGATCGGTGGCGGCCTGTCCATGGCCTATACATCCGATATCCGTCTGGCCAGTCATGACACGGTGTTCCGGGCGCAGTTCATCAATCTGGGAGTCGGTGGCGCCGACATGGGGTCCAGCTATTTTCTTTGGCGCATTGTCGGCTGGGGCAAGGCTGCCGAGATGTGTCTGACCGGTGACAAGGTTAAAACGGACGAAGCCTTGCGTATCGGACTGGTGAACCATCTATACGACAGAAAGGACCTGATGCCGGAAGCAATGGCAATGGCCCGACGCATGGCCAAAAACAGCCAGATGGCCCTGCAGTTGACCAAAAGCGCTCTCAACATGGCTTTGAACGGTATGCCCTATGAAGACACGGTCAGGGTTGAGGATCGGGGGCAGACCCTGCTGGGGCTGACCATGTCGACCGGCATCAACACAAACGTCCAGAAATGAAATCAGCGACCACCAGCAGCGTATGTGGTCGCTGATTTAGAATGTAAACTTAATAAACGGTCCTGATAAGGAAAAATTAACATGGGTGATATCTTCCAGAAGTTGGCTAAACATCTGAACGGCCTCCCGGTTCCGTTCCCGATAACAGAAAATGGACTCGAGCTTGAAGTCCTTCGCAAGTGGTTCCGCCGGGAGCATGCCGAAATAGCCTTGAAAATGAAAGGCGTTCCGGAACGGGTGTCCGTCATTGCAGACCGGTTGGGTGAACCCGTGGAAAAACTGGCACCGGTTCTGGAAGCCATGTCCAAGCAGGGACTGATATTCCGCATGGCCCGGCCCGGCACCCGGGAAAGCGATAAACCTGTATGGCTGTACAACCTCCTCCCCGTAGCCGAGGGCATGTGGGAATTTCAGATGAATTCGACGACTGAGGATACCGTCGCGGAGGTCAATGCATACATTGAATACTTCATGCAAAACGCTTGGTACAAAACCAAAACCAGCCAGCACAGAGTGATCCCCATTTCCCAAAGTATTCCGGCAGGCACGGAGATACTGTCCTATGACCACGTGGAAAGGATCATTCAATCCCAGACAAAAATCGCCTTGGCGCCATGCGTATGCCGAAAGCAGGCGAACATGCTTGGTAAGGGGTGTGATCACCCCCTCGAGGTTTGCATGGCTTTCGGAACCGGAGCTTATTATTATATTGAAAACGGCTTGGGCCACGAAGTTTCAACCGAAGAAGCCCTGGATGTTTTGCGCAAGGGCATGGCCGCTGGATTGGTACCCCAGCCGGGTAATGGCCAGAGGGTATGGGGCATTTGCATGTGCTGCAGTTGCGCATGTCAACTCCTGCGAGCCCTTAAAAAAACTGAGAAACCAGCTCAATTGGCCCACACGAATTTCTACGCAGCCTGCGAAGATGAAAATTGCACCTCCTGCGGGACATGTGTGGATCGCTGCCCCATGGCGGCCATCGAATTGAAAGATACCGCCATTGTTAACAGGGATCGCTGTATCGGATGTGGTGTCTGCGTGGTCGCCTGCGATGTCGATGCCATGTTGCTGCATGCAAAACCGGAAAAAGAACAGTATGTACCACCCAGAGATATTGTGGATATGCAAAAGCGCATTGCCCAGGAGCGGGGGCTTCTTCAGTAGTAATCGCGGATATCCAAATCATGGCAGGAGATTTCTATGATCTTTGAACACTCGGATAAAACCAAAGCATTGCTCAATCGCTTGAACAACTTCATGGAGACCTACGTCTATCCTAACGAAGACCGCTATTACGAAGAAGTCGCGCAAGGGAACTTCTGGCCCTCGGTGGTGGAGGAGCTCAAACATGAGGCCCGAAAGCAGGGATTGTGGAATCTGTTTCTGCCGGAGTCTGAATACGGCGCCGGTCTCACCAACCTGGAGTATGCCCCGCTGTGCGAGATGATGGGACACATCATGTGGTCTCCCGAGGTGTTCAATTGCTCGGCGCCCGACACGGGCAATATGGAGGTGCTGACACGATACGGCTCTGCTGATCAAAAGAAAAAATGGCTGGAACCGCTTCTGGAAGGACGCATCCGGTCCTGCTTTGCCATGACCGAACCCGGCGTGGCCTCATCGGATGCCACCAACATCCGCGCCTCGATCGTTAGAGAAAGTGATGAGTACGTAATCAACGGCCGCAAATGGTTTTCCTCGGGAGCACCTGACAAACGCTGTAAAGTGTTCATTTTCATGGGTAAAACCGATCCTGACAACCCTAACAAACATATTCAGCAATCAATGATTGTCATACCGATGGAGGCCCCCGGCGTGAAGGTAATCCGGCCTCTGCCGGTCTTCGGCTATTATGGCACCCCGGACGTGACCGGCGAGGTCGTTTTCTCCAATGTGCGCGTGCCGGCAAGTAACATTCTTCTTGGCGAAGGAAGGGGTTTTGAAATCGCGCAGGGACGTCTAGGGCCGGGGCGCATTCACCACTGCATGCGATTGATCGGCCTGGCAGAGGATGCACTTGAAAAAATGTGCCGGAGAACCTTAAACCGTGTAACCTTCGGCAAACCTGTCGCGGAGAGAACCGTTACGATGGAGCGGATTGCCCAAGCGCGTATTTTCATTGATCAGGCCCGGCTGCTGGTGCTCAATGCCGCCCATATGATGGACACGGTAGGAAACAAAGTGGCCCGTAAAGAGATCGGCATGATAAAGGTGGCCGTACCCAACATGGCCTGCAAAGTCATTGACTGGGCCATTCAGGCCCACGGTGGCGGTGGCGTTGTCGAAGACTTCAGGCTAGCGCGGGCCTATGCTAATGCCCGTATGCTGCGGATAGCCGACGGACCGGACGAGGTTCACCGTTACCAGATCGGCCGGCTGGAATTGTCGAAGTACAAAGGATTCCGTACGGCCCGGCCGTTACAAATCGATCGGAGTGCTAACCATATCGAACAACAACAGTCGACAGTCTGATGCACGGCAGGAGAAAGGAGAACAAGAATCATGTCCGATTCAGCGCCGATCATTGAGGGGTCCCGGATTACGAAGTATCTGGAAAGCCATGTGCCGAGGTTCAAAGGCCCGATCAAGGCCCGGCAGTTCGGCGCGGGCCGATCCAATCCGACCTTTCTCGTTGAGACCTCCTCCGGGAACTATGTTTTGAGGTGCCAGCCGTTGGGAGAGTTGCTCAAATCTGCCCATGCAGTTGACCGCGAGTATCGGGCGCTCGACGCTCTGAAGCACAGCAACGTTCCCGTTCCCATTGCCCTCCACCTCTGCCTCGACAGGGAGGTGATCGGAAGCTTATTTTATGTCATGAGCTATGAGGAGGGACGGATCTTTAAAGGTGCAGCCATGCCGGAGATCGATAACAGCCAGCGTGGCAGTATTTACGAAGAGGCCATAAAGGTGCTGGCAACAATACATGACTTGAATCCGGAAACCGCCGGACTTTCGGACTACGGCAAACCCGGAAATTATTTCGAACGTCAGGTATGGCGAATGACCAAACAGTACAAGGCCTCTGAAACTGAACACATCCAGGAGATGGAGGACCTTATTGAATGGCTGCCGGCCAACATGCCGTCCGATGACGGCCAGGTGAGTCTGGTCCATGGGGATTATCACTTTGCAAATATCATTTTTCATCCGGAAAAACCCGTTATCTTGGCGGTCCTGGACTGGGAGTTGTCTACACTTGGCCACCCCTTTGCGGACCTGGCCTATTTTTGCATGGGGTTGCACATGCCTGAAGATTTTCCCATCCGGGGTCTGGCCGGAAAAGATCGTCAGGCCTTGAACATCCCCACCGAGGATCAAATTGTCGAAAACTACTGCCGAAAGCGCGACATTGCAGAAATAAGTCATTGGGTCTTTTACGTCGTCTTTTCCTTCTTCCGCCTGGCAGCTATCGTTCAGGGCATTAAAAAACGGGCTGAAGTCGGTACGGCTTCCCACGGGGAAGAGGCCCGACGTTTTGGCGACATGCCGACGCAACTGGCCCGTATGGCCGTGAAAACGATTGAACTG
>JBDLJD010000098.1:0-16480 GCA_039714495.1 Thermodesulfobacteriota bacterium
AGCCGGTCTCATACCGGGCAGGAAGGCCGTCAGCATCAAGCCGGTGGAGGCCATTCGAGACGATTAATGACTACTCCCGAATCCGGATAAAACAGAAAAGAAAAAGATCTTTTATCACGAAATCACGAAAGTACGAAATCACTAAAAAGACCAGTAAAATTTTCGTGTTTTTCAGATTTCGTGTTTTCGTGATTGATTTTATTTTTTTGGACATAAAAACGCAAGACATCATAAATAAGGTACTAAGCGGTTGACAATGAAATTAATTCTCAAGTTCTTTTTCACCCTGCTTTTTCTGGCAATCTTTGCCGGCACCCTTTACTTCCTCTATGAGAAGTCAAAGGAAAAACCCATTGTGTATAAAACGGCAAAGCCATTTTTCACGGACATCGTCAGCAAGGCCGTGGCCACCGGATCCATTGTCCCCCGCAAGGAAATTGAAATCAAACCCCAGATTTCTGGAGTAGTTGAGAAGATCTATGTGGAGCCGGGCGACCGGCTGAAGAAAAACGCCCTTATCGCCAGGCTCGAAATTATACCTGACATGATCAGCCTCAACAATGCTGAAACAAGGCTGAACCAGGCCCGCATCAGCCTGAAAAATGCGGAAATAGAACTGAAGCGCCGCAAAAAGCTGTATGCCAAGAAAATCATCACCGAAGCGGAATACATACAGTACGAGACCACTTACAGCAGTACCCTGGAAGAGGTGGAAGCTGCCGAGAGCAACCTGCAGCTCATCAAAAAGGGGACCTCCCGCCAATCCAAGGAAACCACAAACACGCTGATCCGGTCCACCATCAACGGTATGGTCCTGGACATTCCTGTAGAGGAAGGCGATTCCGTGATCGAAGCCAACGCCTTCAATGCCGGCACCACCATCGCCAGCGTGGCCGACATGCAGGAGATGATTTTCAAGGGGCGCGTGGATGAGTCGGAAGTGGGCAAAATGGAGGTCGGCATGGAACTGATCCTCACCATCGGCGCCCTGACGGATGAAGAGTTCAGTGCCACCCTAGAGTATATCGCCCCCAAGGGGAAGGCGGAAAAGGGCACGGTTCAATTTGAGATAAGGGCCGCGCTCGAACTCGAGGAATCCCAATTTTTAAGGGCCGGTTACAGTGCCAATGCCGATATTGTGTTTGAACGCAGGAAAGCCGTTATGGCCATAAAAGAAAGCCTGCTTCAATTCAAAGACGGCAACGCCTTTGTGGAAGTCGCCACCGGGCCCCAGATGTTCCAAAAAAGAGAGGTGGAGCTGGGGCTCTCCGACGGCATCAACGTTGAAATCATTTCCGGACTATCCCGCACTGACCGCATCAAGATGTGGAACCAGCCGCGTCGCAACTAGTCTGCGGCCGGAGGCCAGGTGCAGGGCTTGAGGTGACGCTCTGGCCTCCGTCCTCTGTTTTTGGTCTTTGCGTCTTTGCGGAGCATGTAATGTTAAGGTTCCTTTATTTCATACGTATACGCCACATCCGCATTCAAGGACGCCGTAACACTGCAGTATTTGTTCTTGGACAGCTCGATGGCCTGCTCCATTGCCTTTGATTTGATGCCTTGGCCGTAAATTATGTACGTGATGCGGATGGCGGTATACCGTTTGGGGTACTCCTCGGCCTGATCCCCGTCTATGGTTACCTCAAACCGATCGATGACCACCCTTTTTTTCTTCATGATGGAGATCACGTCCATGGCCGTACAGCCGGCCGCTCCTATCAACACCATCTCCATGGGGCTGGGTCCGCCCCCGCCGTCGTGGGTGTCCAGAACAACAGCCGGGCCGTCTCCTGCCCGGGCAACGAATTGCAACCCATCTGCCCATTTCACGTTTGCATTTACCGCCATTTATCTTCCTCCCAAAAACTTGCTGCGCAATTTTTTATTTGCGGCTACGCCGCTCTATTATTGTTCAGAACATAAGACCCCGCAATGGTAATATTGGAGGTCACATAGGAAGCAACAACTTGTATATGATGAACCTAGGCCACTCCGATTATCACACAACAGGGGCGACATCAATTTATTTACATCGACCCAATATTTACAAGACCGTACCGCGGCCCCTTGCAAATTTTTAATGTTTCCTATAATACGGACGAAAAATGTTTTGGAGTTAAAATCAAGGAGCAAAGGATGACCACACTTGAAAAGGCCCTTCAGGCCGTGCAGGCCAAAACGCTGCTCGGCACGCTGGACCATGCAACCAAAAACCGGGCACTCGACGCCATCATCAAGGCCCTCAGGGGCAACAGCCAGGCTATTGTAACCGCCAACCAGGGTGACCTTGAACGGGCTGAAAAAGAGCACCTGGCCGCGCCATTGCGCAAACGTTTGAAGTTCGATGACCAGAAAATCGAAGAAACCTGCGAAGGGCTTGCCAGCCTCATAAAACTGCCCGACCCGGTGGGCAGTGTCCTGCACGCCCTGGAACTGGACCAGGGGCTCGAGCTTTTCAAAGTGAGCAGCCCCATTGGCGTTATCGGGGTCATATTTGAATCCAGACCCGATGCACTGGTTCAGATAGCCTCTTTGTGCCTCAAAAGCGGCAATGCCGTTCTTCTCAAGGGCGGTCGTGAAGCTGCCGAAACCAACCAGATCCTGGCCAACACCATCAGCCGTGCGGCCATCCAGGAAGGCGCCCCCCAGGGGTGGCTGGGACTCATGGAAACCCGCTCCGATGTCGAAGACCTCCTGGGTATGTCCGGACAGGTGGATTTGATTGTGCCAAGGGGCAGCAATGAATTCGTAAGACACATCATGAACAACACGACCATTCCCGTGCTGGGACATGCCGATGGCATCTGCCACGTTTATGTCGACCGTGCTGCAGACCTGGACATGGCGGTCAAGATATCCCAGGACAGCAAATGCCAGTACGTAGCAGTGTGCAATGCCGCCGAAACGATGCTGGTCCACGCGGATGCGGCCCACACCTTCCTGCCGACCATGAAGAAGGTATTCGACGCCCATGGCGTGGAAATACGCGGTTGTGAAAGAACGGCCGGAATTATCGACGTGCTGCCGGCCAACGAAGAGGACTGGAAGACCGAGTACCTGGACCTGATCATTTCCATCAAAATTGTGGACAGCCTGACAGCCGCCATTGACCATATCAATACCTATGGCTCAGGCCATACGGACGTGATCGTCACCGATGACCGGCAAAGGGCCGTACAGTTCATGGACCGCGTGGATGGGGCGGATGTGTTCGTCAACTGCAGCAGCCGATTCAGCGATGGGTTCCGTTTCGGCCTGGGGGCGGAAGTCGGCATCAGCACCAACAAAATCCATGCCCGGGGACCTGTGGGACTGGAAGGGTTGATGATTTATAAATGGCGCCTTTTGGGTAGCGGCCATATCGTTGCCGATTATGCCGGTAAGAATGCCAGGCCCTTCACCCATCGCGATTTGATGCTTAAAGAATAGGCCGGACTATTACCACAAAGACACCCCGGTGAAACAGAAACAGGGACGGGTTTCACTGGGTAAACAAAGGGCACAAAGAGGTTACAACACAAACCCTTAATTTATGATTATTCATTTCCGAAGGAAATATTATCTTTTAAAATTCTTTGGATATATGCTCAGACAATAAGCAGGATGTAATAAGTGGAATAGAGAAATCATTCATTTGATGAACAAGGAATTTTAAAAGGATGGACCGCAAACCTTATCTGAAAAACGTGAAAAGAGCGGTGGTCAAGGTGGGCAGCGGTGTGTTGACCCGCAAGAACGGCCTGAACCTCAACCTGATCGATGATATCACCACGGAAATATGCTGGCTGCGGAAAAAGGGCATCGAGGTCATCCTTGTTTCCTCGGGCGCCATTGCCGCAGGTCTGAAAAAAGCCGGTCTTTCCCGGCGCCCAGACTCCCTTTCCCAGATGCAGGCCTTGGCGGCCATGGGCCAGAGCAGCCTCATCATGGCGTATGAGGAGGCTTTTGCCAGGCACAGCGCCCGCTGTGCCCAGATCCTCCTTACCCGGGACGACCTGACGCATCGCAGGCGATATCTCAACGCCCGAAATACCTTGATCACTCTGCTGGCCTGGGGCATCATCCCCATCATCAACGAGAACGACACGGTGGGGGTCGATGAGATCAAGTTCGGCGACAACGACAACCTCAGTGCGCTGGTCACCAACCTGACCGAATCCCATCTTTTGGTCAACCTCACCAACATAGAAGGCCTCTACGATCAGGATCCCCGCCATCACAGGGACGCAGAACTGGTGAAATTCGTGGACAAGGTGGACAGCAAGCTTTCCGCAGCTGCCGGATCGATCCCCGGCTTTCTGGGAACAGGCGGCATGGCCAGCAAACTGACGGCTGCCAAGAAGGTATCCCTGGGTGGTGTACCCAGCGTGATTGCCAGCGGTTTTCTCCCGGGAGTGCTGAAAGATGTCTTTTCCGGGAAACCCATCGGCACTTTCTTCAAACCCAGACCTGTCCACCTGAACAGCAAAAAGCAGTGGATTGCCTTTACCAAAAGCCCCAGCGGTAAAATCACCATCGATAAGGGGGCGGAACAGGCCATCTTGAAAAACGGCAAAAGCCTGCTGCCCTCGGGCATCGTCGATATCGTCGGCCGGTTCCGTACCGGCAGTGCTGTGGTTCTTAAAAATGGAAAAGCAGAAGATATTGCCGTTGGCCTGGTCAACTACAGTTCAGATGACCTGCTGCAGATCAAGGGGGCCAAGACATCGGCCATCGAAGCGATTCTGGGCTACAAGCATGACGATGAGGTCATCCATCGTGACAACCTGGTGTCAGCTGCGGTGCTGGATGAATCTGATTAATCTGTCATATGGCTAACAGCAGGCAGGGATAAATCCCTTCACTACGAGGCTGACCGCTTTATGCCAAGTAGTCCAGGGCTTCAGCCCTGCTAAGACTTTGGATATTGACAAAATAATACGGAGAAGCGCATGTCGGACTCAGTCTACTTCAACAAAGAACACGAGATGATCAGAAAGGCTATTCGGGAGTTTGTGGACAAGGAGATCAATCCCCATGTGGAGGAATGGGAGGAGGCAAAGATTACCCCGCTCCACGAGCTATTCAAAAAAATGGGTGACCTCGGGTTCCTGGGAATTCGCTACGACACGAAGTACGGCGGCCAGGGGCTCGACTACTGGCATGACCTTGCATTTGTGGAGGAGATGGGCCGCATCGCCGCCGGCGGTGTGTCCATGGCCATCACGGTCCAGACCCACATGGCCACACCGGCCATCAACGAATTCGGCAGCGACTTTCTCAAGGAAACCTATCTGACCAAAGCCATATCCGGGGATATGGTCGCCGCCATTGCCGTGACCGAACCCGGCGCCGGTTCCGATGTCAGCTCCCTTTCAACCACCGCCCGAAAAGAAGGGGATCACTATATTCTCAACGGCTCCAAAACCTATATCACCAACGGCACCCAGGCCGATTTCCTGACCCTCCTGGCTAGAACAAGCGACGATCCAGGCTACCATTCGTTCAGCCTTTTCGTCGTGCCCACAGACCTGCCCGGATTCTCCGTGAGCAGAAAACTGGACAAGCTGGGCATGCATTCCAGCGACACGGCGGAGCTATTTTTCGACGATATGAAGATCCCGGTCGAGAACCTGATCGGGCAGGAAGGGGAAGGCTTCATCTACCAGATGCAGCAGTTCCAGCACGAGCGCTTTGTCACGCTGCCCCTGGTATATGTAAGCGCACAGCAAACCATCCAGATAACCATCGAGCACATCAGGGAACGGATGGTGTTCGGAAAACCGCTCATCAAAAGGCAGGTCCTGCGGCACAGGCTGGCCGACTGGCTGACGGAGATAGAAGGCCTGAAGCGGCTCACCTACCACATCGTCAACATGAAAATGGCCGGTCTGGACGTGACCAAGGAGGTCTCCATGGGCAAACTGATGGCCGGCCGACTGGGGCACAAAGTAGCGGATGGCTGCCTGCAGATGTTCGGCGGCCTCGGCTATATGGCCGAAATGCCCATATCACGGGCCTTTAGGGACTCCCGCCTGACATCCATCGGCGGCGGTGCCGATGAGGTCATGGAAGAGATTATCGCCAGGATGGAAGGCTTTTAAAAAACAAAAATCCCACCGCACTACAGCACGGTGGGATTTTTGTTTTAAAAGTTGAACACCTTTGCTTTTGTGGCGAGATCGATGACACCGGGAGCACCATCTAAAGCCATGTTGCCGTAAAACTTGCTCTCGTCAACCTGACGAGATTTGGCACAGGGGATTCAGACGCCGATGGGGACTTCCTTTTCAATCAGGTACGGCAGGTAATCGTTGGGACAGTCTCCGGTGGTGGTATTGATTGTGAAATCCCTGCTGGTATCGGCCCACATCACACCGCCGTCGACAAAAAACAAATTGACGACGTGCCCTTTTTCAGCGGCTACTTTGGCAAACTGGAAACAGCGCGTCGCCTTTTCATTGTCGTCCGCGCTCAGGATGAATAAAAAATCAGACATGGTAAGTCTCCTTTCACTGGTTTATCCTTGTTTCTGATACACTTTCTTCCAGGGATCGCGGTTGAGTTCCTGGTATCTGGCAAGGGCCAGATACAATGCGCCAACAGTCAGCTCGGCGCAGTGTTCATGATCTTTGGGCAGCGTTTCCAGGAACTCCATCACACGTTCAGGGGTGATCCCCCAGGCGGCATTGACGCTCTGGCCTTCAGCCAAACGGGCGACGGTGTTGCAGCAGGCATTGGTGTTAATGCACCCGTCCACAAGATAGGATACGGCCTCAACACGTTCCCGCCGGACCTTCAGATATATCTCCACGGTGTCGCCGCACACGCCTGTTCGCTTGCCATACCCGTCCGGACTTTCCATCGATTCCTGTTTGTCTGTCTTTAAGGCCATTTCAAGATAGTTTCTCGAGTGGTCCTGAAAAAAGTTAAACTCTGGTTCGCTCACCTTTCTCTCCCGTTCAATCGAATCAGTTTTCGAGCTTATTCTTTTCACAAAAGTACAAATAAACCTCCAGTGCCACCGGCGGCAATGGAGGTAGGCTATTCCTTAAAGCGGGAAAACAAGCGCCGGTGGCACTGAAAATAAAGTCGTGTTCCACGATTTTATAAAATAGCGGCGCAGCCGCATTCAATAAATCTGCGTAGCAGATTTATTACCAGTGCCCATCAACATTTGCCTCTTCGGCAAATGCGATCTGTCCGCCTTTGAAGGCCTTCACCGCGTCACTCACCGTACCGGAAACGTCGTTGGCTACCTTGACGCCGGCCGCATCGAGCATCTTGAAGGCATTTGGCCCGCAATAACCGGTCAGCAACACTTCGGCGCCGCTTTCTCCCACACTGGCGGCAGCCTGAATGCCGGCGCCTTTGAAGGCGTTTACATTTTCCGAATTGTCCATGACTTTGAAGGTACCATCGTCGGTTTCAACGATCAAAATATAAGCTGCACGGCCGAACCTTGGATCGACTTCTGAATCAAGGTCTGTTCCCTTTGCTGTTATCGCAATCTTCATTTGCTACTCCTAATTGAAAATTAAATATTATCACGAAAGTCCAGATATCAGCCCTGCATTTGTCCGCCGCCGCCACCGCAAACCTGGTCGTTTTTGATTTCTTCCAGCTTGCCGGCAATCAGGTCCTCCACCACCGGCCGGATTTCAGCCCGCTCGGCATCATGGTACACATCGATGCCCACCTGCTTGAAACCCATCAGCGGGCGCATGCCGATGCCGCCCACCACCAGTACGTTCACGTTGTTGCTTGCCAGCAGGTTTACCGGCACCATGCACCCTCCCTGAACATGCTCCTCGTTCTGCAGAATGCTCACTTCTTTGATTTTACCATCCTCCACATCGATGAAGGTAAATACATCGCAGTGTCCAAAATGCCCTGATCTCGTGCCGTCCATCCCGCCTGCCCCGTTTGAAGGGACTGCTATTCTACCGTTTTCCATTAATAACTCTCCTTGTCTATTGGTTTAAAAATTAACGTTGTTGCATCCCAAATCCCTGACCGCAACAAACCCGAAATATTAAAGATTCTCCTGGATACGCTTCCAAATCTGTTTGATTGTAGAACTCAATTCGCCTTCCTGCCGGTACTCTAAAATGGTTTTCCCGACAACCATGGATTTGACAAACTCCGGGTCAAAAGGAATTTTCCCCACAAACGGGATGCCCTTTTCAGCGGCCAGCGTTTCGATCGCCGCTGTCTGCTCCATATTCAGATCAAACTTGTTCACACAAACCATGGAAGGCACCTTGAAATGCGCTGCCAATTCCAGCAGGCGCTGCATGTCGTGCAAGCCGGAAACCGTTGGTTCGGTTACCACCAACAGGGCGGTTGCCCCGCCCACTGAGGCGATAACGGGGCACCCCACGCCCGGGGGGCCGTCCGTGATGATCAATTCCATGTGTTTGGCTTCGGCCAGCTTTTTGGCCTCCTGACGGACCAGCGTGACCAGCTTTCCTGAATTTTCTTCGGCAATACCGAGCCTGGCGTGTACCATGGCACCGAAACGGGTATCCGAAATAAACCACTCACCGCATTTAACCACCGGAAAATCGATGGCCTGTTCCGGGCAGAGATCCACACACACACCGCAGCCTTCGCAATCGATTTCATCGACGACGAAATCATCCCGGATGGCGTCAAACCTGCAAAGATCGATGCACTGGCCGCACATGGTGCACTTTTCGGCATCGATCTTCGCTATGTTGCCGCCCATGAAATCCGTTTTCTCCCGGACGTCCGGGTGCATTAACAGATGAAGGTCGGCAGCATCCACATCCGCGTCGCACAACACGCCGTTTTCAGCAACCGAGGCAAAGGCCGCGGTCAGGCTGGTCTTGCCTGTTCCGCCCTTACCGCTCAAAATAACCAGTTCTTTCATCTAAATTACCTTACCCTTTTAATTTCGGTTTTCCCGGGCCTTGCTCAATTGCTCGATGCGACTGAACAGTTCCTGGAATTTACCCTTCCACGCAGGCATGGCCTCCACTATCAAACGACCCCGGGAATACGCTTCCGCTATGGCCCGGTCAAAAGGAATTTCCATCAGAATCGGCAGATTTTCCGCCCGGGCGTACTGCCAGACATCGTCGTTGCCCATGTCGGATCGGTTAATCACCAGGCCATGCGGTATGCCCAGCATCTTCACCGCCTCCACCGCAAGCTTGAGATCGTGCAGGCCAAAGGGCGTCGGCTCCGTGACCATCAGCACAAAATCCGTATCTTTCATGGCCGCAATCACCGGACAGGATGTGCCCGGAGGCGCATCGATAATACTGATTTTGCCGGGCTTTATCTGCTCCCTCACCTTTTTGATCAAAGGCGGCGACATGGCCTCGCCAATCCGCAAGCGTCCGTGGACAAATTCGCCGGCATCGAAAGTGCCCTGTTCCAACTGGCCGAGATCGCGCCCGACTTCGGTAATGGCCTCCTCGGGACACACGGCCATACACCCCCCGCAGCTGTGGCACAGCTCCGAAAAAGTGAGAATGGTCTTGCCGGCAATGGCAATCACATTGAAACGGCAAATATCGGAACATTTGCGGCAAAAGGTGCACTTGTCCGTGTCGATCTCGGGAACCGCCGTAAAAACCGTTTCCGACTGTTCAATCTTCGGAGAAACAAATAGATGGGCGTTGGGCTCTTCCACATCACAGTCCAGAAGTTGCACACCCGTGCCCATGGAAACCGCCAGATTGGTAGCTACGGTGGTCTTGCCGGTTCCGCCCTTGCCGCTGGCAACACTGATAATCATGATCCCACCTTGATTGATTGTATTTTATTCAAATGTTTCATAAGCGCATCGGCATCTTCTTTGCCGGGTTCGGAAGGAAGCTGCATCAAAACACCCAACCCTTCGCTGGCTTCATGGTAGTCCTCCTTTGAAAGTGAACTGACAGCCGCACAATTGAGCATGGGCTGGGTCATGATGACGGATTCGATCAGTTCCAGGCCCGCCATGTCCCCTAAGGTCTCATCCGCCACCAGAAGGTCGAATGTTTTTTCGGAAACCGTATCCAGGGTTTGTTGCCCCGAGTCCAGACACGTAACCAGGGCGCCGTTTTCTTCAAGTGCTGTTTTGAAGGCAGGCATTGAAGCCAGATTTCCGCCTGCCAATAATATTTCCATCATTCGCTCTTTTCCAATTCTGTTATGCGTGCGTTGATAGCCTCCAGGGTGTTCTGCATGTTTGCGGCCTCATTTTTGAGTCGGCCGAGCTCTATTTGCGCATCTTCAGGATAAGCCTGCACATACGGCCCCCGTCCGCGGCCCATTCCCCGAGCTGGATAGACGTTCATTTGCGCACCGAACCCGCGTCTGAAACCACGGCCGAGCCCCATGCCCCGACCAAAGCCGGCATTGCCGGCAGCACCTGGCCTGTACGCGGGTTGCTCTGAATTGCACACTCCCCTGCCCCATCCTGTCATCGGCCCCATGCCCTCGGGTCCTCTTTGATTGAATCTTGGCATTTGTTTTCTCCTTTCAGGTTGAAGGGAACAAATTGCTTTTACCTTTTGACCCTTTTTCCTTCCACCTTTTACCTTTTACCTTCTACCTTGTCTTCCGACCTCGGGCCCCTGCCCTGGCCGGAACCTTGTCCTTTACCCTGGCCCATGCCTTGGCCGGCGCCTTGTCCTCTACCCTGCCCGATACCGCGGCCGCCTTTACCGTTATTGCAGGCCCCGCGCCCCCTACCAGATTGCGGTCCCTGCCCTCTGGGTCCCTTACCATCTCCTCTCGGCATCGTCTTCACCTCCTCTTTGCCCTGATAAATGCCCGTCTGGAACATGTGGCATAAATGATTACGGCCCTTGCAGAACTGCCAACGCCCTTCCATCACACCCCGTTCGCCCAGAATAATGCCGGGCTTCATGCGGTTGTCAAGAAAACATTTCACGGCATCCTCCACTTCGCCGGTCACCCATGAATAAACGTGAATGCCGTTGAAGCTCATGTATTGCAGGGAAGTGCGGTCAATGCCCCCGCAAATCAGGACATCGACCCCCTGGTCCAGGAGGTGCTTCATCTTTTCGATGACCGTCCATCCCCTGGTGCTCAGGTTCTCCTTGGCGACAACTCCGGTACTCTCCGTATCCAGCAGGACAAACCCCTGTGTTTGATCGAAACGGGGAGAAATTTTTGTACGGAACACCGGAATAGCTAGCTTCATCTCATCTTCTCGCGCATTACCTGGACAGCATTTTCTTCTGCCGTCATTCACTTCAACCGGCTCGAACCTTCGAACCGGGTTTTGCCTAATTACAAAGCATGATACGTGCCATATGGGTACAAAAATCAATTTATTTTTATTTATAATTATATCAATATATTAATGCAATTTGGCATTTGGGGGGTTTTTTTATGTATTGCATAATTGCATTTTCCTGTTGCATTGCATTGCATGATTGCAATATTATAATGTAACTGTTTAACCCATTTTGTGAAACGCAACTTTGCCGCTATTAAAAAAGCAGATAGCGTGTTCGATACGAGCGAGGATACCATTGCCAACAAAAACCAGTTCCAACTTCGAAGCCATCCTGGACTCTATTGCCGACGGCGTGTTCACCATCGACATAGATTACAACATCACCTATTTCAACCGCGCCGCGGAAACCATCACCGGCGTGTCAAAAAATCAGGCGCTGGGCCAGAAATGCTTTGACGTTTTCCGAGCCAACATCTGTCAGACATCCTGCGCCTTGGGGCATACCATGGATACGGGTAAGCCGGGCACCAATATCCCTATCGACATTCTCAACAGTCAGGGGGATCACATCTCTGCCAGTGTAAGCACATCCGCAATCGTGGACGACCGGGGAAAAACCACCGGTGGGGTGGAAATTTTCAGGGACCTCACCGCCGTGGAAACCTTGCGGAAAAAGATCGACAACCAGTACCGATTTGAAGACATTATCAGCAAGAATTACGACATTCAGAGGATATTCGACATTCTTCCGGACATCGCCACCAGCGGCAGCACCATTCTTATCGAAGGGCCCAGCGGCTCGGGAAAGGAATTGTTTGCCAGGGCAATTCACAACCTGAGCGGGCAGTCCGGGGAGTTCGTGGCCGTGAACTGTGCCGCTCTGCCAGACACCCTGCTGGAGTCCGAGTTGTTCGGATACAGGAAAGGCGCTTTCAGCGAAGCGAAGAAGGACAAACCCGGGCGTTTTGCGCGCGCAGCAGGCGGGACTCTGTTCCTGGATGAAATCGGCGATATTTCAACAGCCCTGCAGGTCAAACTGCTGCGTGTCCTGCAAGAGAAAGAATACGAACCCTTAGGAGCGACAGCCACCGAACAAACAGATGCCCACATCATCGCCTCCACCAACAGGACCCTGTCGGATCTCGTGGCCCGGGGCACATTTCGGGAAGATCTGTTTTATCGCCTCAATGTCATCAAAATTGGGTTGCCGCCCCTTTCGGACCGCCGTGAAGACATTCCGCTACTGGTGCGCAGTTTCATCCAGAAGTTCAACGCCCTCAAAGGTAAGGAAATCAATGGCATTTCGGACGAGGCGCTGAACATTCTGATGCGCCACCCGTTTCCTGGAAACATCCGGGAACTGGAAAACATTATCGAATTTGCCTTTGTACTGTGCCGTGGGGATTTGATCGAGGCCAGGCACCTCTCCCGGGACATTCAGGATAGTGGTGCCAAGGGGAAGGATGCCACCCCCCGCCCTGAGGCTCCTCGGCTGGACCAGGCTGAAAAAGATGCCATTGTCGCCGCCCTGGACCGTCACCAAGGCCACCGGGGAAAAACCGCCGCCTATCTGAATATAGACAAAACAACCCTGTGGCGAAAAATGAAAAAATACGGGATCGAATAAAATCGTGTACCACGATTTTATGAAACGCGACTGCGTCGCTACTATGCGGAAGGCTATAACTGCGATCCCAGTAGCAAGCTGCGAGATATTCCGGAATTTCTCCAACAATCCATCGGGTTCCGGAGCCGCACCTTAGATAACAGTGTGATCCTTGATGATCCTAAAGGTCGCCTGGGCCATGGCCACCAGGCCGCCTTCTTCATCCCGGCTCTCGCCGTGCACGAAACAGGAACGCCCGGTACGGTGCACAACCTGCGCTTCACAGGTGAAGACCGGGCCTTTGGCCGGCAAGGGGTATTGAATCTCCATGTTGACGGTGGAGCAGTTGGTCCCTTCTCCGACTGCCGAGACAACAGCCCATGCCATGGTAGTGTCCATCTGGGTGAACAGGATGCCCCCGTGAGGCTGGCCGGGAAACGGCCAGCAGACATCCTCAGTCGGCCGCAGTTCGGAAAGGGCACTGCCGTCTCCGGCGGAAAGTGCCTGAAGACCCGTCGTCTGATACAGCGTGTTCTTATTTATTTGTGTAATCTGTTCCGAGGAAATATTCATTGCATAATCCCTTTCTATCTTGTTTAAATTCAATGTCTCGCATTACTTTAAAAATATCTATCACAACAACACCATTGGTAATCATTGGTGGAAGGTGGAGAACCAGACATGCCACACCCGGCCACAAAACACAAATGGGATGAAGAAACAGATGTTATCGTTGTCGGCAGTGGGTTTGCCGGACTGGCTGCCGCCATCGAAGCGGCCCAGCTGGGATGCTCGGTAGTGGTATTGGAAAAAATGAAAGGCTTTGGCGGCAACTCCACGATCAGCGACGGTGGTATGGCGGCTGCCGGCAGCGACATGCAGGCCCGGGCCGGCATTGACGACTCTCCCCAAAGCATGGCCGATGATATGATCAGAGCGGGCCTGGGCCTGAACCATCCCGATCTTGTGCGTATCGTTGCCGAAAAATCGGCTGAAGCCTATGCCTGGGCCAGAGACTTTCTGGGGGTTCGATTTCAGGAACGTGTGGGCCAGTTCGGCGGGCATTCCGTGCCACGCGGCCATACGACGTTGCACAGGTCCGGGGCCGACATTATCAAACAGCAGCTTGCCAAGGCCGCTGACCTCGAGGTTGCCATCCGAACCAGGGCCTGCCTGCAGGAAATATTGAAAGACCACAGGAAACGGGTGTGCGGCGTGCGGGTGCAACAGGGCTATGCCTATCCGGACCGCACATCAGGGGAAACAATCTATATCAGGGCCCGCAAGGCGGTTGTCCTGGCAACAGGCGGATTCGGCAATGACGTTGCCTTCAGAAGCGCCCAGGACCCCAGGCTTGGCGAAAAGATCGACAGCACCAACAAATACTCGGCCACAGGGGGCGCACTCCGGGAGGCCATACGCCTCGGCGCCATGCCCGTGCACCTTTCATGGATCCAGCTGGGTCCCTGGGCCTGCCCCGATGAAAAAGGCTATGGCGTGGGACCGGATTTTTCCAGCTACATCGCCTTCCCCTACGGCATCATCGTGGATCCGGCTACAGGCCGACGATTTGTCAACGAGATGACCAACCGCAAGGTCCGGGCCGACGCCATCCTGGCCCAAGGACACCCGTGCCTCTGTGTGGCCGACAGCAAGGCGCTGGATGTTTCAGGATATGAAATCGCGCGGGCGCTGAAAAAAGGCGTGGTTAAAGCGTTCAATCATCTCCACAAACTGGCCGGCGCCTATGATATGCCTACGAATGAGTTCGGAAAAACCATTGCCCGGTACAATGGTTTTATTGCAGATGGATCAGATACGGATTTCGGCAAACCAATCATAAAGGATGCCGCCCCACTGGCCCATCCCCCTTTCTACAGCATGCGCCTGTGGCCCAAGGTGCACTACACTATGGGCGGGATTCTCATCAACACCAGGGCCCAGGCATTGAATCTGGATGGCCTTCCCATTGAAGGGCTATACGCAGCCGGCGAAGTGACCGGCGGCGTGCACGGCGCCAGCCGCCTGGGATGCTGCGCCATCACCGACTGCCTGGTGTTCGGCCGCATTGCCGGCCAGCAGGCCGCTGAAGCTGGAAGCATCTGAGACTATCCCTTGACCATGTGCATTGTCCACAACCTTAAAGATTAGCGCAGTTGAAAAGGATCGTCGCGATATGCTGATTTATTTACTATGGCAGTCAGGACGCTTATCAAACAGTGCCATCGGGGCCTATTTTGGTTTAACGTATTCATCAATCAGCAGACGTGTTAAAATCGTTAATGACTGGCTACTGAGTGATACTGAATTCAAAAAAAAGTACCATGATTTAAAATCACAAATCAAGGTTTGACCCCCTTTTTTATGCGATTTGAGGGCTATATTGGTCTCTTATCTTGCGCTTCAACAGCTTGCCGGCATTGTTTTTGGGTAGGTCATCCACAAACACAAACGCCTTGGGCACTTTAAAACCTGTCAGGCGTTCCTTTAAAAATTGCCTGATATTCTCGGGATTTGGTTCGGTCTTCCCCGGCGACACAATGAAAGCGGTCACGCGTTCCCCGTATTCTTTGTCCGGCAGCCCCACGACCGCACATTCCAGGACATCCGGATGGGTGTACAACAGCTCTTCCACCTCGCGCGGATACACGTTTTCACCGCCGGTGACAATCATGTCCTTGAGCCGGTCCACGATGAACAGGTAGCCCTGCTCGTCAACATAACCCAGATCGCCTGAATGGAGCCACCCGTCTTGTATGGCGGCAGCTGTCTCCTGGGGATTGTTCAGATACCCTTTGGTGATGTTGGGGCCGTGAATGCAGATCTCCCCCTCCTCACCGGGCTTCAGAATATGCCCCTCCATATCCCTTATCTGGACTTCGACCAGGTTGGCCGGCGTTCCCACCGACCCCACCACGTGGGAATAGTAGTGATTGTAGGTGACCATGGATGCACTTTCGGTCATGCCGTAGGCTTCATGGATATCGAGGCCGGTGCGCGCTTTCCACGCACGCACGATCTCGGTTGCCATGCTGGCAGCGGCCGAAAAGCAATAGCGGATGGATGCAATGCGTTCCCTCAAATTGCTCAGTTCCAGCATCCTGATGTAAACCGTTGGTACAGCATACAGGTTGGACACGCGATGCCTTGCCATGGAATCCAGGATCCTCTCCAGGTCATAAGAAGGGTGCAGCACCAATCCACCGCCGCAGTAAACCATGGATTGCATGATATGAATCTGGGCAAACACATGATTCAAGGGCAGGAAGCACAAGGCGCGATCTTCCTGGCTCGACCTTTCAAAGTGAACCACATTGAAGAGAGACGCCTGGATGTTTTCGTGGCTCAACATGGCGCCTTTAGGGACGCCGGTTGTTCCGCCGGTAAACAAAACAGCGCAGGTGTCATGACGGTTTCTATCCACGGTCTTGAAATTCGCGTCCCCTTTTTCGATCAGGTCGTCGCATGACACGTCACCATGGCTGTTGATGATGAGCAACGTATCCCCATTCTCTTTGAGTTTTTGAAAATCACCGACCTTGTCATCACCGGCCAGCACTGCCTTTGGCCGGCAATCGGCCAGCACCTGCTTCAACTCATCGGCTGTGGTCAAATAGGAGATGGTTACAGCCACGGCACCCGCTTTGATCACCCCGAAATAGGTTGCCAGC
>JBDLJD010000099.1:0-16453 GCA_039714495.1 Thermodesulfobacteriota bacterium
CCGCCTTGTTTTCTTCGAGGCCCTCTATGTGTTCGGGAATGCGGATGATACCGTCCGCCTCGGTAATGCTGGTGATTAACCCTGCCCCGCGCGGCAGCGCCGTGGCCACTACCCGGTCACCCACGGTGCCAAGTTTCACCCGCACGAACTCTTCTAACCCTAGCTTGGAGGCCACCTTGCGGGTGGGCTCGACCTCTATGTGGATCCTGGGCTGTTCCGGCTGACCCTTCATCTGCTCGATGAGGGGCTTGACGAACTGTTCAAAAGCGATGATGGCGGAAACCGGGTATCCGGGAATGCCGAAGATGGGTTTGCTCTTGATTTTACCGACAATGACCGGTTTGCCGGGCATGATGGTGACCCCGTGCACCAGCACATCGCCCAGCTCCAGGATGACGTCCTTGGCATAGTCTTCGGAACCGGCCGAGGACCCGCCCACGGTGAGAACCATGTCAACGTCGCCGTCCATGGCTGTCTTAACGGCAGACTTGATCCTGGCAGGATCGTCCATCAACTGCTCGCTGCGCGCAAAGTCAGCGCCGGCATCTTCCGCCAGACTACCCAGGACATAGGAATTGCTTTCCAGCACCTGCCCCGGCTTCAAGGCAGCCGTGGTCGTCTGCCAGTTCACCAGTTCCGATCCGGTGGGGATGACCAGGATGCGGGGTTTTCTCTTCACTTTCACCTTGAATATGCCACCGGTGATCAAGGCTCCCAGGCAATAGGGTGTGATGACGTGGTTCTGGGGAAACAGCAGTTCGGTGGCGACAATGTCCTCTCCAATTTTGCGGACATGCTGCCAGGGAAAGACCGGCGCTTCTATCTGGATCCTTTTTTCATCTAGGATATTGAGGTGTTCGATCATGATCACGGCGTCGCTATTTTCCGGCATCACGTGACCGGTATTCACGTAGAACGCGTCCTCGTTGACCTTCAGTTCTATAGGGGCGGCCGGGTTGGCCCCGAAGGTGGATTTCGCTTTTACGGCGACGCCGTCCATGGCCGCGGCGTGAAAATGGGGAGAGGAGAGCTCGGCCGTCACCGGCTGCGCCAAAATTCTGCCCACTGAATCCTGAACAGGTATGACTTCCGTTGCCAGGGGGGCAAGGGCCTGGAATTCTGAGAGGATGATCTTCCGGGCTTCAGCCAGGGTTTTCATCTTCAAATAAACATTTCTCTTTTTATTCATGGAGGATCCTTTCAGGAGGCGAAAAGAAGAACGTTGACCTGCGCGCCGGCGTCCAGCCCTTCTGTGTTTTTATCGATTTTGACCAGGCCGTCGGCCCGCAGCATGGTGTTGATCAGTCCGGATTTGCCGAGAATAGGTTCTGCGACGAACGCGCCGTCCTGTTCCACCAGTTTCACGCGCACATAGTCCACTCGCCCCAGGGAAGAGGCCACGCTGCGGCTCAAGGTTGCCGGACAGGCAAAGCGGCGGTGAAGGGCGGGGTCGAGCCCGCTGACATGATCGATAAAGGGCTGTACCACGGCATGGAACACCACCATGGCGGAGACCACGTGACCGGGCAGCCCCCAGAATGCTTTATCGCCGGAGCGCGCCAGTATGGTCGGTTTGCCGGGGCTGATGGAGATACCGTGGAGCAGAAGTTTGGTGTCCGGGATGGCGGCAAGCACATCCACGGTGAAGTCACGCATGCCCACCGAACTGCCGCCCGACACCAGCAGCATGTCCGATTGAGCCAGTCCCTGTTTGCAGATTTTGAGCAGCTCGTCATAGTCATCCTCGACGATGCCAAGCTGGAGGGGAATTCCTCCGGCCTCGAGGACTTGCCCGGCCAGGGTGTAGGAGTTGATATCGCGGATTTTTCCGATGGAGGGAACCGTGTCAATGGGTACGATTTCGTCTCCGGTGGAGAGGATCCCGATGACGGGCTGTTTGAATACAAGGACCGATTGCCGGCCGAATGCCGCCAGCAGCCCGGTTTCCTGGGGGCGCAGCCGCTGGCCGCAGGAAAGGATGGTCCGGTCTTTTTTGATGTCCTCGCCAATGGCCACCATGTTCTGCCCGGGGGCCACGCTTTTGAATACTTCGATGGTGGTCTCGTCGATGGCGTCGGTGTGCTCCACCATGACGACGCTGTCCGTGCCCTTGGGCAGCATGCCGCCCGTGGAAATTTTGGCTGCTTCTCCGGGGCCAAGGGAGAAGGCGGGAATTTCGCCCATGGCCACTGTCCGGGGGACGTTGATGTAGGCGGGGCTCCCGTCCGAGGCGCCGAATGTGGATGCAGCGCGTACCGCAAACCCGTCCATAATGGCCCTGGGAAAGTCCGGCAGGTTGACGTCCGCCACGATGTCTTCGGCCAGCACCCTGCCGGTGGCGGCCTGCACAGGGATTTCCTCTTTGCCCAGGCGGTTGAAACTGAAGCGCAACCCGAGGGCGTCATCCAAGTCGGTTACTTTGAAAAATTCTTTCATGCGGCAATGGCCTTGGTTGCATTGACCAGCATCCAGATACCCACGACCACGAAAAAGATGCCAGCAGCGATTTTGACATAGTGTTCGGGAAGGTATTTACTCAAAACGGAGCCGAAAACCACGGCAATCAGGGTGCTCAGCAAAAGAGCCGCGCCAGCCCCGATAAACACCGAGAGTTTAGGGTCGCAATCGGCGGCCAAACAGAAAGTGGCCAGCTGCGTCTTGTCTCCCAGTTCGGCCAGAAACACCATGCCGAAGGTGGTCATCAGAATTTGATAATCTATCATGCAAGAACTCCTTGTTCTCCGGGTTATTTCAAAGAAGAAGTAATACCGGCCCGCTGACCGGGTTTCTATGTGAGCTTTAAAGCGGTTTTCACAATGTTGTCCACGGTAAAACCGTTCTGTTCCATGTTGGTGCCGCCCGGGGCCGAGGCCCCGTATCCGCTCATGTGAACGGTGAGGCCTTTCTGGCCAACATAGCGCTGCCATCCCATATCCGACCCGGCTTCAACAGACATGCGGGCCTCGATGCCGGGGGGCAGGACCTGGTCCTGGTATTCCTTTGGCGCGGCTTCAAACAATTCCCAGCTGGGCATGCTGACAACCCTCGCGGAAACCCCTTCCGCCTTAAGCTTTTCGGCAGCTTCCAGTGTCACGTGGACTTCGGATCCTGTGGCGATCATCACTATGTCCGGTGTGCCGTCGGTGTCAGCCACCACATAGGCGCCCTTGGCCAGGTCTGCAGCATGCCCGTGGATGCCCTCCTGTAGGACAGGCAGCTTCTGTCGGCTCAAGATAAGAGCCACCGGTGTTGCCATCTGCATGGCCAGCCGCCAGGCTTCGACGGTTTCCGACATGTCTGCCGGACGGATGACGGTTATCCCCGGGATGGCGCGCAGGGCGGCCAGGTGTTCCACTGGCTGATGGGTGGGTCCATCTTCGCCCACGGCAATACTGTCGTGGGTGAATACATAGGTGACCGGCAGCTTCATCAGGCAGGCCAGCCTGATGGCTGGACGCAGATAGTCCGTAAAAACGAAAAAGGTGCCTCCATATGGCCGCACGCCTTTGTGGAGCGCCATGCCCGACATGATGGATCCCATGGCATGCTCGCGAACACCAAAACGGATGTTGCGGCCGTCATAAGCGTCTTTTTGAAATTCATGGGAGGCAGTGATGTAGGTTTTGTTGGAGGGCGCCAGGTCGGCGGAGCCGCCGATCAAGTCGCTCACATTCGCGGCAATGGCGTTGAGAACCGTTCCCGAAGCAGCCCGCGTGGCCACCGGCCCTTCAATGTTGCGGAGGTCGCTCAGGTCTGCATCCCACCCCTGGGGCAGGGTGCGGTTGATGGTATTTTTCAGGCGTTCGGCGTTCTCGGGATATGTTTCCTTGTAGGCGGAGAAACGCGACACCCACTCTGCTTCGGCGGATTTGCCGGCCTGGACGCAGGCGCGCATATGTTGAAGGGCTTCCTCTGGAATGTAAAAGGGTTTGTCCGGCATTCCCAGATTTTCCTTGGTAAGGCTGATTTCCGCTTCGCCCAGGGGAGCCCCGTGGGCATCGGCCGTCCCCTGTTTGTTGGGGCTACCGTGGCCGATCTGGGTGCGCAGCATGATCAGCGTGGGCCGCTCCTTTTCTAGCCGGGCAGCTCTAACCGCTTTGTCAATGGCCTCGGGGTCGTTGCCGTCTGCCACCCTCAACACGTTCCATTTATAGGCCTTGAACCGCTGTTCCACATCTTCGGTAAAGGCGATGTCGGTGGAACCTTCGATGGATATATGGTTGTCATCGTAGATGCAGATCAGTCGCGAAAGGGCCAAATGCCCGGCCAGGGAAGCCGCTTCCGAGGTGATGCCTTCCATCATATCCCCGTCTCCGCACATGACATAGGTGTGGTGGTCGATGAGCCCACAGTCGGGTTTGTTATAGACAGCTGCCAGATGTCTTTCGGCCACGGCCATGCCCACGGCGTTGGTAAAGCCCTGGCCCAGCGGGCCGGTGGTGGTCTCCACCCCGGGGGTGTGGCCGTACTCGGGATGCCCCGGGGTTTTGCTGCCATTCTGGCGGAAGTTCTTGAGGTCGTCCAGGGATAGGTCATACCCGGTGAGGTGCAGCATGCTGTAAAGAAGCATGGATGCGTGACCGCCGGAAAGCACGAAACGATCGCGATTGAACCAGTCTGGATTTTCCGGGTTGTGCTGCATGAACCGGGTCCACAGCACATAGGCTGCCGGGGCCAGGCCCATGGGAGCACCTGGATGTCCGGAATTGGCTTTTTGTACGCCGTCCACGGAAAGCATCCGTATGGTATTGATGCAACGTTCGTCAAGATTACCGTTGGTGTCAGCTGGCTGGTTGGTCATGGGTAAGGCTCCTCCATAATAAATTTTCTATGTTTAGAAAAAAACGCTTGGTGAATTCAATATGGTTGATCTCTCCTGAAAGCATATTCCGCCTTTTCAGGAGAAAATTTATTATTACAACGCCCTCATCCACTCGGGCTTCAAGGAAATGTCGCCTGCCAGGGCCTGGTCGATCAAGGCCAGGGTTTTCTCCTTGTCCCGGGGCATCCTGGCTTTGATAGGGAGATAGTTGGAGGCGTGGTTGGCATGAAAAAGACCCCGTGTCAGGTGGGTGTGTTCAATCATGCCGCGCAGTTCCCTCAGCATTTCATCTGCATTCAACAGGTCGAACTGGCCGGCTTCGTGGGCATCGCACAGGGATGTTCCCGGAACCAGCATCAGGCTCAGGGCGCCCACATATTCCGGGTCGATGGCCGTCAGTACATTTCCGGTCTCCCGGGCATGCACTTCCGAGCGCTCCGGTCCGGCCAGGCCCAGGAGAACCGTTGTGGAAAGTTTGATGCCCGCGGCCCGTATTTTTTTCCCCATTTGTATCATCTTTTCGGCGGTGGCACCTTTTCTGACGGCTTTCAAGGTAGTGTCGTCACCGGATTCCAAACCCATATAGGCCATACCCAGTCCGTGCTTCCTGAGATCTGCCAGCTCTTCCGGGGTTTTCATCTTGATGCTTTTGGTGTTGGCGTAAACGCCCACGCGGGTTACCCAGGGCAGTTGTTCTCGGATAGCCGTTAAAATGGTTAAAAGCCGTTTTTGGGGAACAATCAAGGCGTCACCGTCGCACAGAAACACCCGCCGCTGCCGGCGACAGTATTGCCTGGCAAAGGCGATATCCTCCATGATGATGTCGCCGGATTTTATCTTGAACCGTTCCCCAACGTAAGTGCCGCAGAAGGTGCATTTGTTATGTGAACAACCCACCGTGACCTGCAGCAGGATGCTGTTGGCTTCACTGGGGGGCCTGATGATCATTCCTTCATAGTGCATGCTGTTTTTCCCGAAATCCTATTTCTGTTTTTCCGAAAGAAAAGATCAAACCGCCAAACAGTTGGCGGTCAAACTTTTCATGCAAAATTTAGATCTTAATCTTGCAACCCCTAAATAAGATGTCAAGCCTTGTTGAAAAAAACGGGAATTACTGGTAATTAACACCCTTTATCCCCAGAAAAACAACAGAGGAGGCGTGGTTATGGCGAAGCTGTTATGGCAGCCCTCGGAGGAGAGGGTCAAATCTTCCAACCTTTATGCATTCATGACCGGCATCAACGGACAGTACAATACCGATTTTTCCGAATACACTGCGCTGCATCAGTGGTCCATCGACAACATCCCGGAATTTTGGGCAGCCATGTGGCAGTACGCAGATATCATCGCGTCGCAACCCTATGAACAGGTGCTGGACGACCCCAAAAAGATGCCGGGTGCCCTTTGGTTTTCCGGTGCCAGGCTCAACTTTGCCGAAAATCTCCTGCGTTATCGCGACGACCGCAGGGCGCTGGTTTTCAATGGCGAGAGCCAGGTGAAAAGGACCTTTACCTATGCCGAGCTTTATGACGAGGTGGCCCGGGTTGCCGCATCCCTCAAAGCAGCCGGTGTGACCGTGGGGGACCGGGTGGTGGGGTTCATGCCCAACATGCCCGAATCCATCATAGCCATGCTGGCGGCCACCAGCATGGGGGCGGCCTGGTCTTCCTGCTCCCCTGATTTCGGGATCAAGGGCGTGCTCGACCGTTTCGGCCAAATCAAACCCAAGGTGCTGTTCACGGCCGACGGCTACTTTTTCAAGGGCAAGCGCATCGATTCCCTGGGTCGCATAGCCGATATTATAAAACAGCTGCCCTCCATCGAAAAACTCGTGGTGGTGCCCTACACCGAAGCTTCTCCCGACATCAGTGCCGTACCCAATGCAATCATGTACGCTGATTTTCGTTCCAAGGAAGCAGGCCTTACCGTCGAATTCGAACAGCTTCCCTTTGATCATCCCCTCTACATCATGTACTCGTCCGGCACGACCGGCCTGCCCAAATGTATGGTGCAAAGCGCCGGCGGCATCCTGATTCATCACCTCAAGGAACTCATGCTGCACACGGACCTGAAACGCGAGGATACCATTTTCTACTTTACCACCTGCGGATGGATGATGTGGAACTGGCTGGTGAGCTCGCTGGGTGTGGGGGCAACCCTGGTGCTTTATGACGGCAACCCCTTTCATCCATCTCCGGGGGCGTTGTGGGAGATGGCCCAGGACGAGGGCATCACGGTATTCGGGACCAGTGCCGGATACATTGCAGCCCTCCAGGCCTCCGGTTTGAAACCCAAGGAACAGTATGACCTCTCCAGGTTACAGGCGGTGCTCTCCACGGGCTCCCCCCTGTCCATCGAGGGGTTCGAGTTCATCTATGAAGCCGTCAAATCCGATCTCCAGCTGGCAAGTATTGCCGGCGGCACAGACCTGAACGGCTGCTTTGCCCTAGGCAATCCCATGGGCCCTGTGTATGCCGGGGAATTGCAGTGCCGGGGCCTGGGGATGAATGTGCAGGCCTGGAACGCAAACGGCAAACCCGTGGTCAACGAGCAGGCCGAACTGGTCTGCACGGCGCCGTTTCCCTCCATGCCGGTCTATTTCTGGAAGGACCCGGACTTAAAGAAATACCATTCCGCTTATTTTGACGTCTATCCGGGTGTCTGGCGGCACGGGGACTACATCGTGATCACGGAAAGGGGCGGGGTGGTCATGTTCGGCCGGTCGGATGCGACCCTGAATCCGGGCGGTGTCCGCATCGGCACGGCCGAAATTTACCGTCAGATGGACCAGATCGATGAGGTGGCCGACAGCGTGGTGGTGGGCCAGAACTGGAAGAATGATGTGCGGGTCATCCTCTTTGTCAAGATGGCTGAGGGTTTCACCCTGGACGAAGCGTTGAAGGGCAAAATCAGGCAAACGATCCGCATCAATGCCTCCCCGCGGCATGTGCCGGCCAAGGTCATCGCCGTTAACGACGTTCCTTACACCCTGAACATGAAAAAGGTGGAGATCGCCGTAAAGAAGATTATCCAGAACCAGGAAGTCTCCAACAAAGATGCTCTGGCCAACCCGGAAGCATTAGATGAATATGCCAATATTCAGGAACTGCAGGAGGATTGAACGCGTTGACAAGCCCTATGTTCTGTGGTTAGTCTCAAACGTGGTCCGGCATTTTCAGGCATGCTGAAGCAAGATCCACTACTCTCAACACAACGGAGCAAAGAAGGTGAGCAAAGACTTTTTCAAGGACAACTCGGAGCTGATCGACAAACTGAGGCAGATTCCCGTCCTGGAGGCATTCAGCGAATCAGACCTTCAAGAACTATTGCAGATGGCCAAGCTGAAACAGTTCGAGCCCGGTGAACTGATCCTCGAGGAAGATTCCTATGACAACTGGATATTCTATCTGATGTCAGGCAAGGCGAAAATTGTAAAAGACGGCAAGGAACTGGTCACCCTGCGCCGCATCGGGGATGTCTTCGGGGAAATGGGCATCATCGGCGGGACGGTTCGCTCCGCTTCGGTGAAGGCCATCGACAAGACGGTTTGCCTGGCAACCGATATTTCCGTTATCGACCAAATGCCCAAAGAAAAGCGTTCGGACATCAAGTATGTCATCTTCAGAAGTTTTGCTGAAATTCTGGCCAACCGCCTAAGGGAAACCACGGCCGAACTCCTCAGATACAGGGAAGAGGTGGAGCGGCTTAAAAAGGAGCTCTCCGATAAATCCTGACGGCACCCTTTTGTTGATTAAGAAAGCTTGATGAGATGCCCGGATTCTGTTGCCGATTTCCCCTGCAACAGGGCATATTTCAGAAATTTTCTTTCAGCGACGATAAAATCTTCCTCAGAATAAAAATCAAGGTTCTCGCGCACCCGGAATGCTTTCCTGTACTTTTGAATCATTAATTTGATGCCTGTATTTCCGTGAATGGTTTTTTCCATGGCAATCACCTGAGTGGGTTGATTATCGTGATTTCCACAACTATAAACTAGCAAATTTCATACCAAATGCCGGCGGTATCAAATGGCCATGGATACCTGAATGTTAGAACCGGAAGCTATCATGCCAATGCCCGGACTATGAAAAAAACACACCAGTCAATGGGCAGGGAATTACACAATAAGGGGCAGAATCGGAAATGAAAGTAACACTATTGATGGCTTTGACAGCGGATGGCCTAATCGCTAGAGACGACACCCACCTGACGGACTGGACAGCCGCGGAGGACAAAAAACTGTTCAAATCCTTTACCCAGAAGGCCGGGGTTGTGATCATGGGGTCCAAAACATTCGAAACCCTGGACCGGCCCCTGCCCGGTCGTAAAGTGGTCATCCTGACCCGGCGGAAGGACCGGGTAGCACCATGGGACAATGTGGTCTTCACCGACCTGTCTCCAAACAACCTTTTGAAATCATTGGAACAGGAAGGATATGAGCATGTGGTCGTGTCCGGGGGGGCCACCATCAACGCCCTTTTTGCCCAACAGGGGGTGATCGACGAACTCGTCCTGACCTACTCCCCAACGATTTTTGGGTCAGGAGTGCCGCTCTTTGCCGGGGAGGTCTCCATGCAGCTCGCCCTTATCAAGGTCAGCCGCATGGGTGACAATCTGATCTATGCGCATTACAAAGTGATTCATTAGAAACAGCGAACCCATAGGAGAAAACATGGAACCATCTGTTATGATAAAAAATATCGATTTTTCAGAAACCCACAATCTCGCAGACCTGGTGGACTATGAGACCGGCCGATATGCCCCACTCCGTGACCGCGGTTCAACGATTTAAAATGTTGCTGACCGTTGTGAAAAGACCGGCAGGCATACAGGCATAAACAGCTCAGCTTCCCGACCTGAAGTTTCTCGCCCTTCTTCAGTACAATATAAATTTCAAAACAGATCTGATAACGGGGATCAACTTGATACACCGTAAAACAGATCGAAACGGTGGCCCAGAGGTAGAGCACCATTAACGAGAGTGAGATCAATGCTTCTCGAAGGGAGTGAATCGTGAAAACAGGACTGATCCTCGTGGATATTCAAAACGACTATTTCCCCGGCGGGAAAATGGAACTCGTGGAAATGGACACGGCGGCCGCCAAGGCCGGCAAGCTGCTGGACCTGTTTCGGGTCAATAAGTGGCCCACCTTCCACATTCAGCATGTTTCGAATTACAAGGGAGCGACGTTTTTTCTGCCGGATTCCCAAGGCATGGAATTGCATCAACGCATTGCCCCTCTGCCGGAAGAGACAATTATCCAGAAGCATTTTCCCAACAGTTTCCGGGATACAGCCCTTTTGGATGCGCTGAAAACAGCGGAGGTGGAACGGGTGGTGATCTGCGGAGCCATGAGCCACATGTGCATTGATGCCACCACGCGGGCGGCGGCGGATCTGGGTTTTGCCTGTGTCCTGATTCACGATGCCTGCGCCACCAGGGACCTGGAATTCGGGGGGAAAACAGTAAAGGCGGCGGATGTTCACGCGTCGTTCATGGCCGCCCTGGGATCGGTTTATGCCCTGGTGGAGAGCTGCAGCGAATTTGTGTCAAAAATAGAGTAGTGGTTTTGGAAACCAAAGACAACATTGAGATATTGACAGAGCGCGCCCTCGACCTGGGGGCGACCGGTGTGAAGGTCATTGCCACTGGGGATATTGTCATACGGGATGAACTTGCCGACAGGTGCCGGGAGCCGGGATGCGAGAACTACGGCAAATCTAAAAGCTGTCCGCCCAATGTTGCCGGACCCATCATGTTCAGAAAGCTTTTGGATGCATTTTCCCAGGCCATTTTATTTAAAATTGATGTTCCGTCCGACATTCTTTTTTCAAGCGAACGTTTTGAACTGTTTCGATTGCTGCATGCGACAGCAGCCGGTATCGAACAAGCGGCTGTTGCGTTGGGTTATGCCGATGCGCGGGCCTATGCCGGCGGTTCATGCAAGGAACTTTTTTGCCCGGATCATCGGGAATGTCTGGCGCTGTCTGAAAAGGGCATCTGCCGTAATCCAGATCATGCCAGGCCTTCCATGTCCGGGTTCGGTGTTGACGTGGCCAGCCTTTTTAAGGCGGCCGGGTGGAAGATGGACTGGGTTTTTGATGACAACGGGCGGACTGCAACCAAAATGGCTAATGTGAGTGGTCTGGTTTTGGTCCATTGATGGTATACCGGAAGAGATGAAAAAGAAAAAGCGGGATCGGGTTGACGTCGATGACCTTTCAACATGGACGCCGTACAGGAAAGAACTATGCTGCGTGTGTAGGGCGTTATGCTGCACCATGCCCGTGGAGGTGAAACTGACGGACCTGGTTCGTATGGGCGTGATAACGGAATTCGAAGCCGGGGAGTCGGTGAAACTGCTGGCCAGAAAACTGAAGAAGGCCGGGGTGGTGGAACGCTACTCCACCAAGAACCAGGTTTTTACACTGGTGCGTTTTGCCAACAACGATTGCCTGTACCTGGAAGACACAAGTCGACGATGCCGGATTTATGAGACGCGGCCGGATACCTGCAGGAACCACCCCCTGGTGGGGCCGCGGCCCGGCTTTTGCCCCTACCAAGAGAAATGACCCCAGAGTTGCAACGCTGGGGATGATTTCAGAGTGGAGAAGGAGTGTTGAATGCAAATCGACTTTCATCACACTGCAACGTATGTGATTGCGCGTCTGGCAGGTTTTCCACACACCAAAGCCAGTAAGATAGCCTACGCTGCCCAGTATGTGGACGATGCTGCCAACGAAGGGGTTATCCGGTTCGATAACGGCGCCATGTACAGCCGCATCAGCTCGGCGCACCACATGCTGGATTACCGCAATTCCAATGCCTTGAAGAACCGGCGGGTGTGGCTGCCGTTTCACTTTTTGCCGGGCAATGGCGGGCTGCCGGCAGGGCAAGTACCCCGGGGCCGGTTTTATAAAAGACTGGTTTGCAGATCCGACAGCTTTGTCGCCCGGGACATGCTGAAGGCATGCATGGCAGATAAGCACAAGCCTTATGGGCTGCACCGCCTGGGAATCGCAATGCACGTTTACGCCGATACCTGGGCTCATCAGGGGTTTGCCGGCATTAACCACAAGATAAACAAAGCCGGCAACATTAGAAGCCAAAACCACAAAGATGATGCCCGGCTTTTGGGCAAGCTGGCCAACTTCTTTTTGAGCAAGGCCTTCCCGCTGGGCCACGGGGCCGTGTTGTCCTATCCGGACCGTCCTTATGTGGATTGGAGCTATAAAAACGGCATGGGGCAGGCTATTGCCAGAAACAACCCAAAAGATTTTTTAGAGGCAGCCGACAACATGTGCCAGGCCATGCAGCGTTGGCGCAACGATGATCCAGATGCCCCGGTCGACGGGCTGCCGCTTGGGGACAAGCGAAAAATCGGTACACTCCTGAAGGGTGTGAAAAATGAAGATGGAGACAAACGCCACACCGTATGGCTGAAAAAGATAGCTGCCGGCTATTTCAGTTTTGGACAGGCCAAATTGTCGTATGTGCCCAAGGGCAGGTATTCCTGGAAGCACAAGTCCCTGGGTACAATGGAGTGGGTGGATGATCCCCAAGGGGAACGCTTTAAGTATAAAGAATCGTTTCTGACCAGTGACTGGAAAATGTTTCACGATGCCCTCCAGGCGCATCGCTTTGATGTTATTCACGACATCCTGCCAAAATTTGGCATTTGTGCCGGCTGATGGGAGAATATATATGCAAAGAAAAAAAACCATAACCTGGGGCGACCCCAAGGTTAACAGGAGAGATGCGGCAGCTGCCATTTCCGGTTTGGATTACCTGCGGGGTATCAAAGACGGTCGGATCGATCGTCCCCCGGCAGCCATGCTCCTGGGGTACCGGATTCATAGTGTTGAAATCGGCTATACTGTTTTCGAACTCGATCCGGCCGAGTACCACTACAACCCCTTTGCAACCGTGCACGGCGGCATCCTTTCCACCCTGTTGGACAGCGCCATGACCTCTGCCGTCATTACGACGCTGCCCTCGGGCAAGACCTGCTCGACCGTAGAAATCAAGGTAAATTTCATCCGACCGGTGACAGCGGAAACAGGTGTGCTGCGCTGCGAAGCCCGCCCGGTGCACGTGGGCAGACGTCTGGCCACCGTGGAAGGCCATTTGAAAAGCAGGGAAGGCAAGCTGATCGCGCACGGCATCAGCACCTGTTCAATTTTTCGAGTGGCACCAATTAACCCTAAGGTTGCATAAACAACATAACAAAATAGACATCATCCTTGGAATTCACCAGTGGGCAAATCAAGCAGGAATCCAATATGTTATTTTCTGATCTCGGTCTTAGTATTGAACTGCTAAAAGCCGTTAAAACCAAGGGGTACACGACCCCTACGCCCATCCAGGTCCAGGCCATTCCTGTTATGCTCGGCGGGCGGGACATTCTTGCCCGCGCTCAGACCGGAACCGGAAAAACCGATGCGTTCGCACTCCCCATGGTGGAAATTCTGAGTTGGCAGCACAGTAAAAAGCGACATCCCCGTGCCCTTGTCCTTACGCCCACGCGGGAACTGGCGCTTCAGGTGGGTGAGAGCATCAAGGCCTATGCCCGGACGGTCGCCATGCGATGTACCGTGGTGTACGGTGGGATTGGCATCCATCCGCAAATCAATCGATTGAAGCGCGGTATCGATATCCTGGTGGCAACGCCGGGCCGCTTACTGGACCTTGTCGGCCGGAGGCATTTGGATCTCTCGCGTGTGTCGTTTCTGGTTTTCGACGAGGCGGACAGGATGCTGGACCTGGGGTTCAGCCAGGAGATTTCCGAGATCCTGGATCTGGTCCCAACTGAACGCAGAACCATGCTTTTTTCAGCTACCTATACCCCCCAGATCCGGGACCTTGCCGCAAGGATGTTGCAGGACCCGGAATTTATCGAGGTGACGCCCGAGAATACGGCAGCCGAATCGGTCGTCCAGAAGGTTCACCTGGTAGACCGATCCAACAAGCGTGCCCTTCTCATCCACCTGATTACCAGGGGGAACTTGAGCCGGGTACTGGTTTTCGTTCGGACAAAACACGGTGCCAACAAACTAACGGAGAAACTTGCCGCGCACGGGATTGGTGCCGCAGCTATGCATGGAAATAAAAGCCAGTCTTTCCGGACACGTACCCTGAAAGCGTTCAAGAACGGTAAGATCCGTATCCTCGTGGCCACCGATGTGGCCGCAAGGGGGCTGGACATCAGCAATCTGCCCTATGTGGTCAATTATGATATACCCGCCATCCCCGAAGATTACGTCCATCGAATCGGCCGCACCGGCCGCGCCGGGGAAAGCGGTCTGGCTGTCTCGCTGGTCAGTCAGGATGAAAAGCCCCATCTTAAGGCCATAGAAAAATTGCTTGGTCAGAAGATTCCGGTAAAGATGGTTGAAGGCTATACCGAAGAGAGCGACGTCCCGGATTATGTTCTTTATCGCCCCAACAGTGTTTTAAGCGAAAAAAAGGCAGACAAGGCCATAAAGGAAATGGTAGACAGGCGAAATGCGTTAAAACAGCGTTCAAAATCCCGATCCGACAGAAAAAACGCTAAGACCTCCAAAAAGCCGACCTGGTCTGGCTCACGCTTTCCGCAATCTTCGAAAAAAGGCAAACCCAGGCGCAGAAGCTAGGTAGCCGTCCGCCGTCAAAAGGATGCTATTATGAACCCGAGAGTGAAAATAGCCACAGCCCGGACGCCGGACGGAGACGAAATGGCACTTTTTCAACGTGACCGAGATTTTATGATCGAGATCAACGGCCAGAACCTGATGCAAAGCCGGCAACACGAGTCGGAACTACTGCTGGCGCAGCTGGGCTGCGCTCATCTGGCTGATCGCAAGACGCCCCGTATACTCATTGGCGGCCTGGGAATGGGCTACACCCTGCGCCAGGCGCTGGATGTGCTCAGTCCTGACGCCCACGTGGTGGTGGGTGAACTTTTGGATGCCGTGATCGAGTGGAATCGTGCGCATTTCGGGAAACTCAACGGGCAGCCGCTGGGGGATGGACGTGTAGAACTTAAAAAGGGCGATGTTGTCGAGCTTGTCTCAGGTTCCAGGGAAAGGTTTGATGCGATTTTACTGGATATCGATAATGGCCCGGATGCCATGACCGCTTCATCGAATCACCTTCTTTACAGCAGCGAGGGAATTCGGGCCTGCGGCCGCGCATTACGCAAACCGGGGTGCCTGGCTGTCTGGTCGGCCGAGCCGAGCAGAACATTCGAGCAGCGCCTGCTGCGTTGCGGTTTCCATGTACACCGCTTCCGGGTCCCCGCCTACAAGTGGGGCAAATCGTTGTCACGTTTTGTGTGGGTCGCGTCAGAGGACAGAAATATCCTGCCCACCGGTTTTGGGGCGCTATGCGTGCCTCTCGAGAGCGGATCAAAGCCGCATCGCAGCCGGAAAAGCTAGCTGTCGGGAAACATATAACCATGCCCAAAAATAAGCTCAAAAAGTACGCCCGCGTCAGACAATTACCCAATGTCACCTTTGCCGGGTTCGGGGTTTCGCCGTTGCCCGGTTCATACCCCTGGGATGAGGAGCGTTTTGCAGGTATGGATAAAGTTCTCGAACTGGGCTGCGGCAAAGGGGAGCACGCGCTGGCTTTTGCAGCTGCCAATCCCGGCAGGCTTTACGTGGGGATTGACTGCAAGAGCCACCGCATCTGCGTGGGTGCCGAGAAGGCCATCCAAGATAATCTTGGCAATGTTCTCTTTCTGCACGCACGGATCGAGCGTATTCGGGATTATATTACACCACGCTCTATCTGCGAGATCTGGCTGACCTTTCCCGACCCGTACCCCAAAACACAGACCATCAAATTCAGGTTGACCGCCGCGCCGTTTCTGGAAGCGTACGCGCATCTGCTCGTGCCGGGCGGTATTGTGCACTTGAAAACCGACAGCGACCTCTTTTACAACTACACTCGGGAATCTGTTAAAAGATGGGGCGGGCGTATCATCAATGTGTCGGACAACATTCATGCGGACGGTTCTGGTTCGCCAGGCGCCAGTGAGGTGGTTTCTGCCTACGAATCCGGCGCACTGTCGCGGGGAGAGACCATCAAGTACATGGCCTTCAGGCTGAACAGATGAAAGCACCTGATCAGGAGCACCCGTGCCCCCTGTGCGGCAATGCGAATTCGTATTCGTTTTTCGTGGACAAATATAGGCATTACCGACGCTGTTCCGGCTGCGAGCTGGTTTTTGTCCCCCGCAGATACTGGCTCAGTACCACAGCAGAAAAGGCATCCTATGATCTGCATGAAAATAGTGCCGAGGATCCGGGTTATCGCAGTTTTCTCTCCCGGTTGAGCACGCCCCTTATGGAAAAGCTGGAAACAGGGCAAACAGGGCTGGACTTTGGCTGCGGCCCGGGCCCTGCCCTGCCCGCCTTGCTGGCAGAACACGGCCTTCGCATGGATCTTTATGATCCGTTCTATTACAACGAACCAACAGTATTATCTAAAACATATGATTTCATCTGTGCCACCGAGGTCGTCGAACATTTGCGGGATCCAAACAAAGAATTTTCATCCCTTTTCAGGATGCTGAAGCCTGGCGGATGGCTGGGTATCATGACCAAGCTGGTGATCGACCAGGAGGCCTTCGGTCAATGGCACTATAT
>JBDLJD010000100.1:0-16449 GCA_039714495.1 Thermodesulfobacteriota bacterium
AATACGTGTTCAAGATTGGCGTCGCTTTTCTGTAGATCCTGCTTCAGGCGGTCCGGTGATCCGGTGGTTACCAGTTGGCCCTTGTTGATGATGCCGATGCGGTGGCAAAGGTCTTCGGCCACCTGCAGGGTGTGGGTGGACAGGAATACGGTGACGCCTTGCCGGGAAAGGCGTTTGAACAGGTCTTTGACCAGTTTGATGCCAATGGGGTCCAGCCCGACCATGGGTTCATCGACGATGATCACTTCGGGGTCGTGCAGCAGGGCTGCGGCCATGATCAGGCGCTGTTTCATGCCGTGGGAGTATGCTTCAATGAGTTCGTCGCCCCAGTCGTCCAGGGTAAACATTTCCAGGTTTTTACGGGCTTTCTCCGGAAAGGCGCCCGGGGCCACACCGTAAAGGTCGGCAATGAACTTGAGAAACTCCATGCCGGTCAACTTTTCGTAGAGATAGGGCCGATCCGGTATGAAGCCGATTTTCTGCTTGGCCGCCTCAGGGTAGTCCTTGATGTTCAAGCCGCAGATATGAACCGTACCGGATGTGGGTATCAGAATGCCGCCCATCATCTTGATGGTGGTGGTTTTTCCAGCGCCGTTGGGACCGATGAAACCAAAAATTTCACCTTTGGGTATCTTCAGGTTCAGGTTTTTGACCGCTTTGGTCTCCCCGTACTGTTTACACAGGTTGTATAGTTCGATCATTTGGACTGCTTGCCTAACCCGGATAAACCGGAAAAGAAAAAGAGCTTTCATCACGAAATCACGAAAGTACGAAACCACGAAAAAGACCATAATAAATTTCGTGTTTTTTAGATTTCGTGTTTTCGTGATTGGTTTTTATTTTTTGTCACAAAATGCATAAAGTTTACAATTAACCATCTAAGATTGTTCTTTTTTCATTCAGTCCCCTCCAGGATGGTGATGCCGAGCTTGCCGATAAGCCCCATGATATTCAGCTGGTCTTCCTGGGCGCCGCTGGTAAGGCGGATGTGGGTGACGTCAGCCGGGATCTGGTTGAAAAGTGCGTCGGCCGTGATCCATTGGCTCCTGCCCAGATCGACGAGGTTCCAGGCGTGGTAGAAAAAGCGCCCGTTGAGGTAGACTACACCGGCTTCGATTTTGGCCGGAACATAGGCTGCCCGCGCCATGGCGGCAAACAACACAGCGTGTTCATTGCAGTCGCCGATGCGGTTTTCAAGCGTGGAGAGGGCGTCCGGCAGGGACAGGACCGGCCGTTTTTTAATGTTTTTTTCTATCCAGGCCATTATTTTCCGGGCTTTCTCGAGCGGTGAATCGTCTTCCTCGGTAATATCAGTGACCAGTTTGATGATGGCCGGATGGTTGGCCTGGATAAAGGGGCTGGCTTCCAGATAGGGGTTCTTGGACCACCGCTGAATTTTCCAGTTGATGTGGGCCGGCAGTTTTTTTGTGGATTCCCGCCGGACGGTGAGCACGCCGTCCACATAGGTTTGCCGCCGGCCGTGCAGGTCCACCTCTTCATCGCTTATGCCCGTGATCTTCGCCTTGAGGGTGCTCAGGGCTTCCGGGTCACGGATGTCGATGTTGCTGGGAATGGAGGCCATTTCCGTGAGATCCTGGCTAGGCCGTACGGGCAGGCCGTTCATAGCTTCTTCCCGTGTGGCTTTTTCCAGGCTGATGCCCAGCATGCCGGTTTCCTTGAGAATGTCGCCGTTAGCGTCGATCCAGGCCAGTTGCTGGGAGCCTTTGAACTCCAGGGATATTTTCGTGGCGGTCAGGGGGCGGTCCATGACCCGGATTTCCTCATCCCCCAGAACTGAAAGCACAATGGATTCCTGCCCCATGGCCACAGGATCGAAAACACGCAGGGTTATGCGGTCGCCGGGCTTTAACTCCGCGGCCGAGGCTGCCTGGACGATGCCGGATGTGAAGTAGATTTTTTCCTGCAGGGGCACGGTCATAGACTGCATGGATCCATGGGATCCGGTTTCCAGGGCCAATTCAGTATCAGATACGGCGCCATTGGCAATGAAATCAAACCGTCCTGAAGAAACCTCGAAAGAAAAGGAAGCCAGGGAGAAATCCTCATGTAAAAGGCCGTTGGAAGAGAGGCTGATATCCTGAATCATGCCCATGGTGTTGATACGCATGAAAACGGTTTCGTTGAAACGAAAACCATCTGATGTCCGGGTATAGCTCGTATGCGAAAAGCCTATTTTTTGGTCGCCCTGGAATATGTTCATCCAGGCATTCTTGTCTGCAAAGTTTTCAGCAGCTGAAAGCGCGGCCATGCGGTCCTGCTCTTCACTGCGCTGGAAGAGGCCGGTGCGTATGGAAAACAGGGCGCCGAATATAAGGGCGAATACAACAGCTGCCGCCCATAGGCTTTTTTTTCTGTGTGCGGACATAGTGAATATACCGGTTGTCGTACGTTCATTTTGCAAGAATTCATGAAAATTTAAAAAAAACTCTTTTATTTTACAACATATTAATTATTTGAGCCCCTGGATTTTTTTTAAATCCGGAGCTGGCCGAGTATTTTCAGCAGCTTCAACGCTCAAACGCATGCTTTAGAAACATGTTTCGGCACGGAAGGTGTTTAGTGTCCCATGCCTTGCAGCAGGAATATTGTTCTCAAGTGCGACCGACTGTTTCTAATGGTTTTGTCAAGAAATATAGATATATGCGGGTTGCCCGGGTTGACAATCAAGGGCCGGGGCCTTAATTTGGACGATCTGAAATGGATAATGACGTATAGTCGAGGTCTAGGATATAATGAGGATGGGCGGCACAATTTAATGACACAGATAATAGCGGTGGTCGGCAAGTCGAAATCAGGAAAAACGACGCTGATTGAAAAGCTGATCCCTGAGTTAAAAAAAAGAGGGTACCGGATAGGTTCGGTCAAACATGCCCATCACGGGTTCGAGATCGATAAAAAAGGTAAGGACAGCTATCGTCACAGGGCCGCCGGAGCGGATGTGGTGGTGGTGGCATCGCCTGATGAAATTGCCGTGGTCAAGAAAGTCAAAACCGATTCCCTTGACAACCTGGAGACCTTTTTCAGCGATATGGATCTGGTCCTGGTCGAGGGCTACAAAAGGGCGCAGCAGCCTAAAATTGAAGTTTATGACAAAAACAGCCATGAGGCTCCCCTGGGGGTGAGCAAAGAGGAACTGGTTGCCTTTGTTTCCGACGACGGGGTTGATGTTGATGCGCCGCTTTACAGAAGAGATCAGATTGTCGAACTGAGCGATCTGATCGAGAGGAGATATTTAAAGCCATGAAAGAGATTCTAATCGTTTTGGCGGTGATGGGGGTGTGGGTTCTTCTGCAGGCCTATATCCTGCCGAAGATGGGGGTTTCCACCTGAATGAGCAATGCCTGTCAGGTGACAGACAAACCCACAGTCGCGGAACCGTTGAATGAAGAACAAAAAGAAAATTCTACAGAATAGAAAATCGAAAGGACCATTCAAATTATCTTCTTAATATAAAAACGCCATGCTTGTCCGGTTAAGCGGATGGGCATGGCGTTGATTTTTTTCTAACTTCTAAAATTTGGTCCTGATGTCAAACAGCTTCCTGTCGCCGAATTCACTCTGCTTGGCATCATTCCACTGGGCCACCGGCCTCAAATACCCCACCACCCGGGAATAGACTTCACAGTCCTGGAAATGCCTCAGCACCGGATCCTCCATGAAGCAGGCATCGCATTTGACAATAAATTTGTTAGCGTCGGGCTCATAGACGCTTCCGCCCTGGATACGGATGCCGTCGGCCTGGGGTGTTGCGGACACGCTTACCGCTTTGTTGCAGTCGTGACAACCGCCGCTCCATGCAAGCACCTCCTTTTCCGGGTTTTCATCAAAGAGTTCGTGCAATCTTTCAACTGTCATGTGGGACATGGTCGATCCTCCATTGGGCTTGCTGGTTGCAGGGATTAACGATTGATATCGTCACAAAGTTCCAATAACGATTTAAATTCATATATAGATATATGTTGTATGTCAATAATGATTACACACAATATGTAGTAGTGTGCTAACATTGGAAACATGCATCGTCTCGGTAGATCTTTTTCACCCCGGTCTAAGTGTTTAGGGAACTTCTCGCAAATTTGACGGATTGCTTCTAATGTATGCGTTGACACACGCTTCTCTTTTATTTACAACCTGGATCTTGTATGAAATTTGCCAAACGCTATAGTGGTTTACCAACCCATGGGAAAGGATTGAGGTAATGGTACGAACAGGTGAATACAACGCCATTACAGATGTCGAGGGGATCGAGGTCGGGCACTACACCGATCGTGAAGCGGTAAGCGGCGTGTCGGTTGTGTTGTGCAAGGAGGGGGCTGTTGGCGGCGTGGATGTCAGGGGCGGGGGACCCTGTACCCGTGAGACCGATTTGCTAGCGCCGGGAAACCTGGTCGAGAAAGTCCAGGCAGCTGTGTTGACCGGCGGTTCGGTGTATGGTCTGGCTGCGGCGGACGGTGTTGTTCGCTGGCTGGCTGAAAAGGGCTGTGGTTTACCTCTGGACGACGTCCATGTGGCGCCTATCGTTCCGGCAGCAGCTTTGTTTGATCTGGGCCGCGGAGCAGATTTTGTTCCACCCATCGAAGCTGCCTGGGGCAGAAAGGCATGTGATGCCGCCCAGTCCGGACCCGTGGAAAACGGCAGTGTGGGGGCTGGTACGGGTGCGTTTGCCGGCGGCATAAAGGGGGGCGTAGGAACCGCTAGTGTTGTTCTGGAATCGGGCCTGACAATGGCGGCCCTGGTGGCAGTCAATCCGCTTGGTTCTGTGGTAAATCCCCAAACAGGCGAACTCTGGGAGCGCGGGCTTGAACTGAACAATGAATTCGGAGAGCAGGGGAAGCGGAGGGTTAAGCTTCCCCCATTGCCCGAGGCGGCGCCAAAGGGCAACACGACCATTGCCGTAGTGGCCACGGATGCGATCCTGGCAAAAGAGGAAGCTCAGAAAATGGCCCAGATGGCCCACGACGGTATGGCCAGAGCCATTCGCCCCATCCACACCCTGTTTGACGGTGATACGGTTTTTTGTCTGGGGACGGGCAGGAAAGAGCTACCCGGAACAGAGAGCGCCTTTGCCGATCGGCGCGAGAACGTGCCCAATGGGTTGGGCCCGGCAGCAGCCAACTGCCTGGCGCGCGCCATTATCCAGGCGGTCGTGTCTGCGGAAAGCCTGGGCGGAATGATTGCCTTCAGGGATCTGGAAGATTTATAGCGGATGTAAATGCAGTCGATTCGAAATGGAAATCTATGAATTTACGACATGGCAGGCAACGCTGTGCCCTTGGCCGCTGTCAAGCAGCAACGGGACTTGCTCACGGCAAATGGTTTGGGCCAGATAACACCTGTCGATAAAGGGGCAGCCGTTTCTATGTACAGTTCCCGCAGGCACTTTCCTTTTTTTACGACGTCTTTTCTTCAAGGGGTCTGCGCTGGGGATTGCTTCCAGGAGTAATTGTGTATAGGGGTGCATGGGGTTTTGAAAGATTTCGCCTGTTTTTCCCTGCTCAACGACCCGCCCGAGATAGATAACGACCATTTTAGAGGTCACATATTCAACAACACTGAGATCATGGCTGATGAAAACAAATGTCAGATTGTATTTTGCCTGTAGATCCATCATCAGATTCAACACTTGCGCCTGAACCGAAACGTCGAGTGCGCTGACGGACTCATCTGCCACTACAAGGGAGGGCCTGGTGATCAAGGCCCTTGCAATCGCTATTCTCTGCCTTTGCCCTCCGGAAAATTCATGTGGATATTTATCAATGTCACCGCTAGACATGCCAACATCATTTAGAATCTCCTTTACCCTTTCTTCCCGCGTTTTGTTAGAAATCCCTTTTTCGAGAACATCCAGAGGCTCGGAGACTGTGGACAGTATTTTCTTTCTTGGATTCAAAGAAGAGTATGGATCCTGAAAAATCATCTGGAAATGCCTGCGAAGATATCGAAGCTCATGGGCAGGGATGGTAAAAAGATCACGATCCTGATAATAGACGGTCCCCGAACTGGGCTGGTCCAATGCCATGACAATCCTGGCCAACGTCGATTTCCCGCATCCCGATTCCCCTACAATGCCGTAATTGTCGCCGGTATTGATATCAAAGCTTACGTTGTGAAGCGCTCTGAAAACCGGCGCCTTGCGAAACAGGTATTTCTTAGGCAAAGCATAGTCCTTGACAAGGTTGTCAATTCTAACCAGCGGCATCATGATCCTTTTTTCCGGCAAGGGGGTGAAAGCACCAGACATCATGCCCGTTGCCAAGGGTAGTATGTGATGGTTCCTTTAGACTGCACTGTTTCTGCGCACGGAAACATCGGTCGGCAAACCTGCACCCCTTGAAGCTATTACGAAGGTCCGGAACATGGCCGGGAATGCTGTATAGCGGTTGTTTGGTTCCCAGCCGGGAAGAACCGGGTTTGGGAATTGAAGCAAAAAGCCCGTAGGTATACGGATGCGCCATGTTTTGAAACACGTCGATGGTTTTGCCCTTTTCCATAACGGTTCCAGCATACATCACCATTACGTTTTTGGTTGTCTGGGCAATGACGCCAAGATCGTGGCTGATCATGATCAGGGCCATTCCGTATCGTTGGGCAAGATCATTGATAAGGTCCAGGATTTGTTCCTGGACCGTGACATCCAGGGCGGTCGTAGGTTCATCCGCAATTAACAGGTCCGGACGACAGGCAATCACCATGGCAATCATGACCCGCTGACGTTGGCCGCCGGATAATTGATGGGGATATAGGTTCAAGGGAAAACGGTTCACATCGAGCCCCACTTTTTCCATTAAATCTTTCACTTGGGCAGTGATTTGGGCTTTTTTCAATTTTTTGTGGAGCATCAAGGTTTCTGCAATCTGAAAGCCGATGGTTTGAACTGGATTCAAAGCCGTCATGGGTTCTTGAAAAATCATGCCGATACGGTTGCCCCTGATGTTACAGAGCTGGTCTTCATTTAGTAAAAGCAAATCCTGGTCTTCCAAAAGAATCTGCCCGGACACGATCGACTCTGGCGGGAGCAGGGACATGATGGCCAACGCAGTTACAGATTTACCGCAGCCCGACTCCCCGACAATGCCCAGCGTGTCATTTTTATCAAGGCTGAAATTGGCCTTTTTGACGATTTCAACGGGACCGTAGGGGGTTTCGATGGTAACGTTCAGATTTTTTACCTGCAGCAAGGTCATGGTTGTCGCGGTAGTCCCATTAATGGATTACTTCCAGTCGTCAGCTTGACAGAGAAGCCATCATTTTTTCAATTGATTTCACTATCTATTTCTTCTTAGCTTAGGATCCAGCACATCTCGCAAGCCATCACCGAAAAGATTCAAGCCCAGAACGGTAAGGGCAATGGCAGCACCGGGATAGATAGCCAGCTGTGGGGCGAAGTGGAGAAACGTCTGCGCCTCATTCAGCATTTTGCCCCAGCTGGCAGCCGGTGGCTGGGTGCCAAGTCCTAAATAACTCAGACCCGCTTCAGCAAGAATGCCAAGGGCGAACTGAATCGTTGCCTGGACTATCAGGATGCTGAAAATATTGGGAAGCACATGCTCCGCAGAGATACGCAATTTCTTTTTACCGGCGCTCCGGGCGGCCAGAATAAACTCCTTTTTCCATATGCTTAAAGCCCCCCCTCTGGCAACTCTGGCAAAAACCGGAATATTGAAAATGCCTATGGCAATCACCGAGTTAACAGCTCCAGGCCCAAGAATGGCTGTGATCATAATGGCGGAAATAAGGGAAGGAAAGGCAAACGTGAAGTCATTGAATCTCATAATCAGTTCGTCTACCCAGCCCTTTTCTGCCGCTGCAACCAGCCCAAGCGGGACACCTATGCCAATACCTATTCCGATGGCAACAAAAGCGACAATTACAGAATTTCGGGCACCCATGATCAACATGGAAAAAATGTCCCTGCCAAAATGATCGGTACCCAAAAAATATGTCCAACAAGGACCTAGTAGTTTGTTTTTAATATCTATGTTGTCAATGGGATGCGGGGTCCAGAGATATGATAATATCGCTATTAAGAAAAACACAAGCGATACCACCCCGCCGATGACAAAGCTCTTGTTGGTGAGACCATGGCGTAAAATTTCGTTAGACCTGTCAAACATCGTCACTCCCGCGCAGCCTTGGATCAATGACGGCATATAACACATCGACAATGAAATTTATGATGATGACACTTGCGGCAAGCAGGATAATCAGGTTTTTAACGACAATCAAATCCCGTTGTGCAATGGCTTGAAAGATCAGGCGGCCTATTCCCGGCAGGTAAAAGACATTTTCAATGATAATGGTTCCGGCCAGCAAGAAGGAAAACTGCAGCCCCATGATGGTGACAACGGGAATAAGGGCGTTCCTTAGTGCATGTTTCCATAAAACCCGTAAGCGCCTTCCCCCTTTGGCTCTTGCCGTTCTGATATAGTCCTCTTTCAACACTTCAAGCAGTGAAGATCGCGTCACTCTTGCCAGAATCGCCGCTTGAGGGAGTGCCAGGGCAACAGTCGGCAGTATTAGGGACGTAAGGGCAGGTATCAATCCGGCATCCCAGCCTGCGAATCCGCCGGCTGGAAAAACACGCATTTTCACCGCAAAAAAGATAATAAGCAGCAGGGCAAACCAGAAGTTTGGAATGGCGATACCCAACTGGGAAAAAAGCATGACAATGTAATCCAAGGGCCTGGTATGGTTGGAAGCTGCAAGGACTCCCAAAGGTATCGCAATGATGGTCGAAAGAATAATGGCCAGGATGGCAAGGGGGAAGCTTAAGGAAAGTCTCTGTTTAATGAGCTCTGATACGGGCACATCATACGTATAGCTGGTCCCGAGATCACCTTGGAATAAACTGGCAACCCAATGCGCATAGCGCACCAGGACCGGCTTGTCCAAGCCCATTTCACTGCGCAGAGCAGCCAGGGTCTCGGGCTCTGCATTAATGCCTAGCATGACGGCAGCCGGATCTCCGGGGAGAATTTCAAGAACGATGAAAACGACGATGGTAGCGACCAGCAACGTTAACATCAACGTTGCCAGCCGCTTGAATAAGAAAAAATTCATATGGAATTATTTCGCCCAGTATACCTCCGTAAGATCGTTGGCCTGTACGGGGCTGTTTTCCCAAAGTCCTTTTACATCTTTATTCCAGACACCGTGCTTTGCCAACTGGAACAGAAATCCGTTTACACAGTCATCGGAGATTATTCTTTGGGCTTCTGCCATTAGTTTATACCGCTCCTGGGTGTCGGCAGTGGCGGACAGCTTGGCAATGACTTTTTGGAATTCAGGATTTTTATAATTAAAATAATACGTTTCGCGGGCATAGATACCTATGTCCATAGGTTCCGTGTGGGATACAATGGTCAGGTCATAGTCTGTTTTCTTGAAAACCTGGTCGAGCCACTGGGCCCATTCCACCGGGACAATTTCAAGCTTGATGCCTATTTTTCCCAATTGTGAGGCCACAATTTCGCCTCCCCGGCGCGCATAGCTTGGCGGTGGAAGCTTGATAACAGCCTTAAATCCATCAGGATACCCGGCTTCTTTAAGCAGCGCCTTGGCTTTGTCCGGATTATATTCATATTTGCCTGTTAAATCCACATAGGCCGGATGATGAGGTGAAAAATGGGTGCCAATCGGCGTGCCATAGCCGAACATGGCTCCGTCGATAATTGCCTGACGGTCAATGGCATGGGCGATGGCCTGTCTGACTTTCAAGTTGTTAAATGGTTCTTTGGTGTTGTTGGTTGATAAAATGGTTTCGCCTTCGGTACTACCGATGACCACTTTAAATCTTGGATCAGCCTCGAATTGGGAGAGGCTTTCAGGTGCCGGGAAATTGGCAAAAGCATCAATATCGCCTGCCAACATGGCCGCTGTAGCTGCAGCAGGATCAGGGATTATTTTAAAAATCGCTGTAGATAACGCTACTGGTTTGCCCCAGTAAGCGGTATTTTTTTCCATCTCTATGCGATCGCCCTTTACCCATCTTTTAAATTTGAAAGGTCCCGTTCCAATCGGGTTGCTTTTGTTTTTATCCGCACTGGCAGCGTCAACCATCACGGCATCGCCCCAGCCCATGTTGAATAAAAAGCTGCCTGTGGGCTTTGACAAGGTGACGACGACGGTGTAGGCATCCTTTTTTCCCACATCCACAATCGGGCTGAACAGCGCTTTCTGGGCATTGACACTCTCCTTGGATCTGGCCCGATTGAGCGAAAACACCACGTCGTCTGCATCAAATGGTTGACCGTCATGGAATTTTACGCCCTGGTGCAGAATGAAGGTGTATTCTTTTTGGTCTTCGGAAATGGTCCATTGCTTGGCCAAAGCCGGTTTTACTTCTCCATTGCGGTCTATTCTCGTTAAACCTTCAAATATGTTTGCATAGACCACTTCATCTATGGCAGCAGCAGCTCCGGCGGTCGGATCCAGGTGAGGAGGCTCGAGTACCGTTCCTATGGTCAAACTCGTTTTCGCTGCCGTGGCCATGGACGCAACAAACAATATCATCAGGACGACTAGTGCGCCTTTAAAAAATTTATTTGGATTTATCATCATCATTCCCCCCTTTTTGTTTAATGAATATAGTGATACTTTACACTGTAGAGGCTTTTATGACCGATAATGGGTTTCATGTCAAGAAAGTAGATTTCACTGTAAAAATCTTTTATTTTTATACTGAAAATGGTAGTAAGGCGTTCGGTTCGAGTTTGCAGATTTCACTCAAACATACAACCGGAGAATATCTCTGGCAACCGGTAAATAGCGGGGGATAAGATGATTTCAAAGGAAATTTTGAATCGTGTGCTCAGTGCTGTCGATCATGACGAGCTTATCGAATTGAGCGCTGATCTGGTAAGGATCAATTCGGTATGGGATCCTGTTGCAGGGAGCAGTGAGCAGCAAGCTGCCGAGCACTTAGCCCGATGGGCGGATCAAAAAGGGTTTCATGTGCAGATGGATCAAGTGGCGCCTGGCAGGCCCAATGTTGTGGTGACCTGGGAGGCCGGGCCCGGCCCGCGAAAACTCATGTTCGAGGGCCACACGGATGTGGTAACCCCGGGGGATGTCAATTCCTGGAAATATGATCCCTTTGGCGCGGAAATCAAGGATGGACGCATGTACGGCCGGGGCACCAATGACACCAAGGGCAACCTCTGCGCCATGCTGGTGGCCATGGACGCCCTGAAACGGTCGGGCGTGCCTTTGGCCGGAAGTATTGTGGGAGGGGTCCTCTGTGATGAAGAGGACCAGATGCTGGGAGTGCAGGATTTTATTCGGCGGGGACATGCTGACGACGTGACCGGCGCTATTATCTGCGAACCCCAGGACGATCTGATCTGCACATCGCAAAAAGGGGCCGTAAGGGCCAGTTTTACGGTCAGGGGACGCATGAGCCACGGCGCCATGCCCCTGTCAGGCCTGAACACGGCACCGGCCCTGGCTGAATTGATAAAGGGCCTGCACCGGCTCGAAAAGGAAGCGGTCGATCAATTAGGGCGAGACCGGCATTTGGGGTGGCCGAGTTTTACGCCGACGGTCATCCAGGCCCCTTCAGGGGGGGCGGCCCAGCTCAATGTCATGCCCGGTGAAGCAAGGGTGCTGGTGGATGTGCGCACCATCCCCGGACAAGTTCATGACCGGATTCGCAAGGATCTGACCGATCTGGCTGTCGAAACAGCGGCCAAGGTCAACCAGGACTATGATGACTATGATCGTCAGCTCGATCTTAAGAGGGCACACGACATCCAGGTGGAGGTGGCGTTCCTGACTGACCGCCCCTGCACCAAAACCGAAGAGGACGATCCGGTGGTGGCGGCCGCAGACTGGGCCACGCGCAAGGTGCTGAACGCCGAACCGGAATATGGTGGCGTGCCCGGAGCCACCGATGGAACCTTTTTATGGGCCCTGAAGGACATCCCCATCGTTACCATGGGTGCCGGTGATAGAGAAGTGCCCCATCAGAAGGACGAGTGGGTGGACCTGGAGCAGTTGGCCAGGACGGCGGATATATACGCCCTGACGGCCCTGCACTATCTTATCCCGCATTCAGGTTGAGTCCTTAAACTATCCTAAATTTATACATTTGCTGAGACAAATCGTAATTAATGAGGAGGATGATAAATTGAAAGTTGCCGTTGTGGGTGCAGGCGCCATGGGATGTCTTTTTGGAGGGTTGCTGGCAGAAGCAGGCGCCGAGGTCTGGCTCATCGACATCTGGGAGGCACACGTGGATGCCGTCAACAAGAGCGGGCTGGAAATCGAAAGGGAAGGAAAAACGCGGACAGTTCGGTTGCAAGCTGTCACAGACCCGGATACGGTGGACCAATGCGACCTGGTGATCGTATTTGTGAAGTCTACCCACACGGGGGACGCCGCTCTTAGCGCCAAGCGGATTGCCGGTACGCAAGGCCTGGTGCTGACACTGCAGAATGGAATGGGCAACGCCGACCGCATCGCCCAGGATGTGGACCCCCTGAATGTCATTGCCGGCACCACCTCATACGGAGCCACCATGCTGGGGCCCGGAAGAATACGCCATGCCGGCGTTGGTCTGACCACCATTGGCATGTGGCGCAATGGAGAAGCGGAAAAGGCGAAAAAGGTGGCCGCCTTCTTTTCCAGGGCCGGTTTTGAAACGGAAGTGGCCGAGGACGTGCGCAGTATCGTGTGGGGTAAACTATTAATTAATGTAGGAATCAATGCCATCACGGCCTTGACAGGGATTAAAAACGGCGAACTGATGGATCTCGAGACCACAAAGGCTCTGTCACGCGCCGCAGTGGAGGAGGCCGCTGAAGTTGCCAAGGCGCAGCACATCCACGTACGCGAGGATGTTGTCGAGCATGTTCTGGAGGTGGCCCGGGCAACCGGCGGCAATCGCTCTTCCATGGGCCAGGATGTGGACAATCAGCGTTTGACGGAGATAGGGGCGATCAACGGGGTAGTGGTAAAAGAAGCCGAGCGGCTGGGCATGCCGGCACCGGTGAACCGGACGCTGACGGCGCTGGTAGAGACCCTGCAGGCGCACTACAAGGAAAGATAGGACTAGGACATATATGTCATATAAGACCTGTGAAATAGATTTAGCCTAATGGCTGATAATCATAGCAAAGGAGAAATAGAAATGCCAAATCAAAAAGTTACCATACTGGATGTAAAAAAGGCCAAGGACGAGGGGCGTAAACTGGTCATGATGACGGCTTACGACTACCCGTTCGGCCTGCTGGCCGATGAAGCCGGGGTGGATATCGTCCTGGTGGGAGATTCACTGGGCATGGTGGTGATGGGGCTCGACGGCACGGTCGAAGTGACCATGGAGCACATGATCCACCATATCAAGGCCGTGGTTCGCGGCTGCAAGGGGCCTTTGATCGTGGGCGACATGCCGTTCATGAGCTACAACATATCCGTGGAGGAAGCCGTCCGCAACGCCGGCCGCCTGATGAAGGAAGGCGGGTGCGACGTGGTGAAACTGGAAGGTGGTGTCGATTTTGCACCGACCGTGGCGGCGATCGTCAAAGCCGGCATCCCGGTGCAGGGCCACATCGGCCTGACGCCGCAGACTGCCAGCGCCCTGGGCGGTTTTAAAATGCAGGGCAAGGATGTTGCAGCCGCCAGGCGCATCATCGAAGACGCCAAGGCCCTGGAAGAAGCGGGCGTGTTTTCCATGATTCTGGAAGCAGTGCCCGCCCCCCTGGGTAAACTGGTGGCGGAAGCCGTCAACGTGCCGGTCATCGGTATCGGGGCCGGGGTGGATGTGGACGGCCAGGTTCTGGTCACACATGACATGGTAGGCCTGTTCGACAAATTCATCCCCAAATTCGTCAAACAGTACACCAAAATCAGGCCGATCATCCTCGAGGCCCTGAGCGCTTACAAAAAAGAAGTCCAGGAAGCATCTTTTCCTGCTCCTGAGCACTCTTTCAAAATGCCGGAAGAGACTTTGGCCCAGCTCAAATCCTAATAAATTGCCCCCGTATCTTTGATCCGGGGGCAATTTATTAGTATACGCGGCTTCGCCGCTATTTATTCAAGTAATGCCTATAGTGGCAAATGAGCGATACCGTCCCTCTATCGCTTGCATTCATTATAAAATACCAACGTGCTCAATTTTATACTATATGCCACCGCCACGTTGATCTGGGGATCGACGTGGCTGGGCATCAAGCTGCAGCTGACCCAGGTGCCGCCCATTTTATCGGTGGGATACCGGTTCTGCCTGGCTGCCCTGATTCTGCTGGTTTTCTGCCTCATCACCCGCAAACGCCTGGTCTTCAGCCTTCGAGACCAATTCTTCATGGCAATTCAAGGGTTTACCCTTTTCGGCCTGGGCTATTGCATGAGTTACCTGGCCACATCCTATCTTACCAGCGGCCTGGTTTCAGTCGTGTACACCACCATGCTCATGTGGAACATCATGAACCTGAAGCTGTTCCTGCGCCAGCCGGTAGCCTGGCGCGCTTTCTGGGGCGGCATGTTGGGCTTGTCCGGTATCTGTATTGTCTTCTGGCACGATCTGTCGGCCCTGACAGCTACAAAAGGATTGATAGGCTTGGGCATGGGTCTTCTGGGTGCCTACCTTTCATCGCTCGGCAATATCGTGGGGGCCCGGAATGCAAAAGCGGGCATACCGGTAACCCAGGCCAATGTGTATGCCATGGCCTACGGCGGTCTGCTGACCTTAGGCATCCATTTTGCGAGTGGCGGATCATTGGTAATGGACTGGTCGCTGGGTTACGTGGGCCCTCTTTTGTATCTGACCCTGTTCGGTTCCATTGTCGCTTTTGGCTGCTACATGCTGCTCATCGGCAGGATCGGTGCGGAATATGCCGCCTACGTCACATTGCTCATGCCCATCATCGCTCTTTTCCTCTCCACTTTTTTCGAGGCCTATCACTGGAGCCTGAATGCCGGCCTGGGGGTGACCATCGTTCTGATCGGCAACCTGGTCGCCCTGACGCCGGTTGCCACCTGGCGCAGGGTGTCGGCTATAACTCAGACCCTTGTCAAACACTTATTTATGGCTTCATCGTGGTGATAAAGCACCCGCCGCCACTGCCACCACTGTCGGCTTCTACCGCCATTCCAGCGGCAAAAAGCGTGAAGTGCGTTGTGGTGAATGTGACCAAGTAGTTTTCTGTATCAACGCTGACGACATTTATTAAAACCTACTCCTTTTGCAAAATAGTGATAACCTGTATCACCAGAGCTGCTTCCAACTTCTTTGACTTTCAGGCAGTTCGTATATGTTGTTCCTCCTGCTGTAACGATTGTTAGCGAAGTAGACTGTACCGTTAGATTTAGTGTTTGATGGTCATCAAAGGTCCAACTCCAAGAATTTCCAACATCCGGATTTGCGACCATTTCAATATTTGGAATATCATCTTCACTATTGACCTCATAATTATTTACAAAAATGCAAAAAAGGACAAATTCCACCTAATTGAGATTAATTATCCATATACTACCTTTTTACCAGCAAGGCGGAAGAGTCAAATAAAATATAATCTGGTGAAAGCCCCGGTTTCGGGGTTAATGTTGCCAGGCATATGTGGACATGGTAGCCATGAACATGGAAAGCGTTTTCAAAAGACTATCCAAAGATGAGGTGGAAACGTTCGGGCTGGTGCTTCTTTCCCAAGGCATTGTCCATCAGGCGGTGAGGAAGGAGGACGGCTGGGAGATGCGCATTGATCCGTCGCGGGCTGCCGAGGCAGAGCAACTGATCCATCAGTACCTGGAAGAAAATACTCCTGACCTTGTCGTACCCGAAGATATTTTTTATGATTATAAAAGGAGCCTATCCGGGGTGTGGGGGGCGCTGCTGCTGGCGGCCGTGCACGTGTATGTTTATGTTTTTGCCGACACGCTTTATCTGAGAAGCGCCCTGGCGGCCAGTGCCGGCCGTATCCTGGATGGCGACTGGTACCGGGCTGCCACGGCCCTGCTCCTGCATGCCGATATCGTGCACCTCATCGGCAACATGGCCGGCATCGCCATTCTGGGGTCGGCTGTCTGTTCAATCATGGGGTGGGGCGTGGGGTGGTTGGCCATAGTGTCGTCGGGAATAGCCGGAAATGTGCTGAACGCCGTGGTTTACAAGGCCGGGCACAGCTCCATCGGCGCTTCCACGGCTGTTTTCGGGGCGCTCGGTATTCTGTCGGCCTGGCAGGTCATGCGCCGGGCGAGAAAGCCCGAACAGCGCCTCAAGGCGCTGATGCCCCTGGGGGCCGGGCTGGCGCTGCTGGGTTTTATGGGCTCGTCCGCACACGCCGACATCCTGGCCCACCTGTTTGGGTTCTGTTCCGGGATTACCATTGGCGGCCTGTACGGAGCGACCGTGAAGGAGATTCCGGAGGTGAAAGTCCAGGCCGCGGCACTGATGATTACTGCGGTCATACTGCTACGTACGTGGATGGGTGC
>JBDLJD010000101.1:0-16179 GCA_039714495.1 Thermodesulfobacteriota bacterium
TTCAAATACCTGAAAGGGTATATGGAACCCACCGAATAAAAAAGAATCGGGTTTGCGCTAAGCGCAAACCCGATTCTTTTTTTTAAACCTAAAAGTAAGGGGACTATGCCAACGGCGGTCCCCTTATTTATTGGGAGCTCATCTCAAAATATAGGTTTTGGTTCGAGATCAGGCCACAGGTATGCTGTGTTCTAATTTCGAGAAATTGAAACTCGAACCGTTGCTTCGATTGGGCAAAAAGATTATGTTGAGATAACTTTTATTTGCCCTTTCTTCTCTGATGTCTCGTGCGAGCCAACAGTTTTCTGTGCTTATGTTTGCGCATTTTCTTTCTGCGTTTTTTTACGACACTTCCCAGAAGATCACCCCCCATCATAAAAGATAATTTTATATAAAATTTGACTGTACTTTATAATGTTGCAGAGTAACAATATTACATAGCACCTTAACAAGTATTGTGTCCATCGTTTTTTTCATATCCTTCTTATGAATAATGCGGCCAATGCCTTGAATACCGCCTAAGGGTGTGATAGTAATCCAGATTACGACAAATATTCAAACTCGCTTTCGTGGCAGTCGCCATGATGTTTGGAAAAATAACAATTCCCCCTGTGATGTCAATCAAGACTGTTTTTTCACAGGCTGTAATTGCCGGCTCCAGAACGGAACGTATAATCACCTTAGATACTAAGGAATAATGACTAATTATAAAGAAAAGAGGCCGCCCGCCATCACTGATGATGCCCGTATCTTCGGGCCTGATGATATTCATTCGGTGAATTCATCGGTAGCCATGGCAGAAGAACTGGTGAGTAATTTCTACAAGATGTCCGCCAGCGAGTGGCTCCACCCCAAATATGATGTAAAAACCAGGATTGATTTGACTCGGGATGAAATCGTCGACGGCCCTTTTGCACAGGTCATCCGCTATGAAGGGCAGTTGAAGGACACCACCCTGGGTTCCACAAGCTACGATTTCTACAAAATCTGCCTCCAGGATCACGCCATACTGTCTGCCCTTGAGATGGAGCCCGGGCTTGAGATATTCCCTTTTGTGCTCTACATTATCACCCACGAACTGATCCACATCGTCAGGTTCAGCAAATTTCTCCAGAACTTCGATGCAACAGACGAAGAAAAAATGGAGGAGGAAATGCGCGTCCATAAATATACCCACGACATCCTCAGGCTCGTCAGCCTGGACGGCATGCCGTTCGTCCTCGAGTTCTACAGGCGCTGGAGAGCCCCCATAGACGGCCTGAAATCATGATTTCCCCGCCTTGACATCTTTCAAACACTCACTATATTAAATCAGCTTTTCAAGCGGACTAAATTCCACTTTTTCATCAGGAGATGTTTTCAAAATGCCCATCTACGAGTACGAATGCACAAAGTGCGGAAGGATTGAAGAAGCCCTTCAAAAATTTTCTGACAAACCCTTGAAAAAGTGCCGCCACTGTTCAGGTAAACTTCACAAGCTCGTCTCCCAGAGCAGCTTCCAACTTAAAGGAACCGGTTGGTACGTAACAGATTACGCCGACCGCTCTAAAAAATCTTCTTCCGATTCGGATAAAAAACATAGCCACCCCTCCTCGAAACCTGAAAAAAAAGCCGCGTCAGCAAAAACAGACAAAACCAAAAGCGCCCAAAAAAAAGCCGCTGATTAGCCGTTTCAGTTTTTAAACTTTTTATTCTAAAATCAAATATATAAACTATGTTATTTTTTTCGGAAACGGCTCTTTACAAACAAAAATGTGTGATTATTTTTTCTTAAAAAAAGCAGGTCTACACCTTTAATGAAACATCGTTTTTTAAGGATAAGTTAAATCGTAAACCATTAGGAAAAACGAAAAGGAGAGTAGGAAAAATGAAATTAAGACCATTACAGGACCGTATTCTGGTACAGCGCGTGGAAGAGGAAACAACAACCAAGGGCGGCATCATCATTCCGGACACTGCCAAGGAAAAACCTGCCGAGGGCAAAGTTTCCGCAGTGGGCAACGGGAAAGTCGGCGATGACGGCAAACGCGTTCCTCTGGAAGTAAAAAAAGGCGACCGTGTACTGTTCGGCAAATATGCCGGAACCGAAGTGAAGGTCGAAGGGAGCGAATACCTTATCATGCGTGAAGACGATATTCTTGGCGTAATCGAATAATTAACTGTTACTAAAGTGTACGGAGGAATATAAAGATGGCTGGAAAAATAGTTAAGTATGACATGAAAGCCCGCGAAGCAATGCTTAGCGGCGTACAAACATTGGCTGACGCAGTTGTGGTAACCCTTGGTCCCAAAGGCCGGAACGTCGTCATCGACAAATCCTGGGGATCTCCCACCGTAACTAAAGACGGTGTGACCGTTGCCAAAGAGATCGAACTGGAAGACAAATTTGAAAACATGGGCGCCCAGATGGTCAAGGAAGTTGCCAGCAAAACCAGCGACATGGCCGGTGACGGTACAACCACCGCCACAGTGCTTGCCCGCGGTATATACGAAGAAGGCCAGAAGCTCGTCGCCGCCGGCAACAACCCCATGGCCATTAAAAGAGGCGTCGACAAGGCCGTGGAAGTGGCCGTCAAAGAGCTGCACAAGATGAGCAAACCGACCAAGGATCAGAGAGAGATCGCCCAGGTCGGCACCATCTCTGCCAACAACGACGAGACCATCGGCAACATCATTGCCGAAGCCATGAACAAGGTTGGCAAAGAAGGCGTCATCACGGTGGAAGAAGCCAAAAGCATGGAAACCACCCTTGAGGTTGTAGAAGGTATGCAGTTCGACCGCGGCTACCTTTCCCCTTATTTCGTAACCGATCCTGAGAAGATGGTCGCCTCCCTCGAAGATCCCTACATTCTGATCAACGAGAAAAAAATCAGCAACATGAAAGACCTTCTGCCCGTTCTGGAGCAGGTTGCTAAAATGGGCAAACCCCTCATGATCATTGCCGAGGACGTGGACGGCGAAGCACTGGCCACCCTCGTGGTCAATAAACTGAGAGGCACCCTGCAGGTCGCCGCTGTAAAGGCCCCCGGGTTCGGCGATCGCAGAAAAGCCATGCTGGAAGACATCGCCATCCTCACCGGCGGCCAGGTTGTTTCCGAAGACCTGGGCATCAAGCTTGAAAACCTCACAATTACCGATCTTGGCAAAGCCAAACGCCTTACCATTGACAAAGACAACACGACAGTGGTGGACGGTGCCGGCAAACGCGCCGACCTGGAAGGCCGTGTCAAACAGATCCGCAGCCAGATTGACGAAACCAGTTCTGACTACGACCGTGAGAAACTCCAGGAACGTCTGGCCAAACTGATCGGCGGCGTAGCTGTCATCAATGTCGGCGCAGCCACCGAGACCGAGATGAAAGAGAAGAAAGCCCGCGTGGAAGATGCCCTGAACGCCACACGTGCAGCAGTCGAGGAAGGCATCGTTCCCGGCGGCGGCGTAGCCCTGGTTCGCACCCTGGCGGCTTTGGGAAAAGTGAAAATCAAGGCCGACCAGAAACTGGGCGTGAAAGTTGTCATGCGCGCCATCGAAGAGCCCCTGCGCCAGATTGCCAACAACGCCGGTTTTGAAGGATCCGTGGTCATCGACAAGGTCAAGAGTGCCGAAGGCTCCACTGGATACAACGCCGAAACCAATACCTATGAAGACCTGATCAAGGCCGGTGTTATCGATCCGACCAAGGTTGTGCGCTTTGCCCTGCAGAATGCGGGCAGTGTTGCCGGCCTGATGCTGACCACCGAAGCCATGATCGCTGAAAAGCCTGACGACACTCCGGAACCGGCAATGCCGGCCGGTGCTCCGGGCATGGGCGGCATGGGCGGCATGGGCGGCATGATGTAATCGCGCCATAAGGCCTTTACCTATAAAAAACCCGCTTCTTTTTTAGGAGCGGGTTTTTTTTGTGGGGCCTATAAATGGTTGACAAAACACATCAAAACAGGGTATTAGAGGGCGTGCAACAGCCAACCGCAACCCAAATATGGAGACCAGTGATGAATGGCAACAGAATCATGATGGCAATCACCTGCTTTTTCGTATCCTGCACAATGGCATTGGTCTTGGCACCCGGCTGCCTGGCGCAGGAGGGTGAGGAAACTGTCGAGCACGAAGCAGGCTTCTATTATACCATCCAGAAAGGCGACACACTCTGGGATCTGTCAGACCACTTTTTCGATTCCCCCTGGTTATGGCCGGAACTCTGGCAGGAAAACGACCAGATCCCCAACCCGCACCGGATCTACCCCGGGGAGCGCATACGGCTGTACCAGAAAGAAGGCAGCGACACGTTTAGCCTGACGCCGCCCGAAAAAGAAAGCATGGTGGAGGAAAGCGCTGCCGAAACCGAAATGCCCGAAGAGACCGTCCAGGAAGAAACGGTCTATTTTCTCTACCCTTCCATGGACAAGGTGGGCTTTATCACCAAGGATGAGATCACCCCTCTGGCAACCATATTCGACATCAAGGACAATCAGCGGCTGGTGGACACGGGGGACACCGTCTATATGTCCTATGAGGAGGAGGATGTAGACAAACTCCAGCGCGGCAGCCAGTTCACCATTTATCGGCGCATGGAACCGTCTCCCGACAAAAAGATCAACCGGAAATACGGCAGTCAATACTACATCGTCGGCATGGTGGAACTCACTAAAATGGAGCCCGACTTTGTTGTCGGTCAAATTGTGGCTTCCTACAGGTCGATCTACCACAACGACTTCATTCTGCCCTATGCCCGGCGCTCACCGAGAATCCCCGTCGTTCCCAGTACGCCGGACATTGACGGAACCGTGCTGTTGGCGGAAGAACACACGAAAATGATCGGCGACCACACCGTGGCGTTCATCGACAAAGGCAGCGAGGACAACATCCTGCCGGGCCAGCGGTACTCAATTTACCACCGCCAGGAAGGCAAAAAGGGCTCGAAAAGAATCCTATATTCTCCCATCGATTACGCTGAATTCATCGTGCTGCACACCGAAAAATATGTGTCCACGGTGTTCATGACCTACACCGAAGGCGTCGTTGAACCCGGGGGCAAATTCCGTACGCCGGTCGAATAAAAAAAAGGGCGTCGGGTTCTTCCCCGCCGCCCTTTTTGCCCTGACTTGACCGTTTCGGGTCAGGGCAATGTCTATTCCCAGGTTACCCGCAATACCTCCTGGTAGGTGGTCACACCCGTTAAAAGCTTTTTGATGGCGTTTTCTCTCAGGCTCACCATCCCCTCTTTAATCGCCTGCGCTCTCAGCTGCTCCGGATCCGTCTGTTCGACGGTAATTTTTTTTATGGCCTCGGAATAAGGAAGTACTTCGTGAATGCCGGTTCTTCCCCTGTAGCCGGTCCCCCGGCAACGTTGGCAGCCTTTGCCGCGAAAGACTTCGATGCTGCCTGAACGCCCTACATGGATTCCCATATCGGCCAGTTCGCCCGTGCCGATCACATATTTTTCCTTGCAATGCCCGCATATTTTTCTGACCAGGCGCTGGGCCAGAATGCCCCGCAAGGTGGCCTGGATAAGAAAAGGCGGTATCCCCAGATCGATCAGTCGCGTCACTGAGGTGGTGGCGTCATTGGTATGCAGCGTGGAAAGCACCAGGTGACCGGTCAGTGCCGCCTGGACGGCATTTTCAGCCGTCTCGAGATCCCGCATCTCCCCGATCATGATCACGTCCGGATCCTGCCGCAGGATATTCCTGAGAATATTTCCAAAATGGATCCCCACCAGGGGGCTGACGGCTATCTGGTTGAAATCCTGATGAATCATTTCGATGGGATCTTCCACCGTAGTGATATTGATTTCCGGGGAGTGCAGATACCTGAGGGTCGAATAGAGGGTTGTCGATTTGCCGCTCCCTGTGGGGCCGCACACCAGCACGATGCCGTTGGTCGCCTTAATGCACCCGTTGAAGCGGATCAGGTCTGTGGAGGTAAACCCCAGTTGCTCCAGATCCTGAAACAGGATATCCGGATCCATGATCCGCATGACGATTTTCTCACCAAAAGCGGTGGGCACTATGGAGACTCGGACTTCCACCTCCTCCCCTTCCTTGTCGGTTTTGATCCTGCCGTCCTGGGGCCTCCTCTTTTCCGCCATATCCATACGGGACAGGTTTTTTATACGGCTGATGATGGCCCTGTGAACATTCTTGGGGATTTTATAAACCGTGTGCAGGACGCCGTCGATACGCATCCTCACCAGGCTCGCCTCTCGTTTTGGCTCGACGTGGATATCGCTCGCTCTCTGATCGAGGGCATAGGTAAACAGGTGGTTGACCGCCTTGACAATGTGCTGGTCATTGGAGGGCAGTTCATCGTCGGGTGCAATGCGAACATACTGTTCCAGGTTTCCAAGATCCACCAGCGGTGCCGAGAACTGGTTCTCGGCAGCCACGATGGATCGTTTGAAACCGAAAAACTCGTTGATCAGTTTGACGATTTCCTTCCTGGAACTGACCACGGCGTCAACTTCCAGGTTGCTGGCCCTGGCAATATCCTCCAGAAGCTCTGAATTGAACGGATCGGGCGTTGCCACCGTCAGACGGCCTTCTCTAATGGAAAGGGGCAGAACGAGGTGTCTCCTGGCAAAGGAGTGCGGAACGATGGACGTTACGATATTCAGGTCAAGCTTGAGAGGGTCTATTTTTTTATACGGCACTTGCCAGGCTTTGGCCAATGTCTGGTAAATTAGCTCCTCATCGATGGGCAGGGAGGGGTTGTCCGGCCGTTTTATGTTGAGAGAATCGATAATATCGATGACGGTAATTTCAGCGGCATCCCTGTCCGAAAGCTGCTTGGCCAGTTTTTTCTTGAGCGGTTCCCTTTTTTTGAGGATTTCCCGGGCATGGGCTGCGGACAAAAGCCTGCCTCCAACCAGTGTCTCACAGACACGTTCATCGGAAAGAGGATTTTTTATATCGTTTTTCATTTCAACTGGCAGGATTTGAGACGGCCCTGTCCATGGAAGTATCGACCCATTGCAGCACCTGTCTGACGAGCCCCTGGTACCCTGGGTCTTCCCCGAATTGCAAGAAGACGGCTTCACGCTGTTTGACTTTTCTCAGTAGCATGAGGTCCTGTTTGCCGCCGATCCGACCCAAGCCGCGGATGAGAATTTTCAGTTGCTGCAGCAGCAGAGGCAGGTATTTAAAACTGTTTTTAAGTTGATAACAGCGGCATTCCGGATTGCCGTATTCATCGGCAGCCGCTCGGATGACACGGTAGGCGGCATCCCCTCCCACCAGGGAGAGAAAAATGTACAATTCCCGTTCCAGTGAAATTAGAAATTCAACATTCAACCCGTCCGACGATTGGTTTCCGGATTCCATAGCAACGGCTATACGCCCGCCAATGGATTGGATTTTATTTTGAAACTGTTCCCACACACTCTCGATACGCCACTGGGCGTACTTGGTTACCTCCGCGTCCAAGCCGTTCTTTACCAGAAGCACCTCTTCGGGGGTGACCTCTATGTCTATGTGCAGCTCCTTGTTGTACTTGCGGAGCAGAAGATTGGACAGCATCAAGGCGTCTCTGTCTGAAGCGCTGATCACGGCGGGATCGTCGTTGAAATCGTTCAAAAGGGTTTTAAGAACGTTTTTCGGCTGCTTCAGCATAGCGATAAGCAGTTGCATGGAGTTCAAAAAGGCCATGCGGTCATCGTGATCCATGGTGCTTTTCAGGCAGCTCCAGAGTATTTCAAATATTTTCTTGTGGCGTGAAAATTCTGGAAGGTATTTTTCCAAAGTCTCCCGTTTAAAACGGCCATCTTGATCAAAGCAGTCGGCCAGCAGAAGGACAATCTGCTCACCATCTTCTGCGGGAATGTCGAAATGTTTAGCAAAGTTCTGAAAATCATCGACATTCAATTCGCGTTTACCGGAAATGACTGCCTTTACGATTTGAACGGCAGTCCCCGTTTTTTCGGAGCCTGCCTGGTGGGGTGCGCTTTTTTCATGAATCGACATGTGGCATCGTCCAACAGGCTTTTTTGCACAGGTGCTTGTTTGTTGAATCACGGGATCGCTATAATCAAAGCATTTCACCAGCGTTGCTTTGGGACTTTATATAAATGAATATAATGAATGTGTCAATCACTGCACTTTAACTTCGCATGGCAGTATATGATAATTTTTCAACCCTGTCCAGCTTTGCCTTCCCGAGTTCCAAATGAGTATTCCACACCCAATATCACTTAATATATAACCGTATTATAAGCGTATTTAACCAGGATTGTTTTCTCCCGTTGCATGGTTCACCATGCAGATACCTTTACCGCGCTTAAAAAGGGACCTGGCATGCAACAATCTAAAGGCTTCACCCTTCTGGAATTACTGGCCACCCTGGCTGTCTTCGGAATTTTGACGGCTATTGCCGTCCCCCATGGCATGAAATGGCTTGACAACACCCGCCTGCGCACTGCTGTTATGGATCTGTTCGTCGACCTCCAGCACGCCAGGATGACGGCCGTAAAGACAAATCGCAATGTCATCGTAGTCTTCAGCACAGACAACAGCGGCGGGCCTGATGGCACCTATACCATCTTTGTGGACGACGGCAGCCGGAAATCCACACTGTGGACGCGTGAAAAAGGTGAAAAGGTGGTGGTATCGGGACGAATCACGCCGGGCGTCCAACTGCTCAAGGTGTCGTTTGCCGGGGGGGTCCCCAGAACCCGCTTCGACCCCATGGGATTCCCCAACGGACTTGGCGGGCATATCTATATGCGCAGCCAGCACGGCCGGCACATGGGAATTCATGTCAACCTCAACGGAAGGGCCCGTATCGTGCGGAGCGACAGCGGCGAGACGGGAACGTGGGATTGACGGGGAACGGTTCAGTAAGAAGAAATCAGTAGGGAGTATTTCAAGAAGAACAAATAAATCTGTTAACAGCCAGGATGGTCAGTATGAAAAAAATCCAATATCATGGTTTCAGGGATCTCAAAACATATCAGCTTGCCTTTAAGCTGGCGCTAGAAATCCATGAAGTTACAAGAACATTTCCAGCCGAGGAAAAATATTCCCTTGTAGATCAGATGCGAAGATCGTCTCGTAGTGTGGCTGCCAACATAGCTGAGGCATGGCGGAAAAGAAAATACAAAAGAGCCTTTATATATAAGTTAACCGATAGTTCCGGCGAAGCGAGTGAGACAGAGGTATGGCTGGATTTTTCGAAATACCTTGGTTATCTTGAGCCGGCCAAGCATCGTGAATTGGTCGAGAAGTATAATGAAGTCGGTAAGATGCTTACTGGCATGATCGACAAAGCTGATAAGTTCTGCCCTTGACTATTTAGCCACTTAAATCCTACTCCCTACTACTTACTCCCTACTACTTACTCCCTACTACGTACTCCCTACTCTCTAGCGCTCCAAGAGGTAATCCACGGCATTTTTAAATATCTGGATACCCGGCGTCAGGCCCCGGGGGGCTCGTTCCCCGCTGCGTTTTAACGTTTCTTTCCACCGTGTCCAATCCGGATGATTGGTCCAGTGGTTATACCCCTCGGGATGGGGCATCAGCCCGAATATGCGTCCCGTGGCATCACAAATCCCTGCAATATCCTTGAGGGACCCATTGGGATTGAAGGGATATTTCCCTTGGGCGATTTCACCGTCGTCACGCGTGTACTGCAGCACCACTTGTTTGTTTTCAAACAGCCTGTCAACGGTTTCATCATCGGCAATGAATTTGCCTTCCCCGTGCCGAACCGGAAGCTCCATTTCTTGCAAACCGCGCGTGAAAATACAGGAAGACTCCGGTCGGGTCTTCATCTTGACCCATGCGTCCCTGAAATTCCCGCAGTCATTGTAGGTAAGGGCCACGGCCTGCCCCCGGTCATCCGCCTGAGCGTTTGGGATGTCGAAGCCGGGCAACAGTCCCATGTTGACCAGTGTCTGAAAACCATTGCAAATCCCTATGATCAGGTTGCCCCGTTCCACGAAATCGTGAATCTGGCTGCCGATGTTGGTCCGCATGCGCACGGCCTGAATAACGCCCGCCCCATGGTCGTCTCCCCAGCTGAAGCCCCCGCCGAAAGCCATGATCTGGTAGTCATCCAAAGAAGCCGACCCGTCAATCAGGGAGTTGATGTGGATTCGGTGGGACTTGGCCCCTGCCAGCTCGAAACCGTAGGCAGTCTCATTATCGCAGTTCAGACCATAACCGGTGAGCACCACTACATTCACGTCGCTCATATCAAATCTCCAAACGGTTTTTTCCATGCTTCTTTCAGTTCAGCCACTGTTTTGGTAAAAACCACCTTGCCTTCGCTCCCCTTGATGCTGACGTCTTTGTCGGCGCTGACCTTTCCGATCAAGGCACAGGGCTGCCCCTTGAACCGCTGTTCGAAAACGTCCTTTTGAGCGGGGTCCACTGTCACCAGGAACCTGCCGGCTGATTCGGAGAACAGGACAATGTCATCCCGCAGGGATTCCTCCACCGGCACCGACCCCAGATCCACGTCCATCCCCAGGTTGCCGCCCATGGCGACCAGGGCGATATGAACCCCCAGTCCACCGCGGTAAATACCGTGAGCCGACGCCACGGCTTCGTCCCCGATGGCCCGGCTTAAGGCCCTGTAAAGGGGCAGAAACTGGTCAAGGAGCACTTCAGGGACATTCAGGCCGGTATAGCCTAGATGTTCGTAGTACTCGCTGCCCCCCAGTTCATTGCGTGTCGTCCCCAGCACGTAAACCAGGTCCCCCGGCATCTTGCTTTCCATGCTCACGCATTTTTCGACATTCTCGATCACGCCTATGGTTGAAAACTGAAGCGTCTCCAGGGCAGAGAGCTTATGGGTCTCTCCGTAACGGCCGGTGAGATGCCCGTCCACGTACATGCTGTCCTTGCCGGACAGAAGCGGAATTCCATAAGTCAGGCAAATATCGCGCAGGGCAAGGCATGAACGCACCAGCTGGGCGGCCTTGTACTTTCCATCCGGATTGTCCACGGGGTGATACTGGATGCTGGGCCAACAAAAATTGTCCACGCCGCCGATGTGATCGAGACTGCCGCCCACGGCGATGAGCCGTCGCACTGCTTCGTCTATGGTGCAGGTGGTCATGTGGTAGGCATCGACCAAGGCATACGTCGGAATAAGTGCCTGGGAGAAAGCCAACCCTTTGTTGGACGTCAACACCGGCCGGATAACGGCTGCATCACTGTTGACATCACGGTCTTCACCCACCAGCGGCTTTATCACACTGCTGCCCTGCACTTCATGATCGTACTGCCGTGTAATCCATTCCCGGGAACAGATGTTCGGACCGGCCAGGAGATCCAGCACCAGGCTGCCATAATCTTCGGGCGCTTTCAGAACGGGCTCATACAGCCCCCGCAATTCCGGGGGCTGCCAAACCGCATCGAACTCCCACTGGGGGAAGCCCTCCTTCAGAAGATCGATATCCACATAGGCACACGTCTCATTGTCATAGGTGATGTGCAGCTTCCCGGAATCGGTGTAGGTGCCGATGACGGTGCTTTCCACGGCATGCTTCCGGGACAGTTCGAAGAAGCGGTCGATGTGCTTTGGTTGCACGGCAATGGTCATCCGTTCCTGCGACTCTGAAATCCAGATCTCCCACTGGTCCAGGCCGTTGTATTTCAGGGGGACCTTTTCGAGTTGAATCTCGCACCCGTTGGAAAACCACGCTGTTTCTCCCACAGAGGAAGACAGACCGCCGCCGCCGTTGTCGGTGATAAAACGGATAAGCCCCTCATCTCGGGCTTCCAGCAGGAAGTCGTGCATCTTCTTCTGGGTGTAGGGGTCGCCGATCTGAACGTGTCCGGCAGGGGTGTTTTCGGAGAAGGTTTCCGAGGCCGCGGTGACACCATGAATGCCGTCTTTGCCTACCCTGCCCCCGCTCATCACCACCAGGTCCCCGGGGAAAATATCCTTGGTTTCCGAAGGTTCGTTGTCTACCAGTGCCGGCATGATGCCCACGGCGGTGACAAAAACCAGGCACTTTCCCATATAGCCGTGGTGAAAAAGAACCTGCCCGAACGTCGTGGGAATGCCGCTTTTGTTGCCGCCGTCCCTCACACCTTCGATCACGCCGTCCAAAAGCCGCCGCGGATGCAGGCGCGGGTTGAGATCGCCGTTGTAGTCCCGATCGCCCACACAGAAGCCGTAGCTCCCCATGATGAGCTGCGCGCCTTTTCCGGTTCCCATGGGATCCCTGTATATGCCCACAATACCCGTGATGGACCCGCCATAGGCCTCCATGTTGGAAGGTGAGTTATGGGTCTCGCCGGTAATGACATAGTGGTGGTCTTTGTCGAAACGCCCTGCCCCGGCATTGTCCCACAGCACCGATACCACCCAATCCATTTTCTCTTTTAATTCCAGGGTAGGCTTCTGGATGCATGTTTTGAAGAGATTGTCGATGGTTTCCGTACGGCCGGTCTTGAGGTTCTTGTAGCGAAAAAGACCCTGGAAGGTGTTGTGATTGCAATGGTCGCTCCTGGCCTGGGAAATGTACTCCAATTCCAGGTCCGTAGGGTTGGATAATCCCTTTTCCGTTCTCTGCTGCAGCACGTCCCTTTTGAGAAAATAGGAGCGTATGGTGGGGATGTCGCTGGGATTCAGGGCCAGGTTCCGCTGATCACTGATATCCTGCAGGATGGCGTCGCTCTCGATGGATATGGTCGACACCGTGGGTGTATGGTCCAGAACAACCTTGGGGATAATGATGCCCACCCCCTTTGAAGGGTCCCAATCGTCCCTGCTGTATATCTTCCACTGCTGGATGAGGTCGTTGGCCAGGAGTTCGCCGGCAATCTTCTCGATTTCTTCGAAGGTAAGTTGGGGGGCCTGTATGCAGTACCGTTTGGACGTATACACGGCACTCTCTTCCCCCAGGCGCAGGTTCAGCCCGTCTTCGATGGCCTCGATAGCAGTGGCGCCGGGGTTGTCCTTGACCCCCGGTCGGTATCCCACCCAGATGATCCAGTCGCATGCGATTGGCAGCGGTTCAAAGGCGGATATCTGGGTTATCGGGTTGGTAAACACGTCCGTCCGGATGGTGTCGCATTGCGCCGGTGTCAGGTCCACATCCAGGGTATTGATCTGGACCACCCGCACGCTGTCAAGCTCGATACCAAAATAGTCCTTGGCTTTTTTCCGGATTCCCCTGCCTTCTGCATCCAGCAGGTCGGATCTGATGGCAATCTCTAGTCGGTGTGGCATAAATTAAATCTCTCCTAGGCTAAATCCCCTCAGCCTGTTGCGATAATACCGGGTGAGAGCCTGAACATATGATAATCCGCGGCTTGAAACAAAAGAGATTTCACTCCCCAAATAAAGGATTGCCGCCCTTCGTACCTCAGGGGACAATCCTTTATATAACGCGGCTGCGCCGCTATAATTTCATCTCTGTCTAATACCGCTGGCTATAACACACGGCGTTCGCATACTCAAGCCTGTCGTTGCATCAATTCCAGTCGTAGCAGCTTGCATTGCCAGAATTTCAAGGCCCCAAGGGGCCAGGAAAGATATCAGCTCACAGCCCATCGGTTGCAGCGCTTGGCATGCTGTCAGCTATGACCTGTGACCTATCAGCTGTTAGCTGGAAAATATACGCGTTATGTCATTGTAGAAGACAAAGATCATCAGCATGATCAGGAGGAATATCCCGGCCTGTTGTGCAATTTCACGCATGCGCGTGTTCACCGGGCGTCGCGTGACAGCTTCTATCAGGAAAAACAACAGGTGACCGCCGTCCAGAACCGGTATGGGCAGAAAATTGATGATCGCCAGATTGATGCTCAAAAGAGCCATGAAAAATACCAGGTTGACAGCGCCTTCCCTGGCCTGCTGCCCGGCCATTTCCGCGATCATGATCGGGCCGCCCAGGGTCTTGGTAGACACCGTGCCCTGAATCAATTTGACAATGCTGACGATGGTGAGCTTTGTGATGTTGTACGTCTGCCTTACGCTCTCCGTAAGGGACTCGATCGGGTTCAAGCGCTGGTTGACCACCTCCCCGGCCGAAGAAATGCCGATGATGTAACGCTGGATATCTTCACCGAAAATATTTTTGGACGTTGTGGTCTGGGGGGTGATGGTTACCGAAAATTCATCCCATTCAGGGCGCTGGATAGCTATGGACACGGCCTTTCCCGCGGAGCCGGATATCAAGGCGGCCATTTCATCCCAGCTGGCAACGGGGGTGCCGTCTATGGCCATGACCCTGTCCCCGGCCTTAAGTCCGGCAGCCTGAGCTGGTGAATTTTCCTGCACGCCGCCGATGGAAGGCTTCAAAATGTAAGTGCCCGATATCTGAAAAATGCCGTAAAAAATCAGCACCGCCAGCAGAAGGTTGAACGCCGGGCCGGCGGCAACGATCAGCATGCGTTTGAAAACGTGCTTGTGGGTAAAGGAAAAGGGAATGTCCTGGGGATCCATTTCCGATGTGGGGTCTTCTCCCACCATTTTGACGAACCCCCCCAGGGGAATGGCAGATACCCGGTAGTCGGTCAAGCCGATTTTCTTCCCGAACAGCCGCGGGCCGAACCCAAGGGAAAATTTTTCCACGCCAACACCGAAAAGCCTGGCCACCAGGAAATGTCCCAGCTCATGAAAAAATACCAGGATACCCAGAACGACGACAAATGCAAAAATATTAGTACTCATGGTTCCACTATAAGGACGAACGCCGGCACCGTCAACTGCCGGCTCAGTCAAGTTAAAATTATTTTAATCCAGTAAATCCTGTTCATCCTGTCTAATTATTGTTCTTCAGGAGGCCGTTATCCGCCCGCCGTCTGATGGGCGAACACACAGGTTCGCCCCTACAGGTATTTGGCTTCCAGCTCAGGGAGTCTGTTTAATATAGGCAGGTACAAGACCTACCCCTACAAGCTTCTGCCCACTGGAGGTCCTCCGTTCTCTGCCGTTCTGGTGTTCTGTAGCTCTGTGGTTCAGGCCTCTGGCCACCGGCCTCCGGCTTTCGACCCTTCGCTCTTAGTTTCTCCCTACTGCTTACTCCTTACTTCCTACTGCTTACTCCTTACTTCCTACTATTAAGCCAAGTCGCCGATCACTTCAGCGGCATGGCGGCGCGCCGTTTTATCCGCTGCCATGATATCCCCCAAAACAGGCTTTCCGGTTTTGGCTGTGTCTTCCAGAGCCCGCTGGATCACTAGGGGTATCTTGTTAAAAGGCAGCTTTTCCTCGAGAAAGGCGGCCACCGCAATTTCATTGGCGGCATTCATTACCGCCGGGAAGGTGCCGCCCGCCTGACAGGCTTCGATGGCGATGGCCAGGCAGGGGAACTTCTTGAGGTCTGGTTCGGCAAAGGAGAATTTCCCCAGCGCGCTGAAGTCAGGCAGGGGCTGCTGCAGGGGCAGCCTTTCAGGATATGACAGGGCCAGGGCAATGGCGCCCTTCATATCCGGCACGCCCAGTTGAGCAATGATCGACCCATCCCTGTAGGCCACCATGGAGTGAATGATGCTCTGCGGGTGGACCACCACCTGGATCCTGGAAATGTCTATATTAAACAGGTGTTTGGCCTCGATGACCTCCAGACCTTTGTTCATGAGGGTTGCCGAGTCGATGGTAATCTTGCGGCCCATCTCCCAGTTGGGGTGCTTCAAGGCATCAGACGGCCGAATGGAACCGAATGTGCCGGCATCCCTCTGGAAAAACGGCCCTCCGGAAGCCGTGATCAGGATACGCGAAAGATCCTCTCGTCGATTCCCTTCCAGACACTGGAAAATGGCGCTGTGTTCGCTGTCGACGGGCAGGATGCGCACCTTGTGCTTCGCAGCCAGTTTCATCACCAGTTCCCCGGCCATGACCAGGGTTTCCTTGTTGGCCAAGGCAATGGTTTTGCCCGATCGGATGGCGGCCAATGTTGGCAGGAGTCCGGCGGCCCCGACCATGGCGCCGACCACAATATCAGACGCCTCCAGTGTTGCGGCGGCTATGTATCCTTCTTCGCCCCAACGGATACTCACCTCCAAGTCACCGGACAGGAGTGTTTGCAGCTCTTCGGCCCCTTTTTCATCGTAAACCACTGCCATGGCCGGCCTGAATTTCTTTACCTGTTCGGCCAGCAGGCCAATGTTGGCTTTTGCTGTCAGGGCCTGCACCCGGAAGCGCTCCGGGAACCTGGCCATCACCTCAAGCGCATTGGTGCCGATGGAACCCGTGGAACCTAGTATGGAAATATGCTTCATG
>JBDLJD010000102.1:0-16064 GCA_039714495.1 Thermodesulfobacteriota bacterium
ATACGCCTTGTCAAGTTCATCCCGGCGAATGGCTGCATTTGTGCGGCGCATTTTCCGCTGTTTTGCATCAGCCTTGCATTCTTTCTCAGCCTGTTCGAGGGCCTCGCTTTCCACCAGGAGACCTTGCCGCTCATATCTTTTGCGGGCCTGGCTCCACTTGAGCACTACGGCCGACAGTCTGGAATGCTTGCGTGAACGACGGGTGAGGGCCGCGTCTCCTGCCGGCAGAAAAACCAGATGATCGAGATCGGCGCAGGTTAGACAAACCGCACCCTTTTCACCCTGAAGGGTAATCCATGCCCTGTGGCCGAGATTTTCTCCGCATTCATCACACGTAGACTCACGGTTGGTGATGAACACTTTAAGCTGATCGCCTTTTTTATTCATAGAATCCTGCCTGTCCTATGAAACTGTTTATTATTTTTTTCTGGAGTCTTATATGTGAGACCCGATCTGTCTTTTGTTTCACCGGGGATTAAGAGAAACCCCATCATTTTGGGACTTCACAGTTCCTTGCGCCACTCAAAGCGCTCCCGCAAGCCATTGTGCCATGATGGCTTTACTATACCGTCATTCTGGAGACGACCCACAACAATGCCGGGGGCGATTCCGAGACCCTCGGCAAAGTGCTGAATGTCAGCCGCGGAATAGCTATCATTTCTAATAAATTCCTTATATTCCTTTAAAGGAATGAGGGCATCCGCAGCAAATTTATCTGCCTGAGCCTCCTTTGTTTTTGATTTTGGATGGTCATTTTCTCCTTCGAGTACTATCATATTGCGTCCGTGCAGCAACACATGACCCAGCTCGTGATACAGGCTGAACCAGAAAATATCCGCCCATTTATAACGGATTGTGATCATGAGCACAGCTTTGTCTGATCCCATCCAGAAGGTGGCGCCATGTATGCCCGTTGATTGCATGTGCGGGCATATGACCAGGGCGACGCCACATTCTGCAAGGATGTCTTGCAGCGTATCCTGAAAAAGTTCAGGTGCATTGCGTGTCATGGCGCGTATTCTGCTGACGGCTTTCTTAAGTGCTTCAGCATTAAAGGGTGCGCAATGAATTTGTGTGGCAGCCCTTTCTCCCATACGCAGCCAGGATGCTATCGCCTCCGGGTTGCTGCCTTTGCTCGTTTTACAGCTGGCACGAAATGCCGGCTGATAGCGTTTTAACTCGGGAATTGCTTTGAGTGAAGTCACCCCAAAAAAATGTTGCAACGCGAGAACCTTGTCCACAAGCCGGGTATATTTTTTTACCACGCCCATTTTGACCAGCTCGGCATAGCGATAAAGCGTCACATATTTGGATTCAGCCTTCAGTTGTTCCTGCTCTTTTTTCCCCTGAATGCGGGCCAGGGCTAGACGGTAATCAGACTCCAGCCCGGTCCAGATATGAGCAGGAACACCAACAACTTTTTCCAGCCGTAAGGCTGTATCCGGCGTGATGGCCTTACGGCCTTGAAAAATAGCACTCAACTTGGGTGCCGGTCGATCCAAACGTTTGGCCAGTTCATCTTTGGTCATCCCGAGCTCATCTAGTACCTCTTCCAGATATTCTCCTGGTGGGATCGCAAGATCAGAATGGATATTTTGATCAATCATCATAATGTTTGCTCACCTCCTCGATATTCGCGATTTCAAGCGCATCGCCATGAAGGGTGAAGATCAAGCGATAAAATCCGGTCAGACTAATGGCAAACTGGCCCTCTCGATCACCTTTAAGAGGATGGCACCGCAGCCCTGGGAGCCTGGACAGTTCATCTATATTTCGCGCATGTTTTATAATATTGATACGTTCAATGTACTTTCGCGCGACTTGTAGGCCATAGGCTTTTTGGGCTACTGCGTACTTGAGATATTCCTTTTTCAGCTTTTTTGTTCTAAAAGTAACTTCCACGTAGCCCCTAAATTATCTTTACCCTATAGGTAAATTATAGCGCGATATGTTATTTGTCAATAATATTCTTTACCTTTAGGGTAAAGAATAACTATTAGTTGTGTCGTTGCTGGGGTCGGACAGTAACTTCTCAATAATTGCGGGAAGATGATACAATGAAAGAGCCACCTGGATTCCCGCGCAGGAGGTTGTGTCGCAATCCGCTTTGGCAGGGTTGAAACCCTGCGCTACATGACCGGGCAAAAAGATGTATAGCAATAAGCTACGTATAATCATTCTGTTATCGCTGTAGGCCAGGGCTTTAGCCCTGAAAATTATTCCTCGTAGCACTATGTTTTACTGGGGTCGGACCGGAGTAACTATTTAAAAGTAAAGGTAAAAGATGATATTTAGGGCTGTTTATTAGCCTTAGAGCGCTGTTTTGACCATGTAAAGGGTCTAAGAAGATTCTGTCTTGTTGCTGAGATCTTCCTCTGGCGCTATTGCCTGAAACAATGTGCCTTGGCGGTACTGTTCTAGAGACCTTTCAAGATCTGCCTGGACCATTTCCTTCAATTCTTCCGGTGCTACGACAAAAGCCTCCGGGCCTAAGCCCAGAACCCAGCGCTTGATTTCATCCAGGCCGGCCACGCGGAAGATGATTTCAATGGCGCCGTCCAGGTGTTTCTGGATCATCTGGCTTTCGTGCCAGATCTTTTCACCCACGTAGCGCGCCCAGCCCGGACTGATCATGATGCGTACGGTGTAAAGCTCGTCGTGCATGACCTTGAAGCCGTGGCGGATGTACTGTTGAAAATCGAATTTATCCGGGATTTCAAAGGGTTCATCCAGCATGTTCAACATGTGAACGCGGTCGAGCACAAAGGTACGAATCTGGTTGCGCAGGTGACAGTACCCGATAATGTAAATGGTGCCCTCGTAAAACCAGATTTTATAGGGCTCAACCTTGCGCAAGGATGCCGCGTCATCCTTGAGCGGCTGATAGGCGATTTCAATGCAGCGCCGGTCCAGGGCAGCCTGATTGACTTGGGCGATAAGTTCCCGAAAACGCTTATAATCCTTGTAAGGCCGGATCCCCATGTGAAAGGTGGACTGAATTTTATTGAGATAGGTCAGGGTGTCGGGTGCAAGCTGTGCCAGGATTTTATCGAAAAGAGTTTCCAGGGATTCGGCAAAGACAGTCCCCTGGAAGACCTTGAACAGGTCCCGGCTCAAATGCAGGGACATGAGTTCCGTGTAGGTGAACGGGACAGGCAGAGTGGCCTTATAGGATTCGATGAATTTCCAGCGCTGGCCGTGCTCACCCTTGTCCGTGTAGATGGGAAAACCGGCATACTGCAGATCGTCCAGGTCGCGGTAGGCGGTTCGCAGGGACACGTTGCCCAGGTTGGCTATTTCCATGGCTGTCAGACCGGTTTTGCTGGCCTCGATCTGACGGATGATCCGCCACTGTCTGGAAAGCTGGTCACCGCGCATTGAACTCCCCAACCCTGGACAAATAAAATCAGGGCTAACTGCTGAATAAGGGCCCTGATTATTAATGAGCATGTGCTGAATTTTGGTATATACTATAATTACCAGGTAATAACAACCATGAATTGCTATGTATGAACTATGTAGTCAATATAGGGACCATACTTCCGCTGGCCCGGATCTGAAACCACAAAGACACAAAGGACACAAAGATTCTTTTCATTGCTTGCATAAACTCCATGCAATCCGCGAAATCCGTGTCTGAGTAGTTTTAAACTGTGCGCCGACGGCGGTAACGTTCCGAATATCTGCGATAGTTCACCCCCCTGGATGAATCACCCTTGATCTTCCTGAAGGCCGACAAGTGGATCACCTGGCTTTCTTCGGTAAGGGCCGCACCCGAGACCACCCGCGATTCAATGGAAACCGCTTCACCCAGGCCCAGGGTGGGGTGACGTTCGGTTTTGCCTTTGGAGGCGGATTGAATGAAGCGGCGGGCCGCTTCCGGCGTCACGGATTTGGATTTCGTCGATTTTCGGCTGTCCAGCGCGTCCAACGCATAGCTCTTGACGATCTTTTCAAAAAAACGGCCGAATGTATCGCTGCATCCAAAGCTCTCCAGGCCCAGCACCTGACCGTCAATGGCAAAGACAGCACCGATCTGGCAGTCAATAATCTGAAATTTATCAATATAGTCAGAGAGCTTGTCTGCATAGCTGTCATAGGCGTCGGCCATGGCCCGGGTGGGGGCGGACACCTTCATGCGGTCCAGCTTGGCGGAAATATCCTCCCAGATTTCCCCCTGGTTGGATTGGTACCCGCGGCCCTGTTTCAGGCTTTCCCGTACACTTACCTGATGATTGCGGCGCAGGGAAGCGTGCATCATTTTCTTGCCGGAACCGAATCGGTCCGAATCGTAGCGCCAGCGCCCCTGCTCGACGCAGCTTACCGGGATGATTGTATTGCTGGCAGCAGCCACCAGAAAGGTAGCATTGACGATGCGGTTCTGTTTGGCGCCCACCAGCTCTTCGCCTTCGATGATCAGGACCTTTTGTTTACCTTTATTAATAAGGCGGAGTTCGGGAACGCTGCCGTCCTGGTCCAGTTCCGAAATTTCAACCAGGCTTTGCTCCAGGGCCTGCTCCAGGGTCAGGTAGTCGGGTGCGGCGGCCTCGGGTGCCAAAAGGGGGAACAGGGTTAAGTTTTTGTACGACTGTTTACGGGCCAGTTTGCCTGCCGTTAAAAATGTTGTGATGGTATTCATGGTTGCCTCCTTTTTTAAATTGTTTTCAGGAGGCTAACATGGCGTATTGTCGGATGGGGACAAAATGAGAGATGAATTAAAAAAGAAGTAGGTTAGCAATCGGTTAGTGCAAGGCTACTTGGGAAATGGTTTTTTGTCGCAAAAAAATTTGTGACACAATGAAACCAATTAAATCTTACCACAAAGGCACTCACCCTCATTCTAAAACGATTTCTGGAGACCGTACCAAATTAACCTATTGGATTCCAAATTCTGTTTCATTCAAGGCCTGCGATAATACGCAAGGCAACACTTCAATCATATATAACGGCAGAGATACCAATCGATAATTAGCTGTCTGAACCTGCTGTTTTTGCCTGGTCCGGCAACTTAGATCCTGAACGTTGGGTGGATTCAGGTCAAAGCGGCAGGCTAAATTTGCTTTTTTATCGATGGCAAATTGCTGGAGAGATTTTATGCTGCCACTTTTTCCAGCTTTGACTTCGATGGGGATGATTATTTTGCCTGAAGATGTGACGAAGTCAACTTCTGCATTACCGGTTTTACCTTCTCTTAACCAATAAAAAAGATCAGGCGGTTCAAGACCTTCGAACCGGTAGGCTAGGTGTTGAGCGATAAACTGTTCGGCAATGACACCTTCGTTTAGCAGGGTACGTTCATCCAACTCTGCTATGTGGGCCCACTCAAGTCCATTGAGATAATTCAGCAGGCCGATATCTATAAAATAAAGCTTGTAGATCTTGGGGTTGATTCCGGTTTTAAGCGGTATGCCGGAGCTATTGCTGTGGAAGGCCGGGAGCAGAAGCCGGGCCATGGTTAATAATTCAATGGCATGTTTGAGATTTTTAGCTTTGTCCTCCCTCGCAATTTTCGAATATTTAACTTTATCCCCTGCGACTCTCGAAACAGCATTGAAAACGGTATGGATGTGGCTCAAGCTTGGACCCTGGCTGTATTTTGTAAAGTCGTCTTGATAGGTTTGAATAATGGAGTGATGAATATCTCTTGTGTTTAACAAACTCCTGCTTTCCTGGAAGACGAGAATGCTTTCCGGCATCCCGCCTATATATATATACTGCCTCTGCCTCTGCAGCAATTTTTTATGTGCAGTTTGTGGTAGCGCCCGGCTAAACCGGAACTCCTCCATGTAAGCCAGCAGCATATCTTCTTCCATGGCCAGTAAAAATTCCTTAAATGTCATGGGGCCCATGTGAAGGTATTCCACCCGTCCTACCGGCATGGAAAAATCGTGGTTTGAAAGAACAAATTCCAACAGAGAACCGGCGGCTACAACCGGTAACTGAGGCATCTCTTCATAGAAATAGCGCAATGCAGCAATGGCTTCGGGTGCACTTTGAATTTCGTCGAGGAACAGCAGGGTGTTTTCCTGGTGTAGACTTGTTCCGGCCAGCAGTTCCAGCTCTGGAAGGATAATGTCGAGGTCCTTAGTCTTGAAGATTTTGTTGAGATTTTCGTGTTTTTCAAGGTTTATTTCGGCCAGTGTCAAACCTTGCATCCGGGAAAAATTTTGTACCAGGGTGGATTTGCCCACTTGTCTAGCGCCACGAATGATGAGGGGCTTCCTTCGTGATTTATTCAGCCAGCGGGCTAATTGTTCTTCCATTAATCGTCGCATGGGATCACCGTAGTAAGACTTTTGTCAGGAAAGTATAAAATACACCCCTATTTTAATCTATGTCAAGATAAATATGGGGTGTGTTTTATGATCACATGAAATGGAGTCAAGTTATTATGTCGCAAAATAAGTTTTTATGACACATTAATTGTCGCAAAAAAGTATAAATCACCACAAAATAGCTGTTTTTGAAAAGCACGAAAAAGGGATGAATTGGCTTTATACCCTTTTAGCGAACAGGCGGCATCGGCATATGGCCCTATCCGGGCAGTGCTGGAAAAACAGGGCCTCCCCATCAGTGAAAGGGACCTCCAGTGAAACAAAAGAGAGGCCGGGTTTCACGGCGCAAGCAATATTTTAAAATAAAAAAGCCCCGGCAGCATGCTGCCGGGGCTTTTTGGGTTTTTTGGCTGAGGGACCAGGATTCGAACCTGGGTTAACGGGGCCAGAACCCGTCGTCCTGCCGCTAGACGATCCCTCAGCAAACTCTGGCAAAAATCAAATATAAGCCCCAAATATTAAAAAGGCAAGGGAGAGTCAAGAGTAAAAACAAATCCGCCTGCATCTTCCCTTTATTTCCTTATTCCATGGATTCGGATTTGTTTTTAATAAAGTCAACAGCCTTTCTGAGACGGTCCAAAACCTTGTCCTTGCCGATGATGGCGATGATCTCGAAAATGCCCGGGCTGGCGGTCCGTCCGGTGAGGGCCACCCTGACCGGCTGGGCGATCTTGCCCAATTTAAGGCCGCTTTTTTCCATGACCGCCCGGAATGCATCCTCCAGGTTGGCTTCGGTAAAATCCGCTATCTGTTCCAGCTTGGCCACGAGCATGTCAAGCGGTTCCAGGGCTTTGGCTTTGAGAAACTTTTTGGCTGCCTTTTCCTCGTATGCGATGGTGTCGGCATAGTAGAAAATCGCGTCCTGGGCCATTTCCTTGAGGGTCTTGGAGCGGGGCGCCAGGGTTTCGATGACGCTTTCCACAAAGACGCCTTCCTCTGCTTCGATGCCTTCCTGCTTCAGAAAGGGGATCAACAATGTTGCCAGGGTGTTGACAGGCGTGGCCTTGATGTGTTCGGCATTAAGGGCCAGGAGCTTCTCCTGGTCGAACACGCCGGCGGAGCGGCCGATGTTTTCCAGGGTAAATTTTTCGACGAGCTCGTCCCGGGTGAAAAATTCCTGGTCGCCAAAGGACCATCCCAGGCGCACCAGGTAATTGATAAAAGCGTCCGGCAGAAACCCCATGTCGCGGTAGGCGGTGACCGAGGTGGCCCCGTGGCGTTTGCTCAGGCGGGTACGGTCGCCGCCCAAAACCATGGGCACATGCCCGTAGGTGGGCAAAGGCACGTCCAGCGCCTTATAGATCAGCATCTGCTTGGGGGTGTTCATGACGTGGTCGTCCCCCCTTATAATGGTGTTGATGTTCATGGTGATGTCGTCGATGACCACCACGAAGTTGTAGGTGGGCGTGCCGTCGCTGCGGCAGATGATGAAATCATCCAACTCGTCGTTCTGGAACACGATGTTGCCCTTGACCACGTCTTCAAGAACCGTGGTTCCGGCAAGGGGCGCCTTGAAGCGCACCACGGCGTCGTCGCTTTTTCCGAGCCCCAGGTCGCGGCAGGTGCCGTCATATTTGGGCTTGCCGCCTTTTTCCATGGCCTCCGCCCGCATGGCTTCCAGCTTTTCAGAACTGCAGGTGCAGTAATAGGCGTGGCCGGAAGCCACGAGCCTGTCGATATATTCCTGGTAGATGTCGAAGCGCTGGCTCTGGAAATAAGGCCCTTCGTCCCACGCGATGCCGAGCCACTCGAGGGCCTCGAAGATGGCGTCCACCGATTCCTGGGTGGAACGGACCGTGTCCGTGTCCTCGATGCGCAGCACGAACCTGCCGTTGGTATGACGGGCATACAACCAGTTGAAAAGCGCTGTTCTGGCACCGCCTACATGGAGGTACCCAGTGGGACTTGGAGGAAAACGCGTAATGATATCAACCATTTAAATCACCATATGACTTGTTATGCTTGTTTAAAATGCTTAGTAACTAGTAATTCGGGTTTCAGCATTGGGCGCGAAACCCGAGTATAGTTTCACCTTAACACAGGGCGGCAAGATTTTCCACCATCCCGGAGCCTGGTCAGGCGCAAGCGCCCGATGAAAAAATACCTTTAATTAACCATTGGTTAGATTGACCAACCCATATCGCCTGACCTACAGGAGGACCTCCATACCACATAAGGCAGCAGAGCACAACTGGACAAAATGAAGATCAGGTCTTAAAGTCCTTGACAATTCAAATGATTTCAATTACTAGAGTGCTCACTATTTTAGCAAAGCGTAAAATAGAATTTATTAAATATAAATAGATAGTTAGGAGACAACTCATGGCTGTACCAAAGCGAAAAACATCTAAATCAAAAAGGGATAAACGGCGCACCCACCAGAAGGTTGCCGCACCCAACCCGACAACCTGCCCCCAGTGTGGAGAGGCTGTTCTTCCCCATCATGCCTGCCCGAGCTGCGGTTCCTACAAGGGGCGGACGGTAATAGAAACCGACGAATAATTTTCTGCATTAGAAAAGCGCGGCGATTTTTTCTCTTACGACTTCAACCTTGACGCCTTGCTTCTGAAGCCCTCATGCATCTGAAAGGCCGGATTGTGCTGATGGTTGAATTAAAAACGGTTAACAAAGGTTAACGCCCTGGAGCAAAGAAAGCAACCATGGTAACAGATCAAAATGGCGCAGAGATGAACTTGTACGGACTGGATCTTGAATCGCGGCAGATGGTCATCGATATGGTGATTCAGCTGCGGAAGAAGCTTCTCACCCAGGAGACGATTCTCGAGCTGGACAGGAAGGAGCTGTTTCCCGAAGAGATCATCCGTGAAATGCTGGGGCCTGAAATCGGACTGCAGCTGCTTTTCATCCCGGAGGAATATGGCGGTATGGGCGGCGGCGCCAGGGACTGCTGCGAAGTCACCCGTGAAATGGCCCGCATCTGCTTAGGGGTCGGCACGGCCTTTTTTGCCATCCACCTGGGGGCGGACCCCATTATCGTGGGCGGCACCGAAGAGCAGAAGCAGCGCTGGATGGGCGCCATTGTCGAAGGGCAATCCCTGGTGGCCTATGCGGTCACCGAGCCCGGCGCCGGCAGCAACCTGGCAGCCCTTGCCACCAAGGCCGAACCGGTTCAGGGAGACGATGGCGAAGCTACGGGCTACGTAATCAACGGCACCAAGCAGTTTATTTCCACGGGCGGGTACGCCGATTTTGTAACCGTACTGGCCAAAACGCCTGAAGGACCGGCCTTTTTCGTGGTGGAAAAAGGCGCCGAGGGTTTTGGTCAGGGCAAGGGCGAGGAAAAGCACGGCATCCGCGCGTCAAACACCTCACCGCTGACCTTCAAGGACGTATTCGTCCCCAAAGAGAACCTGATCGGCGGCATTCCCGGGCAGGGCATGAAACAGGCCAACAAGGTGTTTGGCTACACACGCGTGATGGTGGCGGCCATGGCCCTGGGGGCGGGCGATGCGGCCCTTGATATTGCCATCCAGTATGCCAAAGAGCGCATCCAGTTCGGCGCCCCCCTGTCGGAAAAGCAGGGCTACACCCACAAGCTGGTGGTACCCCATGCGGTTAACCTGGAGGCGGCCACCGCCTTCATGGAAGAGATTGCCATGCAGCTGGACGCAGGGGGCAAGGACCTCCAGGTGGAGGGCTCCATTGCCAAGCTGTTTGCCAGCGAATCTGCCAACCGGGCGGCCGACGATGCCATTCAGGCCCTGGGCGGCTACGGCTACATTTCTGAATTCGAAGTGGAAAAAATCAAGCGGGACGTCAAGATTACCTGCATCTACGAGGGGACCAGCGAAATCCAGCAAAATATCATCAGCACCTTCCGCTGGAAAAAGACCCGCAAGACCAAAGGCGAATTTTACGGCGCCATGGGCCGGGAAATGCAGGCCCTGGAGGATGGCGGTGCAAAAGTGGGCGGCGTTCTGCTGGGCCTCTCTGCCGACGCCCTTAACCAGCTCATCGACGTGGCCCACGAAAACCGGCTGACCCGCAGCCAGCATGTCATGTTCCAGCTGGCGGATCTCATGGCCCAAGTGGAGATCGGTGTTGGTTTTGCCCGCAAGGCCGACCGATTGCAAAAGGCCGGCGATCGGGATGCTGAAAAGATAACGGCTATGTCCCGGATATTTGCGGCCGAAGTGGCCCGGCTCGCGGCCGCGGCGATCCCCACGGTTCTGCAGGGGACCGGCAACCTCGACCAGGGCAAGGTGGACGACCTTTTTGCCGCCATGGCCTTTGACCAACTGGCGCGCGGTCCCAAGGGCGTCATCAGCGACATGGACCAGGTGGCCGACATTCTGTTCGAGAGGGAGTCATGAGCGACCAGGAAAAACGTATTGTTATGGTAACCGGCGGGTCCCGGGGGCTGGGGCGCGCTATCTGCCTGGCTTTTGCCGGGCCTGACACCCACATCTGCTTCAACTACAATGCCGCCGACACCGCAGCCAGGGAAACTGCCCGGCTGATCGAAGCGGCCGGCGGTACCGCCAGCTTCGAACAGGTGGATGTGGCCTCGACCGGACAGGTGAGCAAGTTCGTTAAAAAAATCGTGGGCGACCACGGCGGTCTGCACGTGCTGGTGAACAACGCCGGCATCACCCGGGACGGCCTGGTGGTCATGATGAAGGAACAGGACTGGGACGATGTGATCCAGACCAACCTGAAGGGCGCGTTCAATTGCGTCAAGGCCGCTGCCCGGCCCATGATGAAACAGCGCTACGGCCGGGTGGTCAACATCACCTCCGTGGTGGGCGCCATGGGCAATGCGGGCCAGGCCAATTATGCCGCTTCCAAGGCGGGCATCATCGGGCTGACCAAGTCGTTGGCCAAGGAGCTGGCGCCGCGTAACATCACCGTGAATGCCGTGGCCCCGGGTTTTGTGGAAACCGACATGACGGCCGACCTGCCCGAGAAGGCCAGGGAAGCCATGCTGGCGATGATCCCTCTGGGCAGGGCCGGTGCGGCGGAAGAGATTGCCGGGCTTACGGAATTTATAGCTTCGGACAAGGCCGCCTACATTACCGGGCAGGTTATTCATATCTCAGGCGGTATGTACACCTAACTGTATCGAGCATTAAGGAAGAATAGCCAATATCCAATAACGAATAATCAATGTCCAAGGATATGCAATCAGGATAAGGACAATGCAGATGATATTCATTACGTAGCGCATGGTCCGACAGGGATAAATCCCCATACTACAAAGCCGTTTGCGTCACGCTATGTAGTCCAGGGCTTCAGCCCTGCAGGTACTTTATCATTGGAAATTGGATGTTGATTATTGGATATTCAAACCAAGCGAATTAAAAAGGAATGTAATAACATCAAAGGAGAAGGGTTCATGTCTATCGAAGATAAAGTTAAAAAGATCATTGCTGAAAAACTGAGTGTTGATTTGAGTGAAGTGGTTCCTGAGGCGTCGTTCGTGGATGACCTGGGTGCGGATTCCCTGGACCTGGTGGAACTGATCATGACCATGGAAGAGGAGTTCGACATCGACATCTCTGACGAGGATGCGGAAAATATGGAGAGCGTCAAGGACGCCATGGACTATATTGCCAAACAGTAATTTTTCCCAATCCGGATGAACCGGAAATTCTAATATCGAATATCAAAATACCAAACACATAAACGGCAATAGGGCCAAACGCTATGCGAAAATTGCACAGCTGTTACGTTTTGCATATTTGAACATTTGGATTTGGTATTTGTTTAGAGTTTGGTGAATTAGAATTTAGTATTTTTTTACATCCAACCCGGTGAATCCGAAACCAAGATCCTATGCAAACATGATGCGATTTCAATAAATTAGGTACTAAAAGGAAAGGGAGGGCCATTGGATAGACGCGTTGTCATCACCGGGCTGGGGCTGGTAACACCGCTGGGCATCGGTGTGGAAGAAACCTGGCCGGCGCTGTGTGCGGGAAAATCCGGGATTGGCGAGATCAGCACTTTCGACGCCACGCGATACGCGACCCGCATCGCCGCCGAAGTCAAGGGGTTTGACCCTGCTGAATTCCTTCCCAAGAAGGAAGCCAAACGGACATCGGCCTTTATCGCCTATGCCATCGCAGCCACGCGCATGGCCATGGAGGATTCCGGCTTGATTATTGACGAATCCAATTCCAGCCGGGTGGGGGTCTTGACGGGCTGCGGCCTGGGCGGGCTCCATATCCTGGAGGAGGTCACGCGCATTGTGGACAAAAAGGGTCCGAAACGCGTCACTCCTTTTTTTATCCCCATGATGATCGGGAACATGGCGCCGGGGATGATTTCCATTCATTTCGGCGCCAAGGGCCCCAATGCCTCCGTGGCCACGGCCTGCGCCGCGGGAAGCCACGCCATCGGCGACGCCTGCAACCTGATTCGCCTCGGTGCGGCAGACGCTATGATTGCCGGCGGTGTGGAATCGACCATCACGGAGACGGCCATTGCCGGTTTCAATGCCATGAAGGCGCTTTCCACACGCAATGACGATCCGGAAAAGGCGTCCCGCCCCTTTGACGCCGACCGGGACGGGTTCGTCATCGGCGAAGGGAGCGGCATCATGATTCTGGAGACCATGGAGGCGGCGCTCGAAAGGGGCGCCACCATCTATGCCGAAGTGGGCGGGTACGGCATGAGCGGAGACGGCTTTCACATGACCTCTCCCTCTCCGGACGGCGACGGCGCCGTGCGGTGCATGCAGGCGGCCATCGAGGATGCCGGCATCACTTACGATGCCGTGGAATACATCAATGCCCACGGCACCTCCACCCCCCTGAACGACCTGTACGAAACCCGGGCCATTAAAAAAGTTTTCAAGGAGCATGCTCACAACTTGTGCGTCAGTTCCACGAAATCCATGACCGGACACCTTTTGGGCGGGGCCGGCGGCATCGAGGGGGTGTTCAGTGCGCTGTCCATCCACCACGGCATCATTCCGCCCACCATCAATTACGAAACCCCGGACGATGAATGTGATCTCGACTATGTCCCCAACAAGGCCAGGGAAAAAGCGATCAGCTATGCTATGTCCAATTCTTTTGGTTTCGGCGGCACCAATGCCACTTTGATATTCAAGAAATTCATACCTTGATCGGTAATTCTTTTCACCACAAAGACACAAAGCACACAGAGAAATATTTAACAGATATTTTCCTGGCGTTTTCTGTCCTCTGTGCCTTTGTGGTGGTCAAGTCCTGATTAAAAGTTGTCACTTTTTATTGAAGTATTCCTGATATCCGGCATCCTGCTTTTCTGGATGTTTGATCCTGGGCAATTGGTGTAATGCATCCAGCCCCAGCAGGGATAAATCCCTGTGCTACATAGTTGATTCGAGGAATGGGCATGTAGGCCAGGGCTTCAGCTCTGTATCATCCTCTGGCCCTAGCTTCTGGGTCTGACTACTGACCACCCTTCATCTTTTCACTTTCTTGGCTTCTTACCTTCTGCCCCATAGTAATGGATCTTTTTTGTGTCCTTTGTGTCTTTGTGGTTTCTGACTTCTGTTTTCGGCTCAGTCCTCCGGCCTCTGTCCTCTGGTGTTCCGGCCCAATTTTTCCCTTGCGGAATCAGGCCATAACCTATACATAAGAAACAGTTAATTACACTTGATCTGGTTGCTTGCCATGCTTTTGGGGGCTATATATGGGCCTTGGGGGCAGTGGCCAGCCCCACATGATTCAAAGGAAAAGGCATATGAACGACAAGGACAGGCGCATCATCATCGGCAGCGATCATGCCGCATTCCAGATGAAAGAGACAATCAAGGCATTTCTCGAGGAGCAGGGGATGACGGTTGAGGATGTGGGGCCGGACAGCGAGGCTTCGGTGGATTATTCCGATTTCGGGATGCGGGTGGCGGCAGCGGTTTCCGGCGGAGAATTTTCCCGCGGCATCCTCATGTGCGGCACCGGCCTGGGGATGTCCATGGTGGCCAACCGTTTTCCCCACGTGCGGGCTGCCCTGTGCGGCGACCTGTTTGCAGCCCGGATGAGCCGTGAGCACAATGACGCCAACATCCTGGTGATGGGGGCGCGCGTCATCGGCGACATCCTGGCCAAGGAGGTTGTCAAGACCTGGCTTGAGACCCCTTTTGAAGGGGGGCGCCACAGCCTGCGCCTGGAAAAATTCGATATGATCGATCCGGTTTCCTGAGTTTGCAGAAAGGCAAACGCCAGCGCCTGATCCTGAATGAAACACAAACGGTAGGTTGGAGGGCGTGAAAAAATGGAATCAATCACGAAAGCACGAAATTTTAAAATCACAAAAAAATTGTAGCGCTTTTCGTGTTTTCGTCTTTTCGTGATTTCGTGATAAAAAATCTTGTAAATTGCGTTGGCATTCAGAGAAGGGTAGACGTTATTTCTGAGTAGCAAAAAAGGAGAACAGCAGTTTGGACCATCATATCATCAATACAATAGATCCCGAATTGGGACAGGTTATCGAAAAGGAACTCGAGCGCCAGAAATTCACCCTGGAGCTGATTGCATCCGAGAATATCGTCAGCAGGGCTGTCATGGCCGTGCAGGGCAGCGTGCTGACCAACAAATATGCCGAAGGCTACCCTGACAAACGGTACTACGGCGGTTGTGAATACGTGGACATGGCCGAAGCCCTGGCCATCGAAAGGGCCAAGCAGCTGTTCAATGCCGAGTATGTCAATGTGCAGCCCCACTCAGGGTCCCAGGCCAACATGGGCGTCTATTTTGCCGCCCTTAAACCCGGAGACACCATCCTGGGAATGGACCTGGCCCACGGCGGCCACCTGACCCACGGGAGCCCGGTCAGCTTTTCCGGCAGACTGTACAATTTCGTACACTACGGGGTCAAAAAGGAAACCGGCACCATCGATTACGATGCCCTGCGCGACCTGGCCCAAGAGCACCGGCCCAGGATGATCGTGGCCGGCGCCAGTGCCTATCCGCGCATTATCGATTTTGCAGCCTTTTCCGAAATCGCCAAATCGGTGGGTGCTCTTTTGATGGTGGACATGGCCCACATCGCCGGGTTGGTGGCTGCGGAACTGCACCCATCGCCCATTCCCTTCGCGGATTTCACCACTACGACCACCCATAAAACCTTAAGGGGACCGCGGGGCGGCATGATCCTGGCACGATCGGAATTCGGCGCCAATTTGAACAAGCACATCTTCCCTGGTATTCAGGGCGGCCCCCTGATGCACGTCATTGCGGCCAAAGCCCTGGCTTTCAAGGAAGCCCTTTCAGAAGGCTTTACGGAATATCAGGCTGACGTGGTCAGGAACGCCAGGGCCCTGGCCGAGTATTTGATGGAGAATGGTGTGTCCCTGGTTTCCGGGGGAACGGACAACCACATGATGCTGGTGGATTTGAGCGAACTTAACGTGACCGGCAAAGACGCCGAGGCTGCCCTGGAAAAGGCCGGCATCACTGTCAACAAAAACGCCATCCCCTTTGACACCCTGGGCCCGGCAGTTACCAGCGGCGTGCGTGCGGGTACCCCGGCCCTCACTTCCCGGGGAATGAAGACCGCGGAAATGGCGGTTGTTGCCGGAATGATAGGGGAGGTGCTCAAGAACGTGGGGGACGAGGCGGTCATCACCCGGGTACGCGGCGCGGTCCGGGAACTGTGCGAGGCGTTCCCGATCTATAGTGAATAGAACAGACTGATTGTTGCCGGCAAACCCAGGTAACTTTCATTCTTTCATGACAATAAAAAAGGAGTCGAGGATTCAAGGGGTCAAGGGGCCAA